>JADJXO010000001.1:785000-1085000 GCA_016715825.1 Nitrospira sp. | reverse complement strand
TCCTCCTTCAATGGGCGGCTCCGGCGCCTTTCTTACCGGAAGACCAGAACTGAGTCAACTAGGAAACCATAGTTCAATGGCGAACTTTCAACAAGAGGTAGAGCCCAAAGCTCAAGAAGACGGCGTTAGCCATCCACCCAGCCAGCATGGGAGCCAGCGCTCCCCCTCGTCCCAGTGCAATCGCGACCGCGTTGGTCGTCCAGTAGCAAAACCCCACGATGAACGCCTGTCCGATTCCCACCGCCATGCTGCCTCCACGCACTCCACTCCGCCGAAGGCTTAAGGCAATGCCTACGATCACCATCACGACGGTGACCAGCGGAGATGCCACACGGCCATGGTAGTCGGTCAGCAAGCGGGCAAAAGAAAAACCTTCATGCTGGAAACGCCCGAGGTAATCTTGTATCTCGCGAAACGTCATGGTTTCCGAGTTTCCGATGAGCGAACTGGAAAAATCGTCAGGAATAAGGGGGATCGTGATCAGCTGCTCGGTGAACTGGACTAGCTCGGCGGTGTTGTCATCAACAATCTGGCGATGATGGCCGTTTAGCAGAAGCCACCCGTTCGGAGTGTACCGGGCTTCCTCTGCTTCGGTGAGCCGTTCGAGTTGAAAGGGGGAACGAAAATAAAAAAGCCGTACTCCTCGCACAGTCATACCGGTGGTGTCGATTTCACTGATTTTCATGAGGGCGGTGGCGCTGATGCGCGCCCAAGGCTGGACGGCCTGGTTAGTGATGGGTGCCGGCTTCTGTTCGATTTGGATTACTCGAACTTCTTCCGCCTTCTCCGATGCCAGCGGAATGACGGTCGAACTGAAGGCGAGGAGCACCATGGAGATGCCACTGGCGAAGAGAAGAAAAGGGGATGACATCCAGAGCAAACTGATTCCACAGCTGCGCATGGCGGTAATTTCGTTGCTTCGCATGAGGAGGCCAAGCGTCAACAGAGTTGAAACCAGTACGGCAAACGGAGCCACTTGAAATGAAATCGCAGGAACTTTCAAGGCAAAGTAGGTCAGGATGGGAAGAATACCGGATTCGTACCGAAGAAAGCGGCGGACCTTCTCGAAAAAATCAATCACGAGGTAAATGGTGACCAGACCGGCAAAACACATGCCGAAGATTTTTGAAAATTCGCGAAGGATATAGCGAAACAAAATGGTCATGGCGTTATTGTCTGCTCATCCGCACGAACATGACCACCGTGATCACCATAAAGATGATGTTGGGGAGCCAGGCACCGAAGAATGGATGAAGAACAAGAGCGGTCACCAAGAAATCACAGCCGACATTGAGCACATAGAAGGCAATGATGATCCCCACACCGACTGCAAATCCACCGACACGACCAGATCGCTTGGACACAATGCCGACCGGCACTCCGAGTAAGCAGAATACGAGGGAAGCGGTCGGGAATGCCAGATCTTTGTAATATTCCATCAGACGTCGAAGAGCACCCGCATCTTTGCCATCCGTTTCAGCCAGGCGTGCCATGATTTGATCATAGGACGGACGTTCCTCTGTGGCTGCGTAGCTGCTGAGGTTCAGATTAATCTTGATGTCATATTGGGCAAAGGCGATCTCCCGGTACTGGTCGTCCTCTCGAGGTCGGGTATGGATCGTGCCATTGATCAATCGTAGTGCGACGTGATCGTGTGCGGAATCCATAAATACATGGTACTGCTGCGCCACGATGACTCGAGGCTCCTCGGGCAGACGTTCGTCGGAGATGAAGATGCCGTCCTGAGGCTGACCAGGCTCGCTCTCTGGAACGTAGATCATCATGCGGGGAATCGGTTCGTTGAAGGTGCCTTGCTCCAGGGCCAAGACGAGTTGGTCTTTCAGTAGGTTGAGGGCGACTTTCTTCAGATTCAGCGAACTCCATGGCTGTCCCCATTGGGATAACACCAGTGTCAGCGTACAGACGAATATAGAAAAAAGAAGCACCGGCTGTGAAAGACGCAGCAGACTGAGTCCGGCTGCACGCATGGCGACCAATTCTTTATCGAACGACAGTCGACCGAATGCCGTAATCGACGCGATCAGGCCTGCGATAGGTAAGGTGAGCACCAGACCGGAAGGGAGCAGCATCGCAATTACTTTCAGGACAGCCAAGAATCCTACGCCTTTGGAGACGAGCAACTCGACAAGCCGGAGGAGCTCCCTCGTTAACATCACAAAACAGAGCGCGCCCAGGCTGAGGCCGAAGGGAGAAAGAAGTTCCGTGAAAATGTAGCGGTCGAGGAGCGTTCGTAGGATCACAAGATCTCTGGTCGAGGAAATGTCACTCACTATAGGGAAGTCACTCTTCCTTGTAAACACAGGAGAAATCACGCTCAGCGAAGATTCGCTTGACAGAACCCCAACCCTATGTTACATGCTGCGCGACTTTCCTCTGAAATGATGGGTTCCGTGAGCGATGCATCACTCCTGCAGGTTCCCGTCCATTCGACCAGCCGAATTATCGTCCTGTCTATCTTCACATTGTGCATTGAGCAGCGCTATACGTTCACCGATTGAACTTCGCTAAGTGCCGGTTGTTGCTGAAAAAAAGGAGGGTTTCTGTGAAAACAAAAGGAACGGTCAAGTGGTTCAACGATCGAAAGGGGTTTGGGTTCATCCGCCTCGATAGCGGAGAAGATGTCTTCGTACATTACTCTGCGTTACAGGGGGATGGTTTCAAGACACTCAAAGAGGGTGAAAACGTGGAGTTTGATATTGTGCAGGGAGCCAAGGGGCCTCAAGCGGCCAACGTGCTTAAGTCGGTGATCGCCGCATCCTAAACAGAAATAGTTCTCCTCGTGTTTGGCGGAAGGGCCGGTCCTCCGAACGGGAGGCACCGTCTCTTCCGCTGCTCCAGACCGTTGTCTGATTCTCCCATTTCCTAGACAAAACTCATTGCGACTGTTAGCGTTTGGCTGTTCCGATTGTGGAGGAGGAAATAGTCGTGCCACCGGATCGAAGTCGCGTTCTTCAGCAAGCTCAGCTCCTCGCTTCTCGTGGACAGTTCGAAGCGGCCATCGCCGAATGGAAGAAATTAGCCACGGAACTTCCAGGCGACGGGAGTATCCATAATTCTATCGGAGATTTACACCTCAAGCGGAACGTTCCTGGAGAAGCTGCCACGGCCTTCCTTCAAGCGGCATCGGCATTTCGAGCGGAGGGTGCGACGCTCAAGGCTATCGCCGCGTTCAAAAAAGTCCTCAAGTGTGACCCCACGCGTTATGAAGTGTATCGCCATCTCGGTGACCTGAATGTCGAACGAGGACTCATCAGCAGCGCGGTTCAAGACTATCTCACGCTGGGGAAGTACTACTTGAAGGAGCGTCGAGGGAAAGACGCACTCGAGATCTATAGGAAAATCGTTACGCAAGATCCTTCAAATCTCAACGCACAACAGCGTGTTGCAGAACTCTGTGTTCAGGAAAACCAACAGGATGAAGCGACCAAGGTGTATCTCCAACTCGGCCGTGAGCGGTCGGCGCAAGGGCGGTACGATGAGGCGAAAGACGCCTATCTGGCCGTTCTTCGAATCGATCCTGCAAATAGCGAAGCGGCGCAGTTCGTCGACAGCTTAGAGAAAGGTGGAATCGGCGCAGTGAAGGCGATCAAACCAAGTTCCCCAGCAGGGGGTGGGCAAAAATCGTCGGAGCCGCCCGACCTCTTGACCGAAGCCATGCGGCGTATCGAGGAGAAGCAATATGAGGGTGCGGAAGCGATCCTCAACCAGATACTCACGCGGGAACCGGGCAATCCGCAAGTCTGTCAGCTTCTGGCTCGATTGCATTTGCAACGAGGCGACGTCCAAGTCGCGTTGGGGGAATATCGATTCTTAGCGGGTGCGGCGCTACGTGCCCATGATCTGGGGCTAGCTGAATCGTTGATTCAGGAGTTTCTGTCTGCAGAGCCGAACTCGGTGCCGTTGCTCGAGCTCATGGGTGAGTTGTTCGAGGAAAAGGGAGATCATGGTGGAGCCGCCCTGCAGTATGCCAAAGCGGTCGAACTGCTCTTGGAACATCCTGAACCAGGTATGGAAAGCCTGCACGAAGAGCTCTTTGAAAAGGTAAAGGCCCTCTCTGCCGATGAGACATTCGTGAATCAGTTGGCGGCAAAGATACATGGAGGTACGACGGGAGAACCAGCAGAACCCCTCCAGACTACGTCTGTGCACGATGCGTTGCAGAACGGCAGTTCCGCCCTAGATGTGAGCGGTGAGTCGCCTGACAGTGGAGTACAGCACAGTTGCCCGAGCGGTCTCCAGGGGGTGACGGAAGACGTGCAGGGATTTTCGCTGGCAGGGGCGGAACCGGACGACGTGAATCCCTTTGCCAAGGATCCTGGAGCCAACTCAGTCAAGACACCCCCGGTTCAAGAAAGCCATCCGACACCAGGTAGCGCTCCACCTCCGAGGTCGCCACACGTTCCGAAGACCGCGACAAAGGTATCGGCAAATCCACGCCCAGAGGAAAGCCAACCTGTTCAGCTAACGACAAGTAGCAAGGTGCCTTCTGCGCAAAAAGACGGGGGACATGAATCACAGGTGGGGTCGGGACCGATTCCATTCCCAGAAAAGTCAGGTGTCGCGGCATCCGCCATTCAGACGACCTCTCCGTCCCTCCCATCCCCTCCATCTGAAGCGGCGAATAAAGAAGTGGCAGCAGCTCCTCCAGACTATGAAGCACACTATGCATTAGGTGTGGCGTATAAGAACATGGGGTTGTACGAAGCGGCGAAGGAAGAATTCCAGGTGTCGATGAACAGCGATTCGTTCTATCTCGATTCGGCACTGATGACGGCGGTTTGTCTCAAGGAAGGTCATCACATCGCGCTTGCCATTCGTGGGCTGGAGACGGTCTTGGCTGACCCACGGTGCGAGGGAGCCAAGGGGCAAGCTATACGGTATGAGTTGGGCTTACTGTATGAAGCTGAAGAGCAGTGGGAGAAGGCCGCACATGCGTTCCAATCCATTCCTTCGTTTCATGACGTTCCCCAACGGTTGGCTGCACTTAAAGGGAAGCAAGGAGGCGGGGACGTCGGGTTTCGGTATGCGTCGTAGATGCGGAGTCGTCTCTTCAGCCCTCCTCAGATCACTCGATGTGGAACCGCTCGACCTTCCAATGCCGCAGCAATATTTTCGAGACAGATCAGCCCCATGTGGACACGTGTCTCGAGTGTGGCAGATCCGAGATGGGGAAGAAGGACCACATTCGACAGCGAGGACAGAGCAGGGGGGACGGCCGGTTCGTGCTCGTACACATCCAGCCCTGCACCGGCGATGGTTCCTGCTTCGAGCGCGGTGAGCAAGGCGGACTCATCGATGACCGGTCCTCGCGAGGTATTGATGAGAAAGGCCGTCGGCTTCATCAGAGCGAGCTCGCGTTGACTGATCAGATGCCGAGTGGTATCGGTGAGCGGAACATGAAGCGAAAGGTAATCGGAACGCGTCAGCACCGCATCCAGTGGCTGCCAGGTCCAGGAAAAACCAGGAGGGCTTGAAACGGCATGGCGCCCTGCATAGAGTACCGACATCCGGAAGCCGCTTGCTCGGTACGCTACAGCCTGGCCGATCCGTCCCATCCCGACAATGCCCAGCGTTTTTCCTGTAAGGTCCGTACCCAGCATTTGTGTCGGAGCCCATCCCGTCCAGCGGCCGGCTCGCACCAACGCGTCCCCTTCAGTCACGCGCCTCGCAACCGCCAGCAACAGCGCCCAGGTCAGGTCGGCGGTCGCATCGGTCAACACGTCTGGAGTATTGGTGACGATGATGCCACGTTGAGCCGCGGCAGACAGGTCGATGTTGTTGTAACCGACGGCGTAGTTGGCGACGATCTTCAGCTTGGTGGCCTGGGACAGGACCGAGGCGTCGATGCGGTCGGCTAGTGTGCAGATCACGGCGTCGGCTTGGGAAAACCCGTGTGCTAACTCGTGTACAGTCGTTGGTCGATCGGTTGAGTCGGCCAGCACTCGGTAGCGTTGAGGAATTGCGTCCATCACAGCTTGCGGCAACAGACGCGTGATAAATAACGATGGGCGATCCATAGCGTTCAGATGCATTGTAGGAGAACTCGGACTTCAGGTACAACGAGCGTGGGTAGGAATGGAATGTCTCGGTTAGGATAGGCAACGACCTATGGCGACCTCTGCATCACCCTTGATCCAACCGACAAAGAGTCGCGTCGTTCCGAAAGATCTTCGGGCTCTCTTGGGAGCTGAGAAGGTCTTGGACGATGTCCCTGCACTGACGGCCTATGCCGTGGATGCCAGCATCTACCGTATTCCGCCACAGGCCGTGGTATTGGTCGAGTCGGAGGATGATATTGCCGTGACGGTCGGCTATGCCGTGTCACGAGGTATTTCACTGACGCCGCGAGCCGCCGGGACGAATCTGACCGGTTCGGCGATCGGGTCCGGCATCATTCTCGATGTGTCACGGATGAATCGAATCCTCGAAGTGAATCAGGAGGAGCGTTGGGCTCGCGTTCAGCCTGGTATCGTGTTGGCGGAACTGAACAAACAACTCAGCTCGCGCGGGCTGTTATTCGGCCCCGATCCATCCAGCGGGGACATGTGCAAGTTGGGCGGCATGATCGCCAACAATTCCTCAGGCCCACATACCCTGCGGTACGGTTCCGTGAAAGACAATGTTCAGGGGCTTCGCCTCTGTCTGGCGTCTTCGTCCTGGATCGAAGCTCGGTCGTATGCGCTGAATGATCCGACGCTTGAACGGTTACTGACGTCCGTGCCGGCTCTCCGCGACGTTCTCGTATTGACCCAGGCCCATGCCGACCTCATTGCCGCTAAGCAACCGACGGTCAGTAAGAACAGCTGTGGGTACAATCTCTTCGGAGTTGCAGATGGGCTGACGCGAGGCTCTTTCGATCTCCCCAAGCTGTTTGTCGGCAGTGAAGGGACGCTGGGGATCATGAGTGAAGCCACGCTTACGCTGATGGAGAAGCCTTCGGCCACGCTGACCGCGTTGATTCATTTCCGAACACTCGAAGAGGTCGGCGAAGCAGTCCCTCGTCTCCTGACTCTTCAGCCAAGTGCCTTGGAAGTCATGGATGCCAACACACTCAACCTGATCGGGCGTGGACACCATGGCATTCCGGCTGATGCGGCGGCCACCTTGTTGGTTGAGTTGGATGCTGATTCCCTCGATGTCGACCTCCGTGAGAGGGCTGACTCAATGAGGGTGATCTGTCGATCGTATAACCTAGCGTCGGATATGACCGTTGCCTTCGACGCGGCGCAACGAGAACAGTTGTGGAAAGCGCGAAAGGCTCTCTATCCGACCCTGTATCGATTTGATCCAAGAAAGAAACCGATCAATTTCGTGGACGACGTGGTCGTACCAGCTGAACGCATCAGCGAGCTGATCCGCTACCTGGAGGAGTTCTTCGGGGGACAGCAGGTGCCTGTGGCCATCTTCGGCCATATCGGAAACGGGAATGCCCACATTGTGCCGCTATTGGACGTGAACGACTCGGGTGATTTTCAGAAGATGGTGCAGGCCTATCACGAGATCCATGCAACCGTGCTGAATCGGTTCGGCGGGTCGATTTGTGGGGAGCATGGCGATGGGCGCGTGCGAGCTGAGTTGGTCAAGACCATGTTCGGGGAAGAACTATACGACCTCTTTGTGCAGGTGAAGCATGCGTTCGATCCAGGCCATATCCTCAACCCCGGCATCAAGTTGAGCGAGACCCCGTTCACGGATCATATTGATTACACGCGCCTCTCGAAGTCCTGTGCCACATGCGCGAAATGCAACTCCGTGTGCCCGGTGTACGACGTGTTTCAATCCGAAGACATGAGTGCGCGTGGCTGGTTCGAGATCGTCACGGCCAAGGATTATAGCTATCTCAATTCCAAGCGGGTGGTGGAATCATGTCTGAACTGTAAATCGTGCCGCACCATCTGCCCCGCCGGTGTGGATGTGTCCGACCTAATTTTGCAGAAGCGGGCTGAGCATCCAAACCGGTTCGCAGGTTGGATCTTTCGGAGCCAGGCTCGCGGGACCACGTTTGAATCGTTCTTACGCTTCCTCGGACGCACACAACAGGTCTGGGATCGGCCGCTTGGCAGGAAATGGCTGGAGTGGATCACGGCCCCGCTCATGAAGGCACTGGCACCCACCGCCCGTTTGCCACATGATCTTGCGCTCCCCAAGTTGGCTCAACAGCATTTGCGTGAACGGTATGCCCATTTAATCCCAAGCGGAGCACATGCCGCACCGACGAGGACGGTGGCCTACTTCCACGGTTGTGCCGCCAACTATTTCGATGATGGCGTCGGCGATGCGGTGATCGAGGTGTTACAGAAACACGGCGTGGAACCGGATCTCCCTGCTCAGCGCTGTTCGGGCACGCCCATTCAAACCTATGGCCATGTCGATCTGGCGCGCGAAGGCGCGCGATTTAATCTGCAGTCGTTCGCGACCTATGAAACGATCGTGACCGGTTGTGCTTCCTGTACCCTCATGCTGAAGGATTATCCGACACTGTTTCAAGATGGGGAAGAGCGGCAGCAGGCCGAGGCATTGGCCAAAAAGGTGGTGCATATTTCTGAATTTGTCGCACGTGCCACCGAGCATCCACCGATGGCCAAGGCCCAGGGGCTGACCAAACGCGTCACCTACCATTCGTCCTGTCATCTCAGGGCGGCAGGCGTCACGAAAGAGCCACGACAAGTCCTCTCGTCCCTACCCGGGGTGAATTTTGTCGAGATGCAGGATGCCGACCGGTGCGCCGGAGGGGCAGGTACTTATGTCGTCAAGGACTATGACACGTCGCAGAAGATCTTTGATCGGAAAGCCCGTGCCGTCAGGCAGACCGGTGCGAACGTCGTTGCCACCAGTTGTCCAGCCTGCATGATTCAGCTCAAGAACGGATTACCGGACTCTGTCCAGGTGAAGCATGTTGCGCAACTCCTCCAAGACGCCTACCGGGCCGCAAGACAGGAACAGAGCTGAGTTCCCCGTACAACTCATGTATAGTGCCCCACTGGTTTCCCTGCGAGACAGGAACGGCTGAATAGAGAGGGTGAGGCTCACATGATATCCGTGCAGATTTTTGGCCAGACGTTACGCGCGGCCGTTGAAGAGAGTGAGTTTGAGGTGCCGATCAACGACCACACGACCGTGAAGCAGCTGATCGAGGCGAACTCGGCGCAGCTCGGGCCGTTACTTCAGTACATCAAGAGCCGAGAGGCACTGATCACGATCAACAAGAAGATCGGATCAGAGGATTCGGTCGTCAAAGACGGCGACATCCTGAAACTCTCCTTCCAATCCCGCACCTCGTACGACGGGAACAGAGATATTCCCGCCTAAACGCTCAGGACTCTGCACACATTTTCTATTTCGCAATCATGCCCGCGTTCGCCCGACGAACACATGGTGTCTAGGCGTGAAACCAGGTAAGCTCTCGACCCCCCACTCTGACGATGCATGATTCATCAGGCCGGAGCCCATTTCCACTGTATGCGCAGGTTCTCCTTGCGGTGTTATGCGGCGCGACGCTCGGCGTCCTGTTTGGCGAAGAGTCCTATCTAGGCGGCCTCCGTAACGAACAGCTGGGTCGGCTTGGTCTCTGGGTCGTATGGGTGCTCAAGACGCTGGCCGTCCCGCTGATCTTTGTGGCCATCCTCGATTCGTTGATCCGGACCTCTCTCCCGCTCGGTCAGGGAGCAAAGCTGCTCGCCATTTGCCTTGTGAACGTCATGGTGGCCATGATCATCGGCCTCACCGTCATGAATCTCTGGCAGCCGGGGAAGTCATGGCAGTGCCATGTCGAGAACTTGCTCCAGGTCGTGCCGGGAACGAACCTTAAACCGGTCGGGACCGCATCCGAACATCCGCTCAAAGATCTGTTGTTGTATATTCCCCGAACGATCGCCGATCCGTTTGGGAACAATAACATCATCGGTGTCGTTCTCGTGGCGCTGGCGCTTGGTCTGGCGTTGCGTTGGGCGAGGAAGAAGAGCGGTCAAGCCGGCGGCGTGCTCGATCACGTGGCTTGGACTATTGAGCGCCTCTATGGCTGGCTCGTGACGGTTCTCTGGTGGGTGATTCTAGTCGTGCCGTTCGCCGTGTTCGGGGTCGTGGCGAACGTCGTCGGCCGGTCGGGGATCGAGGTCTTCTCCGTGCTCTGGATTTTCCTTGCAGCCATGCTGCTCGGCCTTGCCGTGCATGCGTTGCTCTACTATCCGCTCGTCGCCTGGTGGGTGGGAAAGAAACCGCCGAGCGTCTATATGGGGCAGGGTGCCGACGCGATCATGACGGCGTTGTCGTGCAATAGCAGCCTAGCGACCGTGCCGATCACCCTCCGCTGTCTCGAACGTATGCGCGTCTCGTCACAGTCAGCTCGCCTTGCCGCCTGTGTCGGGACCAATCTCAACAACGACGGCATCACCCTCTATGAAGCAATGGCGGCGCTGTTCCTCGCCCATGCCCTCGGGTACGATTTGCCGATGTCGAAGCAGATCCTGATCGTCGTGGCATCCATCATTGCGGGCGCCGGCGTGGCGGGCATTCCGGAAGCGGGAATGATCGTGCTGCCGCTCGTCCTGGCCGCGGCCGGTCTTCCGGAGCATGTGATTCTTGCCGCCATTCCTCTCATCATGACGGTGGACTGGATCATCGCCCGCGCCCGCTCCGGCGTGAACGTCATGAGCGACATGCTCGTGGCGATTCTGCTGGACGCGGGGAAGAGGGCAACAGTGACGAAAGCTCAGGCTGAAGAGGGAATGTAAAGAGATAGGCCTGGAATCTTTTTGAAATGAGCATCCAAACTGTACACACGGCAGCCATGCTCGATGGCTAATGTTGCGATCAGGAGATCTGAAAGCGGGAGGGTCATTCCTTTGCGAAGGAGCGATGCCGATAGATCACCGGTGCGCATCCAGGTTGTAGTGCTCACTTCGCGATAGGGTAAGGCTGATAAGGCATCTGAAAGTGTCTCCCGTTCCGAGGGGGTCCGGCAACCCTGGAGCAACTCAGCCAACACCACTCCGACGAGCATCACCTCGTCGGCATCGATAAGCAGGTCCAGGGCAGCCTTTTCGTCGGAGTCCGGGCGGTTGAAAAAAGGAATCCAGACAGATGTATCAGCGATGACCATGCCGTCGGCGTTTCAGCGAAGATTGGTGCTTGAGTTCGGCCTTTTCAAGACGCTTCCAGTCCAGATCCAGATGGATGGTGCCGCTCAACGACTTGAGCTGATCCAACTTTTTGCGTCGAATCAATTCTTCGGCGGCCAGGTGAATGGCGTCAGTCTTTGTTTTGGCGGCGGTGACGTCCATCAGCTGCCGAATGAGCTTTTCATCGAGATCTAATGTGGTGCGCATACACATCCCTCTTTGATATGCGTACATCGTATGCATAGCACATGCATAAGTCAATCGTTCCGAGGAAGATACACGAGCGCACGAGCTAGTTGAGCGGCAGCATGAACTGTTACTACTCACAATTTCCTTGCCCCCTCGGCCTCAGCACTCAGTCCTCAGCACTTCTTTCCAAGGTGCGTGATTTCTTAGAGGGAAAGGGGTAAGCTTCGGGCCACCCCACGCCGGTTGTTGATGATGGCTTTGTGGTGACGGCCTAATCTGACAGATCAGCTGAAATCAGGAGCGCGCATATGGCCGAAAAAGTAACAATCCGGTTTGACCCGGAAGCTGATTATCTGGAAGTCCAGTTTCGGGAAGCGCCCGGCTTCATGCGGCCCACTGCCCACGATGCCGTGATGGAGCGTGTGGATGAACAGGGCCATGTCCTCGGCTTCAGCGTGCTCGGCGTCAGCCGCTTCCCGAAGGACCATCCATTGGAAGCCGAACTTGCTGTTGGGCAATAAGTCTAGTACTCAATTGCCCGACTAGCAGGTTCACAATCCCTCTCAAACTTCTTGTTCCCACGGTCCACCGTCCTTCTTTCAACTCGCGCCATGTCGTCTTGCCTCAGGTCAGGCGAATCGCCTCGGGACCTATTCAGTCACCTTAGACCTCAAACTCTGCTATTTCTCACCCAAGGCAAGATGATTTCTTAGAGGAAAGGGTAAGCTTCCGGCGGCCTAAATTCCTACAGCTGCCTGACACCCTTCACTCATGGAACGTCAGCTTTAGAAACATCGACGACGTGCTCCGGAAGGAAGCCGGTTGTACGACGGAGCTGGACTATACCGAGCAGACCTCTTGGCTCTTGTTCCTGAAATATCTCGACGCGCTGGAGCAGGACAAGGCGGACGAAGCCAGGCTGGAGGGGAAGCGCTACAGTTTCATCCTCGATAAGCCCTACCGATGGGAGAGCTGGGCGGCGCCGAAGAGCAAGGGTGGGAAGCCTGACCACAACGCGGCTAACACAGGTCCCGACCTCACCGAGTTCGTCAACCTGAAGCTCTTTCCCTACCTGCATGGCTTCAAGCAGAAGGCCAGCGGGCCGAACACCATCGAGTACAAGATCGGCGAAATCTTCGGCGAGATCAAAAACAAGATCCAGAGCGGCTACAACCTGCGCGAGATCATCGACCACATCGACGAACTGCGCTTCCGCTCGCAGAAAGAGAAGCACGAACTCTCGCACCTCTACGAAGCGAAGATCAAGAATATGGGCAACGCAGGGCGCAACGGTGGCGAGTACTACACGCCGCGTCCGCTCATCCGCGCCATGGTGCAGGTGGTGAAGCCCAAGATCGGCGACCGTATCTATGACGGTGCCTGTGGTTCGGCAGGGTTCTTGTGCGAAGCATTCGTCTATCTGACCGCCAAGGGCGATCTGTCAACGAAGGATCTTAAGACGCTGCAAGAGAGGACGTTCTACGGGAAGGAAAAGAAGTCCCTCGCCTACGTGATTGCGATCATGAACATGATCCTGCACGGCATTGAGGCGCCGAACATCATCCACACCAACACGCTCACGGAAAACCTGGCCGACATTCAGGAGAAAGACCGGTATGAGGTCGTCCTGGCCAATCCGCCCTTCGGCGGCAAAGAGCGGAAGGAAGTGCAGCAGAACTTTCCCATCCGCACCGGCGAGACGGCCTTTCTGTTCTTACAGCATTTCATCAAGATGCTCAGGGCAGGCGGTCGCGGCGGCGTGGTCATCAAGAACACGTTCCTCTCCAACACCGACAATGCCTCTGTGAGCTTGCGCAAGCTGCTCCTGGAAAGCTGTAATCTCTACACGGTCTTGGATTGCCCCGGCGGTACGTTCCAGGGGGCTGGCGTGAAGACCGTCGTCCTGTTCTTCGAGAAAGGCGCTCCCACCAGAAAGATTTGGTACTACCTGCTCGATCCAGGCCGCAGCCTCGGGAAGACCAATCCGCTCAATGATGATGACCTGAAAGAGTTCGTGAAACTGCAGAAGACCTTTGCCGACTCGCCCAAGTCGTGGACTGTGGATGCCAAGAGCGTCGACCAGGAGACTTTCGAATTGTCGGTGAAGAATCCCAACGGCGGTGAGGTAGTGGCGCACCGTAGCCCGCAAGAGATTATGGACGAGATTGCCTCGCTGGATGCAGAGAGCGCAGAAGTGCTGAGGAAAATTAAGGCGCTTCTATGAAACAAGATTGGCAGACAAGACATCTTGGTGAGTTGTGCCGGATTCGGACGGGCAAGAAAGATGTAAATCAAGGCAATCCAGACGGTGAGTTCCCGTTTTTTACCTGTGCTGCCAAGCACACATTTAGCGATAGCTTCTCGTTTGATACCGAAGCATTGTTGATCGCTGGTAACGGGGACGTGGGAAATGTGAGTTACTACAAGGGCAAGTTTGAGGCCTATCAACGCACCTATGTACTCTCGGACTTTAAGCAAGTGTTACCAAGGTTCTTGTATCTCATCCTTGAAGGCAAACTGAAGGAGACTGTTTCGGCAGAAACTCGGTAACACGATGCCATATATCAAAGTCGGCATGTTGACCGAATTTCGACTACCTGTTCCCCCGCTCTCCGAACAGCACCGCATCGTCGGCATCCTCGACGAAGCATTTGATGGCCTCGCCCGCGCCACAGCCAACGCTGAACAGAACCTCCGCAACGCCCGCGCCCTCTTCGAAAGCCACCTCCAATCCGTCTTCAGTCAGGGCGGCGAGGGGTGGGGAAAGAAACGACTAGACCAAGTATGCAGTTTTAGCAGTGGCGGTACTCCGTGCAAAAGCAAACGCAGCTATTGGAGTGGCAAGATACCTTGGATTTCTGGACGTGATATGAAATCAACCCAACTATCCGATTCGCTGTTGCACATTTCAAGATCCGCAGTTGACGAGTCCTCAACACGCATGGCGCCAGCAGGAACGCTCCTAATTCTTGTTCGCGGTATGGGGCTGGCACATGGCGCCCAAATTGCCGAGTTACTGGTTCCCTGTGCATTCAATCAAGACATTAGAGCAATCCATCCTGAGTCAGACCTGATCCCTCGGTATCTCCTTTTCGCACTACGTGACCGAATCAATTCAAGCGACAACGTCTTGAGTAGTGCGGCCCACGGAACACTCAAGATAGACTCAGATGAACTAAAGAGTGTGATGATCCCTGTTCCTTCACGCGGTCACCAACAAAGAGTTGTGACAACGATCGATTCCCTTTCAGAAGAAACCCAACGCCTCGAATCCATCTACCAGCAAAAGCTCGCCGCGCTGGACGAGTTGAAGAAATCGTTGCTGCATCAGGCGTTCACTGGAGAACTGTAGGAATCATCCTATGAACAAAGACCTCACCAATTCGGCGGTGGATCGGCAGAATATCCTGAACAATCCCTATGCCCTCGCTGAAATTGAGAAGGCGGCGGGCCTCCGTGGTATCCCGTTCGAGGGGAAGACGGTCGTCCTCAAAGAACAAGTGGCGGCGTTTTTCGAGGTGACGCTCCGCACTGTGGAAAATTACTTGGAGCAGAATGCCGAAGAACTGGCCCGAAACGGGTATGAGGTGGTGACGGGCAACCGACTGAAATCATTGAAAATATCTATTCAGGAGATGGGTGATCCCGAAACACATTTCGGGATCACCACAAAGACGGTCCGGCTTGGAGTGCTTGATTTTCGAGCTTTTCTGAATCTCGCCATGCTCATGACAGAGTCCGAACGGGCAGGACTGTTGCGCAAGGCCATTCTGGACATCGTCATCGACACGATCAACCGGCGTACCGGCGGCGGGACAAAGTACATCAATCAGCGAGACGAAGATTTCATCCAATCTGCGTTTATTGAGGAGAACTATCGCAAACAATTCACGGACGCGCTGAAGGATTGCGTAGACATGGGGAATTTCAAGTATGCGCTCTACACGGACAAGATTTACGTGAGCATCTTCCGTGAGAAGGCGCAGGTCTATCGCCGGGTGCTGCGTCTGGACAAACGCGCCAATGTCCGTGACACCTTTTATTCGGAGGTGCTGGATGTCATCGCATCGTACGAAGCTGGCTTCGCAGATGTGTTGGTACAAGATTTTACAGCCAAGGGGCGCAAGCTCACTTCCTGGGAAGTGGATGCCTTATTTCTGGCATTTGAAAAACAAGCGCATTGGAAACCGTTGGTTGAGAAGGCGCGCAACAAAATGGCCAGCCGCGATCTGGCGTTCCGCGACGCCCTGCACCTTCAGCTTCAGGAGTATGTCACTCCGCTCCAGCGTGATGAGTTTGAGCGGTTTCTTGGTGAGAAGAGCAAGGAATTGGCCGAGCGTCTGGAAGAGGCGAAGGACGTGATGAAGCGTCTTAAAGAACGAGAATAATGGCCTGGGTGTATGTAACTGTCGAGCAAGCGATTGAGATTCACGGAAAAACCGTGGAAGTCAGCGGCGGCGGATCGTTAGGTCAACTGGATATCGGCAAGTTGGATGCTGTGCTACAGCACATCCAGAATGATGACTACTATCCGACGTTCGATGCCAAGCTCACGCATTTATTTTTCTGTGCCTGCAAGTTTCATTGTTTTGAGGATGGCAACAAACGCATCGCCATTACCCTTTGCGCCCAGATGCTCCTCTTGAACGGGTATCTGCGCAGTATCAATGCCTTCATTCGGGAGTCAGAAAATATCAGCTACCATGTAGCTGCCGGCAATATCTCCAAGGAATTGCTTGGAGAATGGATGGATGCTGTGCTCAGCGGCACTGAAGACAGTGAAGCGTTGAAGTTGAAAATTTTCCACGCCATCAGTGGTGGGAACGACACGCTATGAACGAAGCCGAAACCAGAGCCGAGCACATCGATCCCGCTCTCAAGGCGGCTGGTTGGGGTGTCGTCGAGGGCAGCCGCATTCTCCGTGAATATCCCATCACACTCGGTCGCATAGAGGGCTTGGGACGGCGCGCGAAGCCGCTCATCGCCGATTATGTACTTGTCTATCGCAACCACAAGCTGGCGGTCATTGAAGCCAAGGCCTGGGATGAAGAACTCACCGAAGGGGTTGGGCAGGCCAAGGACTATGCGGGGAAGCTGGCCGTCCGCTTTACCTACTCGACCAACGGTCAGGGCATCTACGCCATCGATATGGAGACCGGCACGGAGGGTGAGGTGCCGCACTATCCCGGTCCGGAAGAACTCTGGAGCCTGACCTTCGCCAAACAGGACGCCTGGCGGGATCGATTCTCTGCGGTTCCGTTCGAGGATAAAGGCGGGTCGCATCCCAGCCGCTACTATCAGGACATTGCGGTTGAGCGCGTGATGCAGGCCATGGCTGATGGCAAGCCGCGCATTTTACTCACACTGGCCACCGGCACCGGCAAGACCTTCATCGCCTTTCAAATCGCTTGGAAGCTCTTTCACAGCCGCTGGAACTTGAGTCGGGAGCCCACACGGCGTCCGCGCATTCTGTTCCTGGCCGACCGGAATATTCTGGCGAATCAGGCCTACAACGCTTTCTCTGCTTTTCCGGAGGACGCGCTGGTGCGGATTGAGCCGGAGGATATCCGGAAGAAGGGGAAAGTCCCGAAGAACGGCAGTCTGTTCTTCACTATCTTCCAGACTTTCATGAGCGGTCCAGGCGAGACACCCTATTTCGGCGACTATCCGCCGAACTTCTTTGATTTCATCGTCATCGACGAATGCCATCGCGGCGGGGCCAACGACGAGAGCAACTGGCGCGGCATCCTGGAATACTTCGCGCCCGCCGTGCAGCTCGGCCTGACCGCCACGCCCAAACGCAAAGACAACGTGGATACCTATGCCTATTTCGGCGAGCCGGTTTATGTTTACTCCCTCAAGGACGGCATCAACGACGGCTTCTTGACGCCCTTCAAGGTGAAGCAGATCTCCACAACGCTTGATGAGTACGTCTACACGCCGGACGATACGCTCGTGGAAGGGGAGATCGAGGCGAAGAAGCGCTACCAGGAGAGCGACTTCAACAAGATTATCGAGATCAAGGAGCGCGAGAAGAAGCGTGTTGAGATCTTCATGGGGCAGATCAACCAACAGGAGAAGACGCTGGTCTTTTGCGCCACGCAGGATCACGCCCTGGCCGTGCGCGACCTCATCAATCAGATGAAGACGAGCACGGATCCCAACTACTGCCAGCGGGTGACGGCGAACGATGGCGAACTCGGCGAACAGCATCTCCGCGACTTTCAGGACAACGAAAAGACCATCCCGACGATCCTGACCACCTCTCAAAAGCTCTCGACCGGGGTCGATGCTCGCAACATTCGGAACATCGTGCTGATGCGGCCGATTAACTCCATGATCGAGTTCAAGCAGATCATCGGGCGAGGGACGCGGCTCTACGACGGGAAGGATTATTTCACGATCTACGATTTCGTGAAGGTGCATCATCACTTCAGTGATCCTGAGTGGGATGGGGAACCGATCGAGCCGGAACCAAGGCGGGAAGGTAAGACGATTCCTCCAGTACCTCCAGTGGCCGATAGAGTGCGTGAAGAGCCTGTCGAATATGTGAAGAGAAAGCGCATCAAGGTGAAGCTGGCAGACGGGAAAGCCCGCACTATCCAACACATGATGGTGACGACCTTCTGGCATCCCGATGGTACACCGATGTCGGCACAGCAATTCCTTGAACTGCTCTTCGGCAAGCTGCCGGAGTTTTTCCACGATGAGGCGGAACTTCGCGCCATCTGGAGTGTGCCGGAGACCAGGGCCCGGCTGTTACAAGGGCTGGCCGAGAAGGGATTCGGTGCCGAGCAGATGGCAGAGATGCAACGCATCATCGATGCGGAAAACAGCGACCTGTTCGATGTGCTGGCGCATGTGGCCTATGCGATGGTCCCGCTCACACGAGAAGAGCGGGCTGCTAGAGCCAGGGTGGAGATCAGCGCTCACTTTAACGGCAAGCAGCAGGCCTTTTTGGATTTCGTCCTTGCCCAATATGTGAAAGTCGGCGTGGAGGAATTGGCGCAAGACAAGCTGTCACCGTTACTGAAGCTCAGATATCACAATGCCATTGCCGATGCCGTGGCCGACCTTGGTGAGCCGGAGGAAATCAGCACGGTCTTCGTTGGGTTTCAGAAGTATTTGTATCAACCGCACATACAAAGCGGCCTGTGAACAATCCTCGAATGATTGGACATCCTGAAGAAGCAAAGGGGTTGTCTGTCGTTTTAGGGCAGGATTGATTCGTCCGGCTCGTGAAACACGTCCACTCCGTCATCCCTGCCGCGGGTCTATGACCTCTATGAGCTTGTCGCAAGGGCTAAGACGGCTGGTGAACTTGCCGGCTGTGTGCTGCGCGTGCGTCCATGCCTTGCTAGTGTTGGTCTGACGTAGATGGCTAGTTGCTGTAAAACCATGTCGACTTCACACTACTTTAGAGCAAATGCATCGAAGACTGAGAGGAACCTGGTCCACAGATGACCGTCCCCGCCGAATCGCGCGAGCCTGAACTCGTCTCGAATCCCCGTCACTATCGCTACTACGACCTCGTCATGGCGGGCTTCGTGACGGTGCTGCTCTGCTCGAACCTGATCGGGCCGGGCAAGACCTGTATCCTCTTCGGGCTGACCTTCGGCGCCGGGAATCTCTTCTTCCCGATTTCCTACATCTTTGGTGACGTGCTGACCGAGGTCTATGGCTACGCGCGCACGCGTAAAGTCATCTGGGCGGGTTTCAGCGCGATGATCTTTGCGACGATCATGGGACTCGTCGTCATCCACATGCCGGGGGATCCGGACGAGCCCTTCAATGCCGAGCTCCAACCTGCTTTGGAACTTGTCTTCGGAAGCACGGGGCGGATCGTCGCCGCGTCGATCGTCGCCTACTGGTGCGGCGACTTCGTGAATAGCTACGTCATGGCGAAGATGAAGGTCTGGACCGAGGGGCGTCATCTCTGGACCCGTACGATCGGTTCGACGGCGGTCGGCCAGCTCGTCGACAGTGCTCTGTTCTATCCGATTGCCTTCATCGGGACCTGGCAGCCCGGAACCATGCTGAAGGTCATCGCCTTCAACTGGGCGTTCAAGGTCTTCATCGAGATCCTCTTCACGCCGGTGACCTACGCGATCGTCGGGTGGTTGAAGCGCCAGGAGCACGAGGACTGGTACGACAGGCACACGGACTTCACGCCGTTCTCGTTAAAAGACTGAGCCGTCGCCTCTGCCGTCGTTCTGTGGGAGAGACAAGGGGGCGTGCTGCGGGTCAGCATGGTACAATGAGTCAAACGAAAGAGAGTAAATGCTATCCGGCGGCCTCTCGTTGAAGGAGAGGTTCTCTGAGGGTGGAAGCAATTCCTTTTGAGAAAGGAGCCTATCTATGATGCGATATACGATGCCACGAGTTGCCACACTCAGCGCACTGTTTATCCTCATCACGGCGACCGTGTTGCCGTTGCAACCAGTATTCGGCGAAGGCGGAGCACGGCGGGATGTGGTGCGCTTGGAGCAGCAGCACCGGCAGGATGCGCTCAAGCTGGCCAAGGAAGCGGTAGGCCATGGCAAACAGGGGCATGCCGGCGCGCTTCTGACCAGTGCGGAAGCTGCGCTGGAGTACGCCATGAAGGCGGGCAAGACGTCGCATGTGGACGAGGGGATTGCAGAGCTGAACCAGGCCATTGAGCATGGGAAAGCGGGTCATGCCGACGTGGCGACGAAACATGCCGAACTCGCGGTCACGCACCTCTCGGCGATGTAGCTAGGGACTGTGGGAGAATTGCAGGAGACGAGTGGGCTGTCACGATCCGAGTGACTCGCCGGGCTTCCGAAATGGAGGGAAGGCGTCGCTGCCGGTGTCGTTCTGCGTTTCGACTTCTCCATCATGTGGGCCATGTCCTCCTCCTATGACGTCATTGTGGTCGGCAGTGGGCCGGCGGGATCGACCGCTGCGTGGCAACTGGCGAGAGCAGGGGTGGCGGTCGCCGTGCTCGAGAAGGCTGCGCTGCCGCGGTACAAGACCTGTGGCGGTGGAATCATTGGGCGTGCCGTACATGCCTTGCCGCTGGATGTGCGTCATGTCGTGGCACAAGCCTGTCATACTGCGCAGCTCAACGTTCTCCCCGAAGGATTATCCTTCACAACTCATCGATCAACGCCCATCGTCTCTATGACGATGCGCGATCAGTTTGATTTTGCCCTGCTCTCAGCTGCACAAACGGCCGGAGCTACTGTGCATCAGCGCTGTGCTGTCGCAGACATCTCGCACCGCGGCGACGAGGTTACGGTTACTACCAATGTTGGCACGATGAAGGCCAAGTTTGTCATCGCGGCTGATGGGGCACTCAGCACGGTGGCTCGTAAAATGGGGATGGTCGACGGGCGGGTCCTGATTCCGGCGCTTGAGTATGAGGTACTACTCCCACCGGACCAGTTGGACAAGTTTCATGGTGTGGCGCGATTTGATTTCGGTGTGCTTCCCCATGGGTATGCCTGGGCATTTCCCAAGAACAAGCAGCTGTCGGTTGGCGTGCTGTCGACGGTGCAACGGGGACGTGACCTGAAACACACAATGGGACGGTACCTTGAGCGACTTGGTTGTAGTTCGGCGACTCAGGTCCAACGACACGGGTTTGTCATTCCGGTCCGACCGCGAACGGGACCTTTTGTTGAGAAGCGAGTGCTCTTGGTCGGCGATGCTGCGGGATTTGCCGATCCCGTGACCGGGGAAGGTATTTCGTTTGCCGTTCGCAGCGGTCTGATGGCGGCGCATTCCTTGATCGACGGACGTTTTGAAGAAGAGGACGTACGATATACGTATACACAGTCGTTAACTGAGACGATCCTTCCCGAGCTGCAAAAGGGCAGGCAGCTGGCTAAGCTTCTCTATGACTTTCCTCGCCTCAGATCGTGGGCCTTCTCATGGCAGGGGCAGCGGCTCTGTGAAGCGGTGACGGACGTGATGGCCGGAACACGACAGTATCAAGAGCTCACGTGCACGCCTCGAACCGTGCTCCGCCTTCTGATGCCTCGAACGTGGAAGCGCTCGGCATACGAGCCCGCACGTGACGGAGATGCCTAGGCAGGATCGAAGACGGCATCCGGAGAGGATCTCGCGATTATCTCCGGAGGAAGGCGATCCAGCGCCAGAGGTTCAGTAGGCTGGCGAGAGAGGCTGCGACATAAGTCAAGGCGGCAGCGGTGAGGATACTGCGAGCCCCTTGCTCATCTTCGGGCGATAGGTACTGCCCTTGTCGGAGGACGGGAAGTGCGCGTCTGAAGCTGGCATCCCACTCGACCGGAAGCGTGATGAAGTGGACGAGCGTGGAAATCCCCATCGTCGCTAACCCGGCGACCATAACCAGAACGCCCGCCGCGGGAGTCTTGGCTAAGCCTACCGCGATCGGAACTCCCATCATCAAATACACACCAATCTTCTCCGCGCCCTGGGCGACCCGCACCAGCTTTGTGCGCTCGGCAAGCGGTTGGTACCCCAGGTGGTCTTGAATAGCATGTCCGACCTCGTGGGCGGCAACCGTAATGGCCGTGAGTGATTTCCCGTCGAAGATGGCCGGCGTCAGGCGGACCGCTTTGATGACCGGATCGTAATGGTCGCCGGTCTCGGTGGGTTCGACCTTCACATGCTCCATGTCGAATCGATTGAGCAGGTGTCGCGCCAGTTCTCCTCCGGTGCCCGGATAGTCAGGACGGGGCGCACTATATTTAGCAAAGACCCGCCGTGTCCAGAGTTGCGGTCCAAAAATGACGAGGCCGATCATGAGTAATAGTAGGACAAGACGCATGGTATTCCCTGGTTCTCTTAGTATACAGGGGGCCATGCCATTTCTGCGAACTGTTCCGAGGTCGGATCTGTGCGATCGGTCGAAACCTCGAGGTCTTTCCCATCCAGGCCGGGTACGATATCCTAGGCAGACCTAAGAACGGAGGGTCTTGATTGAACGGCAACATGCTCCCATCTGAATCACGCCTTCTCAGTCGATTGGTACATGGTGCAGCGATGTGCCTCGTGGTTGCTAGTGTTGGGCTGTGGGGTGGCTGTCGCAGTGCCCCGGTGACGATTCCCGACCGTGACCAAGAACCGAGGAGCGTTTTCCAACAACTGGCAGACTTAGAGGTATCTTCCAACCGACTCTTTCAGGCGGTTGTGGAGCAGGCTGATGTAGTGGGATATAGCTCTCAACTTGAGATGCAGTCCGATCTTGCCAGTCCGCTTCAGCCGGATGACTTCACACGCATCAAACAGTCCTTTGAGGGATCACTTAAAGTCATGCTGTTCGATCTGGCTCCCGCCAACTTTTGGGAACAGCATCTCGCCGAACACTATACCGGAACCCTCTCTCTCGATGAGGCGCAAGCGCTTGTCGATGACTATGAACATCAGGTGCTGAACTCCTCGTCACGCGTGCAAGGTCTCCGACAGAGTTTTGTGACCGATCGCCTCCCCAATCTCTTGCCGGCAGTACGTGCACGATCGCAGTCGTTTGAAATCTCCAATGTGACGATGGTTCCGACACTTTTGCCTGGTGATCAGGTCATTCTCAATCGGTCTGCCTATCAGGCGGTCACTCCTCAGCGGGGAGACGTCATTCTGTATCGCTATCCGGACGAGGAGGGGAAGCTCTTTGTCCATCGAGTCGTCGGTCTGCCAGGTGATCAGATTGAGATTCGTCGGCAGCAGCTGTTGGTGAACGGTAACCTCGCATCGGAACCGTATGTGCAGCACAGTGACCCGCCGATGGAAAGAGGGAATGTTCGGGACCATCTCGGTCCAATGGTCGTTCCTCCGGATGCCTACTTCCTGTTAGGGGACAATCGAGAGGAAAGCGTGGATAGCCGCTTCCTCGGAACCATTAGCACGGCCTCCATTCTAGGGCAGATCGTATTTCTCTACTGGTCGGTTGACCCAAACACCCGGTCACCTCGTTGGGAACGGTTGAATCAGCCGGTGCAGTAACGCGAGGCTTCCACATGTCGGATTGGAACAACTCTTCAGCTGCTTGCAGCTTGCGAGGTGAGGTCTAACATGGTAGGTGATACGCCATTCTTGGTCCGTCATTTCCAACGCTACTTTCCTGATATTTGGCAAGGGCCTGATGTACGTTTCAAAAGGTTGAAGAACGTGATGGTCTGATCGCTCAGATGAGGTGATCTTTCGTGCTAGGGATATGCGATCCAGTGCTGGCGGTCTGTTCGATGTTGCTTGGTGGCGCGGCGGCCTACGTGATCCTCAGCATTGCTGAACGGATGCGGGCCACCGAACAAGGACTCTTCAGGATGCGATGGCTTTCGGTTGGCGCCGTCGCCGGTGGGCTCGAGATCTGGGCGATCCACTTTACCGGTAACCTTGCCTTTTGCCCGCCCATTCCTGCCGCCCAGGACGTTGGCCTTGCTATCATGTCCATCCTCTCCGCCATGGTGGCAGGGGCGCTGGCGGTGTATCTGATCAGCACGCATGACGGGAATCGCCTCACGCTCATGTCCGGTGGTTTGATCATGGGGGCCTGCCTCATGGTCACACACTTCACGAGCCTGATGGCGATCCACCAGGTGGCGGATGTGCAGCACGACTTACCCCTGTTCGTCTTCTCCGTCACGGTGATGGTCGGTTTGGGTATCTTCGTTCTCTTGGTCGGTGGATGGAACATTCAATACGGGGATTGGCGGGTGACGGAGAAGGCCAGTGCCATGGGTGTTGCTCTGTCCGCTTCCCATCTGGCAGGGATGATTCCTTCGTATAGCTTTTCTGGGATCCCGACGGCTGTTGCACCATCGGGAATCGAAGTGCAACTGCTCGCGGTTGTTGCCGTGTCCCTTTCGACCCTTCTGGCCATCATTGATCGGCAGGTGACCAGGGCGTCCAGTATGGCTCGCCGCAGCCATGCGCGGTTGCTCGAAGCGATCGAAAGCGTCCCCCAATGGTTTGCGCTGTTTGATGCGAACGACCGTCTGGTGATTTGCAATGATAAGTATCGTGAAGTGGTGTCTGGAGCGGGAGCTCACGTTCAACCAGGCGACTCGTTCGAGTCGATCATCCGCCGGATTGCGGAGCGTGGTGATGTTCCTGCGGCGATCGGCAATGTCGAGTCCTGGGTGAAACAGCGGCTCGAGATGCACTGGAACCCAGCAGGGCCCTACTTGCAGTACCGCTCGAGCGGCGAGTGGATCCAGATCCATGAACGAAAGACCCACGATGGCGGCATCGTCGCCATCGCCACGGATATCACGGCATTGAAAAATGCTGAACAGGCTGCCGAGGATGCCAAGGCGCGTTTGGCGGATTCGTTAGCGCTGGTAGAAGCCGCAAAAGCCCGGATGCAGGAGGAACTGAATGTCGGCCGGGATATCCAACGGAGCATGCTCCCACGCGTGTTTCCGGCCTTTCCAGATCGGAAGGAGCTGGAGCTGTATGCCGTGCTCGAACCGGCACTGGAAGTCGGGGGTGATCTCTATGACTTCTTCCTGATCGACGATCATCGGCTCTGTTTTGTCGTCGGCGATGTGGCGGGCAACGGAGTTCCTGCCGCACTCTTTATGGCAATGACCAAGATCATGGTGAAGACCAGGGCAGCGTCAGATCCCTCGCCCGCCAGCATTGTCACTCATGTAAATGATGCCTTGAGCGCGGATAACGATTCCTGCATGTTTGTGACGCTGTATTTGGGTATCTTGAATCTTCGTGACGGGACGCTCCTCGCAACGAATGCGGGACATAACCCTCCGTTGCTGAAGCGACGTGACGGACAGTTTGAGTGGCTCACAGCCCAAGATGGGCCGATGGTCGGCCCGATCTCGGGCATCACATTCAAGGAGAGCGTGATCCGATTGGGGCCGGGCGATGAGCTGTTCTTATACACTGATGGCGTGACCGAAGCCGACAACAGGCGACGTGAACTATTCGGCAATAGCCGACTGAAATCGGTGCTTACCGAATCCCGGGCGGTCTCCGTCGTCGATCGCCTTAGTGAGGTCATGAATGCGGTGAGAGGCTTTGCCGGGGAAGCTCCACAGGCGGACGATATCACCATGTTGGGTCTTCGATATCACGGCGTCTCCCCATCCGACGTGGCGGCGAAGATCTTTCATCAAGTGATGCCCAACCAATTGATGGCGATTCCAGACCTACAGACTGCGTTTGAGGAGTATGTCTCGCAATGGGCAGCGGCCAGGCCGCTTATTCCCACTCTGAATATGGCGCTCGATGATCTCCTGAACAATGTCGTGCAGTATGCCTTCCCCAATGATCCGACGGAACATCAGGTTGAAGTCGAAGGGGAAGTGCGTGAAGACTGTGTCGTGCTGACCATCATGGACGACGGCATTCCCTTTAACCCGCTCTCCGTCGCTCCTCCGGACCTGTCGGTGTTGTTACATGAACGTGAGATCGGCGGTCTTGGGATTCATCTGATCCGGTCCATGTTCGACGAGGTGACGTACCATCGCAAGGTCGGACGAAACGTGCTGTCCATAAAGAAAAAGCTGGTGGCTGAGCAGGCTGTCCCAAGTGGGCGTCCGAACATGACCGGAATCAATGCGCTTGGAGCTGAGCGACGTCCGCATGCGGCGCATGAAGATTCCCGGAGAGTCAGTATGGGTGTGGAGATACAGCACAGGGAGACCGTGTGTATCGTCATTCCACGGGACCGCTTCGACACGAACAGCGCTCCGGAGGTGGAGCGGGTGCTGATGGACCAGATTGGGCGAGGCGAACGGCAGATCATTCTCGACCTTTCACAGATTTCGTATATTTCATCAATTGGGCTACGGGTTATTCTCAAAGCCGTAGTTGCGATGATGCAAACGGGTGGAAAGGTGGTGCTGTGCGGAGGAAACGACCATGTTCGGACGGTCCTCCAACTGAGCGGGGCGCTGATGATGAGTCTCCACGCGTCCACCTTGGATGAAGCCTTTTCGAAAGTTCACGAAGGCGTCTTGTGACTCATGCTCTGTTTAGGAGTCTCTGATTCCGGCAGGAGGCAAGCCCTTCATGCCTAGACTATTCTCGGGATGAAAGCGTAGGGCTGTCTTTGCTATGATTCGGCGGGCAGTAGCATGTGCGATGCCTGAGAAACAAGGATTTCTGGTTGCGACGCACAGAGCAGACCTGGGGGGTGGTCGCCTATGTGGCGATGGACTCTCCTCCCGACCGAGTCGCATTCTTCAACGTAGCCGTCTTCAACGTGAAAGGAGCACCAGCAATGGACCAAGGGACTCGACATACATTGACCGTGACCTCGCAGGAGAACAACGGGATCACTATCGTGAGGATGCAGGGCAGCCTTGCTGCCACTACGGCTGATCACGGAAACCAGGAAATGAAAAAACTTGTCGACGCAGGTGCGAGAAAGGTTGTCGTCAATCTGGCAGATGTAGACTATATCAGTAGTGGCGGCATCCGAGTCCTTATTCTGGCGTGCAAGCAGCTCAACAACGTGCAAGGGGAGATGAAGATCGCTGCCGCGAAGGGCATGGTCAAAGAAGCCCTTGAGGCCAGCGGATTTAATCTGCTGAACCGAGTGTATGGCGAAAATGTTCAATTGTGCAACACTGAAGAGGAGGCCGTGACCGCCTTCAAGGCCTCATGAGCGAGGGCTGGACTCGCCCCACGTCGCACAATCAGCTTGATCTCTCACCACCAAGATTCAGGCCGGTATCCGGTCGATGGCCTGACGAGTTATTTTTTGCTCTCTTCTTGTTCTGATCGTTGCGTTCCAGCGTGATGCTGGTGTAACCCGACACCTCTCTCAGGATGTCAAAAGGGTTTTGTATTCGCCTCATTCCGTACAAGACCGTCGGTTTGAACCTTGCGCGTGTTTCATGAAGAAGTTTTCATCTTGTCCTAATCATCCCTTCATCTTGCTGCATTATAAGGTGAGATCAGGATGAGCTCTGACCCTTGGCACCTGTGACGCCGCGGGTATGGTGCTCCGGACAAGGGGGTAGGCACATAGCACAAGGAGGAATTCGCCATGAAAGAAGTCTCCAAAGGACTGGCCATATCCACATCCCTTCTTCCTACATCTTCACGACGGGGAGCACAGCGGTTATCCCCCAAGCATTTGTTGGAGTTGGCGACTAGATTGTTTATCTTTAAAGCCGAGCGATGGAAACGACGCGCACTATTCTATGAGCAGCATCGGGACTACTTTCCTCGACTGTCGACCAGTCGATTCGTGGATCGGTGTCATGAGCTGGAGGTAGCCTATCGTGCGCTTGCACACATAATGTTTCTGCTCCCGGCGCAGGACCAGTTGGTATCGGTTCGGGCGCCGGCTTTACGCAGGTTGTGACGGTAGGGCGTCATGGTTTGATACGCTGACCGCACATGTTCTCATGGGGTCGGCTTCTGATTGTCTCTGGGCGGTCAGGTGAAGACTCACCTGTCCGCCCGTAATTCCAGAGCGATCCCTCCTCAACGCTTCGACTCCTATCTCCAGAGATGTTCGATCTGTTGCCTCCTCACGATCGTCGCTATCCGGTGATCGCGATATCTCGACCGGCTCCAGGGAAGGATGAGTGTCGGTACTCTCTTGCGCTCTCACCTCATTCAACGTAACATCAGCCGCCCGCAAGGCGGTCGCGTTGCCTGCGTGATTTCTGTATGCCCATCTACGGCGGAAAGGTTGTGATATTACTCATGAAGCATGGTCAATCTTCTGATTCCACGACACCGACTGCGACAGGCTTTTCGCCTGGGTTCGCATCATTAGGTCTGGAGGCGTCACTGCTCACGACGTTGGAGGCCCTCGGCTACGAGGAACCGACCCCGATCCAGCGCGAGGCGGTTCCGCCGCTCTTAGCAGGGCGGGATCTCCTTGGGCAGGCCGCCACCGGAACGGGGAAAACAGCAGCGTTCGCCCTGCCGATGCTCCAACGGATCGGGCACGGACCGAGGATGCGCCCATCGGCACTCGTATTGGTGCCCACGCGAGAATTGGCGATCCAAGTCGGTGAAGCCGTACAACGGTATGGCAAAGAGTTGCGGGTGAGTGCGCTGTCTGTCTATGGAGGACAGGCCATCGGTCCTCAGCTCTCGGCGCTCAAACGCGGTGTCGATATTGTCGTGGCCACTCCTGGCCGGGCACTTGATCACATTCGTCGAGGGACATTGAAACTTCAGCACATCCAGATCGTCGTGCTTGACGAAGCGGACGAAATGCTCGATATGGGATTTGCCGACGATCTGGATGCTATTTTGCAACAAACGCCGGACACAAAACAGACCGCCCTCTTCTCCGCGACGATGCCGCAGAGAATTCGTTCGATCGCTCACCGGCATCTCCGCAATCCCGTCGAGATTACGATCGCCAAGGAACCGGTCAAGGCCGGCACGGCTCCTCGTGTCAAGCAGACGGCCTACGTCGTCGTCAGGCCCCACCGCGCGGCTACGCTGGCTCGCGTCATCGATGTGGCTGGTGCGAAGTCGGCGCTCGTGTTCTGTCGGACCAGGTTGGAGGTCGATGAGGTGACCGCCATGCTGGTGGCCCGTGGGCATAAGGCCGAAGCGATCCACGGCGGTATGAGTCAAGGACAGCGTGATCGGGTGATGCAGTCGTTCAAGACCGGGCAAACGGATTTATTGATCGCGACCGACGTGGCCGCCCGCGGGTTGGATATTCCTCACGTGTCCCACGTGATCAACTATGATTTACCGTCTTCCGCCGAGGTCTATGTTCATCGGATTGGTCGGACCGGCCGAGCAGGTCGGGAAGGTGACGCGATCACGATCCTTGACCCTCGTGAACAACGTCTGCTGCGGAGCATTGAGCAGCACACAAAGGCCCGCGTTGTCGTCCTGCCGATTCCCACCGTGAAAGAGCTCCGGCTTAAACAGATCGAGCGTGTGCAAGCTGCGATAGAAGACGTGCTGAAAGAAGACGAATTGGACGTCTTTCGGACGCTCGTCGAACGGGTGGCTATCAAATCTCCGGCAACCGATGTGGCGGCGGCTGCAATCAAACTCCTGGTTCGTGCCCAGGGCGGCGAGCGCTCAGAGAAGGAGATTCCTGCGGCTCCGAGCCGGCCGCCTGATGTCGGACGGCCGATTCGAGATACCGGCCGATCCGGAGGTCGGCCTCAGGGGGGTGTTACCGCAGCGAGGAGCCATCCGGCTGGGCGGATGCGGCGGGGTGGGCGAGAGGCCGGCATGGCACGTGTCTATATTGGGGCGGGACGAGAGGCCGGCATCCGGCCGAGTGATTTAGTGGGTGCGATCGCTAATGAAGCGAAAGTCCGGTCCAGCGTCATCGGCGCCATCGAAATCGAAGAGAGGTTCTCCATTGTGGATGTCCCGGAATCTATGGCTCACATTATCATTGATGTTCTGGGACGCGCTTGGATCAAGGGACGAAAGGTTCCGGTCCGCCTGTTCCGAGATTAGGCCTGTCATGGGGCATGGTCAGATTGTTCCCTCGCTTGTATGGTGACGTGCGTTGAGTCCAGGTTGCGGTGATTTGCGAGCCAGACAGTACGGGTCTATCGTGATACGTGTCCGCTCAGACATGTCTGTTCGATCTTCCTTATGAAGGACGACCAGCCTGTCGTCCCAGCCTCAGCCAGGCTCCCAGAGATTACGGTCAAAGCGGTCGTGCTGTCGGTTGTTCTTGCTGCGCTTCTGGCTGCGGCCAATGCCTATCTGGGATTGTTTGCAGGGATGACGGTGTCGGCTTCTATCCCGGCAGCCGTCGCATCCATGGCAATTTTGCGCCTGTTTCGCCAGTCCAACATCCTCGAAAATAACATCGTGCAAACCGCTGCGTCCTCCGGTGAAGCTCTGGCCGCTGGTGTCATTTTTACGATTCCGGCGCTTCTCCTCGTTGGGTATTGGTCCGACTTCGATTACTGGGAAACGGTGCTCATCGCCACAGTCGGCGGGATCCTTGGGGTGCTGTGTACTATTCCACTGCGGCGCGCACTAATCATCACGGCACGCTTACGTTTTCCGGAAGGGGTGGCGACAGCGGAAGTCTTGAAAGTGGCCGGGTCAGATCAACATAGATCCGGCCATCGAAATTCGATCACGGCGTCTCGTTCCCTATTCGTGTCGGCCCTGCTGGGGGCACTGGTGAAATTCGGGGAGAGCGGCCTGCGCCTGTGGGCGGACTCGCTGGAAGCTGCCGCACAGGTTGGGAGGACCGTATTGTATGGCGGTCTGAACTTATCGCCCGCGTTGCTGGCGGTCGGATTTATCTTGGGAGTGAGAACCGCGTTGGTCGTGGTTCTTGGTGGGGTCATTGGATGGATCTTCTTGGTGCCGGCGTATGGACTTATCCATGGACTGCCATCCGATCGAACAGGAGTGGCGGCAGCCATGACGATATGGAGCGAGCACATCCGGTATGTCGGTATCGGGGCGATGTTGACTGGTGGATTGTGGACCTTGACGAAACTGCGTGAGCCGGTCTGGAATAGTCTTCAAACCCTGCGAGCGAGCTACCGTGCGGTCGGATCAATAGATGCGAACCGGGAACTTGTACGCACGGAGCAGGACGCCTCGATCATGTGGATTGTCGTGCCACTTGGGCTTTCATTGATTCCCATGGCGTGGATCTATTCGCGTGTTGTGGAGAGTTGGTCGGTTGGGTTGATCATGACGCTTGTGATGGGAATCGCCGCGTTTCTCTTTTCGTCGGTCGCGGCCTACATGGCCGGACTGGTGGGAAGTTCCAGCAATCCTGTGTCTGGTGTGACGATTGCCACGATCATGATGGCCTCGCTCTTGCTGCTCGTTTTTCTGGGTCCTGGACATCCCGCTGGACCGGCTGCAACGTTGGTGATCGGCGCGGTCGTCTGTTGCGCTGCCGCTATGGGAGGAGACAACCTGCAGGATCTTAAGACGGGGCATCTGGTCGGAGCGACACCCTGGAAGCAACAGGTTATGCAAGTGGTCGGTGTCATGACCGGAGCGCTGGTGATCGTGCCGGTTCTCTCTCTACTCCAGGCCCAATATGGGATCGGTCCACCCACGAGTGAGCACCCCTATCCGCTCGCTGCCCCACAGGCGACACTCATGGCTAATCTCACGCGAGGGGTGTTCGGCGGTGGTCTGCCATGGTCGCTTGTGGGGCTGGGGATGGCGATCGGTGCGCTGGTGATTATGGGAGATCGTCGGCAAGAACGTCGTGGCAGCGCGTTTCGGTTTCCGGTCCTGGCTGTCGCACTCGGGATCTATTTGCCGCTGAAGCTCTCTGTAGCAATTTTTCTTGGCGGGGTACTGGCGGCCTTGGCGAGCAGGAAGGAACTGGGTGGTACGCGTGAGCCGTCACAACGAGGGTTGCTCTTTTCCGCCGGACTCATTACCGGTGAAGCCTTGATGGGCATCATGCTGGCCATGCCGATTGCACTCTCAGGGCTTTGGCCCGATCTTGCTTCTGATCCCGTTATAGTGTTTGCAGCACCTCCACTGGGTGGTTGGCCAGGTTTGGTCGTGATGATGCTGGTCGCGTGGCTTCTGTATCGGCAGGCCGTTGGGTCCCAGGATCATCGGCGCAATCGCCATCGCACTCCTACATCACGCTCATGATCGTAGTCGGAGGAATGAGGACTGGCGATGGATGATCGATCTTCAGGTTCCCTGGGGTTCATGACGGCCATCTATGAAGTCGATGGACCTGAACCAAGAGCGCGCGCCACGGCGGAGCGGATTTGCGTTGACCAGACGATTGAGGCCGAGAAGGATCTCCTGCCGTCGTTGCTCCAATCCTCGATCCTCGGGCACCTCGATGGACTGCGCCCGATTTCAGGCGGACGGTATGAAGCGACGATCAGATATCACGGTGAGCTCATCGGCGCTGATTGCAGCGATCTGTTGAACATCTTGTACGGGACCAGCAGTCTTCGCGGCGATGTAAAGGTGTTGTCGTTCACGATGACCAACGAACGACTCTCTTTCTGGTGTGGACCGCGCTTTGGGATAGACGGACTGAGTGACCTCGGTTGTCAATAGTGGACGCCATGAATGACAGCCTCACACCGCCGGTTGTTGACGGGCCCACTGCTGGGCAAACGCCACTGGCGAGCGATTCCCGAGGCGTGAGTGCCGCCGCTGTCGGTTATAGAAGATCTCGATGTACTCCGCGATCTCGCGCCGTGCTTGCTCACGGGTCTCGTAGCGCCGGTGATGCACCAGTTCGTTCTTCAGCGTGCCCCAAAAAACTTTCCATCGGAGCATTATCGTAGCAGTTGCCTCGCCGACTCATGGACGCGGTCATACCACATTGGCGGACCTGATCTTGATAGGCCTGGGCACAATACGGTGAGCCACGATCGGAGTGGTGGATCGGTCCTGGGTGTGGGCGCTTTGCCCATACCGCCGCGCCCAGCGCCTGGCTCACCACTCCGTCGTCATCCGAGCCCCATCGCATGTCCGACGACCTCGCAGGTGAACAAATCCTTGATGCCCGCGAGATACAGCCAGCCTTCCGCGGTCGGCACGTACGTGATGTCGGTCACCCAGGTCTCGTTCGGTCGTGTGGCGGCAACGGTCTGCGCCAATACGTTGTCCGCGACCGGCCGCGCATGCGTCGAATCCGTGGTCGTCGTGAACCGGCGGACCTGGGTACAGCGCAGGCCCAGTTTCTTCCGCAGTCGCTTGATGCGGCCGATCCCAGCGGGGAACCCGTCGGCATGCAATTCGGCTTGAAGCCGTTCCGGGCCGTACGTCTGACGGGTGCGCACATGGGCGGCTTGGATCGCCACTTCCAGCCGCGCATTCTCCTGATCGCGTTTCGACGGCCGCCGATACTGCCAGGCATAGTAGCCGCTTCGAGACACCTCCAGCACCCGGCACAACAGACTCAGCGGATAGTGGGCACGCAGCGTCCTCATCAGCGCGTACCGGGCAGCTGCGCCTTCGCAAAGTACGCGGTGGCTTTTTTAAGATGTCGCGCTCCATCCGTGCTTCCGCAAGATCACGTTTGAGCCGGGCTCTGCTTCTAGCTCCGTCACGGGCCGTCGGCTCGCGCCCACTGTCGCAAGCTGGCCGTGCCGAGCTCGCCCGACCCAGTTCTTGAGCGTTTTGCCCGACATGCTCAGGCGCCTGGCTGCCTCCGGAATCGTCACCTGCTGTTCCAGGACTAGCCGCACGGCCTGCTCTCGGAACTCCTTCGTATACTGCTGCCGCGGTATCTGTTCCATCTCACACCTCCAGACCTCTGATTGTAGGTTGAAGGCGTCCACTTTTTCGAGCCTAGCTCAGAGAGAAGCCGTTGGGGTATTTGGACGTCCGCTGCTCTGCGGGGTCCTCAAGCCGCTCGGTCGCTCTCCCCAAGCGCTTGCTCAATTGGCAGCTCAATTTGTCGAAGGCGGTGTCGATATGATCAAGGAGGACCAGGGGTTGGTGGATCAACGCTGGGCTCCATTTGAGGAGCGAGTCGCCCGCTGTGCCGACGCGATCGGACAAGCCAGTCGGCGTCGGGGGAGACCTTGCCTTTATTTTGCGCACGTCAGCGGTGCATGGGATGTGATACGGCGGCGGGCCACCTATGCGAAAACTGTCGGGGCCACCGGACTCTTACTCGCGCCAGGGTTGACGGGGTTTGATTCTCTACGCACGTTATGTGCGGACGATGCGCTCATGCTGCCCGTGGCATGCCATCCAGCGTTCCTCGGTGCAGCCGTCGGCGATTGTCGGAGCGGTCCAGCACCTGCTGCACTATACGGACTGCTCCCTCGATTGGCAGGGGCAGACATCACCATCTATCCGGCCTTTGGTTCTGACTACCCAATGTCAGAACCGGAGTGTCTATCGGTTGCGGCCAGCTGTCGGCGGTCGTGGGGGCACCTCAGATCAACAATGCCGGCCGTTGGAGGGCGAATCGGGGCAGAGCGACTCACTGAGCTGGGTACCGTGTTGGGTTGTGAGACGATCTTTGTGTTAGGGAGTCGACTCCAGAAAGAGCCGGATGGGATGGCTCAAGGAGATATTGTCAAGAGTTGTGTTTCGCATGAGCATCGGTTGAGCGCTCCTTCGAGACATTTCTTCACGCGGCGACGTCCTCGATTTCGCCATCGACAAACTTTGCACCTTCGATCACCTTTGCGAGTAAGCGATGGCCGTTCAATCGCCGCCACCGCTTCTGGGCCTCGAGCCCGAGCTTGAAGACCATCGCCATCGTCGCCTTCCTCGAGCCACAGCCCTTGGTTTGGCGTGTCCGATGGCGCACGGTCGCGAACGTCGACTCGATGGGGTTGGTCGTTCGAAGGTGGATCCAATGCTCGGCGGGGAAGTTGTAAAACGTAAACAGCACGTCCTCGTCCTTGGTGAGGCATTCGACAGCCTTGGGATGCTTGGCCGAGTATCGCTTCTTGAATTCCTCGGATGCTTCCTTGGCGGCGTCGAGGGTCGGAGCCATGTACATCTCGTGGATGAGTTGCTTTGCATCGGGCTGGATGCTTTTCGGCATCTTGTCCAACATGTTGGCCGTCTTGTGGACCCAGCATCGCTGTTCTTCAGTTTCGGGGAACTCCTCCTCGAGCGCAGCCCAGAAGCCCAACGCGCCGTCGCCGGTGGCGAGCTTGGGACCTTCGGTGAGCCCCCGACGTTTCAGTTCACGTAGCACCGTTTGCCAGGACACCTTGCTCTCCCGCTCTCCGTCCCAGACTGCCAGCAGCTCCTTGGTGCCGTCTTCCGTGGCTCCCATAAGCACCAAGATACAGGGACGGTCCTTGTCGAGCCGGACGTTGACGTACAACCCGTCTGCCCACCAGTACACGTAGCGCTTGCCGCTCAGATCCCGCTTCGACCAGGTCTCGAACTCCTTCTCCCAGCCCTCCTTGAGGCGCACGATGTTCGTGGCGCTCAAGCCAGCGACGTTGGGTCCGAGGATCGCGGTGAGCGCCTCGGAGAAGTCCCCGGTGGAGATCCCCTTGAGGTACAGCACTGGGATGAGCGCGTCGACGCTCGGCAACCGCCGTAGAAATGGCGGGAGGATTTTGCTGGTGAACGTCTGATGGCCACTGCGGTCTCGCACTCGCGGCTGCTTCACCGCGAGCGATCCAACCCCGCTGACGAGCTCGCGTTCGGGCAGGTAGCCGTTGCGCACGACCACTCGCCGCCCCTCGGTGTCGACGACGTTGCCAAACTGCGCAATAAAATCATCCGCCTCCGACACCAGGGCTGCCTGGAGCATGCGTCGCGCACCCTCGCGGGCGATCTCATCGAGCACCGACCTCGGAGTCTGGGGGACCTCTCGACTCGGCCACTGAACTACGGTGTCCCTCTTCATGAGCGTATCCTTCCTGCCTCCTCGGAGGCGGTTTTCGGTTTTAGCAACCGAAAGATACGCTCAACTTTCAGCTCGATGCCAAACACAACTTGGGATCATATCTCTGGCTCAAGCCATACAGGCACTACAGCGAGTGTTGGCGAACTCGTTCAGGTAACGCCTGCTTCCTCAGTCGGGAAGTATTTGGTATTCTGTCTCTCGTCTTTGTTGAGCCTGTTCCTATAGATAGCGGGAACGCCATGAGGGAGGTCGAGATGAGCGTCTCTACGAGATTCTTCGAGGTTCTTCGGATGATCAGCCGTCTCTGGTCCGACCTTCCGTTGCTCGGTCGGCTACTGAAAGCTTGGAAGAGGGGGAGCTACAGGGGCCTCTCTGTGCGCACGATCGTGTCTCTCGCTGCGGCACTGCTCTACATCATCAGTCCGATGGATTTGCTGCCGGACTTCATTCCGGGAATCGGACTGCTCGACGATGCCGCAGTGTTGGGACTGTTGCTCCATAGCATCGCCCAGGATCTCGCTGCCTTTCGTGTATGGGAGCAGCATGACGAGAGGAGATCGTCAGTTTAGCTTCGCCGTTTCGGCTTTGCCGTTGGGGCGGAGTGGAGTGGATCTTCCGGCCAGTGGTGTTTTGGGTAGCGACCGCGTAGCTCTTTCCTGACTTCATGGTAGGCCCGCTTCCAGAACCCGGCTAAGTCCTGCGTGACCTGCACCGGCCGTCCGGCCGGAGAGAGTAGATGCAATATCACGGGAATTGTTCCGCTCGCGACCCGCGGGGTCTCTTGACAGCCGAACATTTCTTGTAGGCGCACCGCCAGCACTGGAGTTTCACCCTGTTCGTAATCGATCCGGAGGCGAGATCCGCTTGGAACGACGAGGTGAGTCGGCGCGAGTTGATCGAGACGTCGCTGTTGTTCGTAGGTGAGAAGAGCGTGGAGCGGCCGGGTCAGATTCAGTCGCTTCACCCGATTGAGCGAGATAATGCCGGTTAGATAGGGACCGAGCCACGTATCCAATGTCCTCAGGAGCGCTTCGTTTGACAGATCGGGCCAATCCGAGTGGGAATCCGTTGCTTGTCGGACCCATGTCACCCGAGCTTGCCACTCCTGAAGCTCCCTGGTAAACGGTAAGCATGCAAACCCTGCGTGACGAATACCGTGCAACAGGGCCTCCATCACGTGGCCTTCGTTCGGTTGAGGAATGGCTTCGTTCTTGATCACCACCGAACCAAGCGTATGTCGGCGGGACGCCCGAACGGCACCATCGGTCTCATCCCACGTTACTGATTCTTCCACAACGAGTTGGTCGTGATAGAGTGATTCAATGTCTTCTCTCGTAATCGGAGTCGCAAGATGAATTCTTGCCCATGGTGTCCCTCCATCGAGGTCGGCGATAACCAAGAAGGGTTCTCCATCCATCGTGCTCGGTCCGGTGAACCGTGCGCCGCGTCCATTGACGAGCCGATAGCGTGAGTCCTCACCGGTCTGCCGCTGTGCAATCCGATCAGGGTAGGCCAGTGCAAGTAAGACCCCGACCCTCTGTGAAGGGTCGTGACGGTCGTTGCTCCTCGCATCGCATTGTGCACCGAGTTGGCGGCGCCAGAGGTGTGCGGTCCGCTTCACCTGTTCGATTGTGGCTCGATTCGGTACGAGTCCGACAGAGTCGTATTCTCCATGAAGAAGATCCACTCTAACGCGGAGATCTGAATTCTGGAGATCGCGCGTCCTCTGCAGAACGTCTCGCTCGCTCAACAAGGCTGCTACCTCGCACGCGGAATCGGCTAGCCCCAGTGATTTGGATTGGATCAGCATGTGCGATAGACGGGGATGGAGAGGCAGCATGGCCATGTCGCGACCATGTTCAGTCAATCGTCCATCAGTGGAAAAGGCTCCGAGTCTGGTGAGCAACTCCTTGGATTGGCTGACTCCTCCTTGAGGTGGTGGAGTAAGCCAGGATAATTCTTCCGGATTCTGCGTGCCCCACTGGGCAAGATCAAGCATCAGTGGTGCCAGGTCTGCGTCCAAGATCTCCGGCGGACGATGGGCGGCGAGCCCGGCCTGTTCCTTCTCGGTCCACAGCCGATAACAGATACCTGGTTCGAGACGTCCCGCTCGGCCACGACGCTGATCCGCTGCATCGTGGGTGACTCGGATGGTCTCCAATCGAGTAAGACCGGAGCGTGGATCGAACCGGGGAAGGCGTAGCCACCCTGAATCAATCACTACGCGTATGCCGTCGATCGTCACACTGGTTTCGGCGATTGATGTGGCAAGTACGACTTTCCGTAATCCAAGAGCAGCTGGTCGAATGGCCGCGTCTTGCATCGCTTGAGGGAGTTCCCCGTGCAGCGGCGCAACATGTATGGACGATCCGAGTTCAGCATCCAATAACATCCGTTCGACTCGGCGGATGGTTGCCAGGCCCGGCAGGAAGACCAACAGACTTCCTTGGTCCCGCGCAAGAGCACGCTTGATCGCTTGGGTAACGGTGTGGTCGAGAGGGCTGGTCATCGACTGCTCAAGGTACCGGGTTTCCACTGGAAACATTCGACCTTCGCACGTGATGATCGGGGCCTGGCCCAAGAGATCGCTGACTGGCTCACAGTCCAACGTCGCGGACATGACGAGCAGGCGAAGATCAGGACGAAACAGCCGCTGTGTCTCAAGGCACAAGGTGAGCCCCATATCGGCCTGCAAGCTGCGTTCGTGGAATTCGTCAAACAGCACGATGCCATAGGCCTCAAGCGAAGGGTCCTGATGAAGCATCCTTGTAAGGATCCCCTCCGTCACAACCTCAATCCTCGTCGTTGGTCCGACCTTGGTCTCGAGCCTCATCCGGTAGCCGACAGTCTCTCCGACGCGCTCATTCAGTTCCTCCGCCATACGAGATGCGGCGGCTCGCGCGGCAAGCCGCCTGGGTTCTAGCAATAAGATCTTCCGATCCGATAGCCATGATTCTCCTAGGAGTGCCAGCGGGACTCGGGTCGTTTTCCCAGCTCCTGGTGCAGCCGTGAGGATGGAATTTGCACAGGCATGAAGGGTTTGTCGGATTGACGGCAGGATCTCGTCTATTGGAAGTGGACGCATGACGTGATAGGGTCGGAAATAGGTTGATCAGACTGTATCAAAAAGTAGTGGCGCGAAGGAATGCTGAAGGACCACGGTACGAGGAGAGAAACGATGTCGATCTATCGGTGGACTCTAGAGATCCCGAGTCGGTCAGGGTGGTACTGGTTCCGCGGAGAAGCGGGCGAAACGGAGCCCTTTATCGTGCTCGTTGATGAGGCAGGACAATTCCAATGGCCGGATGGGGGATTCCAAGAAGTGTCGCTGGCGCATGGCGAATGGGCTGGTCCGATTGAGGAGCCGGACGTATAGGAGGTCCATCGGTCAATGTTCTTGTGCCGTACAGTCCGGCTTGCGTGCTGAGTATCGGTTATACAGTTTGCGAGGTGGGATCGCACGTCGACGAATCCGCAGGTTTATCATCTCCACAGCTACCGAAAAGGCCATCGCAAAATAGATATATCCCTTCGGCACGTGCACATCGAAGCCCTCGACCATGAGGGTGACTCCGACCAGAATCAAAAATGAGAGTGCAAGGATCTTGATCGTCGGATGGGTGTCGACGAATTCGCCGATGGCGCGAGCTGCGAACAGCATCACGAGTACGGCGGTGATAATTGCAGTCGCCATCACGGAAATATCATCGACGAGTCCGACAGCCGTGATGACAGAATCCAAGGAAAACACGATATCCAGCAGGGCAATCTGAATCAGCATCATGCCGAAACTCGTCGAGGCTATGGAAGACTTTTGCTCCTCTGTTCCTTCCAAGCTCTCATGGATTTCGTGCGTCGCCTTGGCAAGGAGGAAGAGCCCACCTCCGATGAGGATGAGATCTCGTCCCGATAGAGCGTGATTCAGCACGGTGAAGAGCGGAGCCGTCAGGCCCATCATGAGTGAAATCGAAAAGAGCAGCCCCAGCCGTGCAATCATTGCGAGGCCTAATCCCAGTCGACGTGCCAGATTCCGCTGATGTTCAGGAAGACGTCCGACGAGGACCGAAATGAAAATAATATTATCGATACCCAGGACGATCTCCAAGGCCGTGAGGGTGGCGAGGGCCATCCACATTTCTGAGTTGGTCAACCAGTCGAACATGTGATTCTCCAATGTGTGTCCAAATGAGTGCGATAGAGAACTCCGCGTTGGCTAGAGTTCTGTGTTTTCGTGCATAGGTCGATTGTTCAGGATGGTGAGTTCATAGGTGGTGCTTGTAGTTGGATGGCACCGTTGCTACGTGATCGACTGGGTGCTGAGGAGTCTACCAGGCCTCATACTCGTACCGAAACGCCTGATCTTGAACTCAATACAAGCTGGCTCAGGATGAGCAGACGTAACGACCAAAGCAGAATAATACCATGAACGCTAGCGGGCAGTGCTATTCGGCACTACCCATTCGTATGAATGCTTTGGCCTTCTCTCTAGGTCGACGAATAGCCTCCGTGTAAGATCACGACCAAAGAGAAAAGACATCCTACGTACTAGTATAATATGCCAGGTATTTAGACTAGAGCCATAGAGCTGGAATATGGTACATTCTAGGGCCGTATGGAGTGGGTGAAGGGAAGCGCGTAAGAACTATCGGTTGTCCACCGACATATTAGGTTCCATGACCGGATCTGGCTCATGGCGATCTGCCGGTGATGCGTATGATCCGTGAGTGCAGGCATTTCTTCTTGAGGAGGTATTCGTGGAAGTCTTAGGTGAAATGGTAGGCGCGAGTCCGGCCATCTGTGAGGTGTTTAACCTGATTCGTAAAGTCGCGACAACGGACATGCCGGTGCTGTTGACCGGAGAAACCGGTACCGGCAAGGAGTTGACTGCTCAGGCCATCCATGTGCGTAGTTTTCGGAAGGAGGGGCCATTTATCTCGCTCAATTGTGAGGCTATTCCAGAAACTCTTTTGGAATCTGAGCTGTTTGGTCATGAGCGAGGGGCCGGTGTCGATGCCGTGAATCAAAAGAAGGGCAAGCTGGAAGCGGCCGCTGGAGGCACGGTATTCCTCGATGAAGTCGGTAATCTGTTGCCTTCTTTACAAGTGAAATTGCTCAAGTTTTTGCAGGACGGTACGTGTCAACGAGTCGGCGGCCAAGAAACCTTACGGGTGGATGCACGGGTGATCGCAGCGACAAATATCAATTTGAAAGCCTCCATTGGCCAGGGGACCTTTCGGGAGGATCTCTACTATCGGTTGGGTGCCTTGCATCTCCACCTCCCGCCGCTGAGAGAGCGAGACGAGGATACGTTGTTCATGGCGATGGGCTTCCTGAGACGCGCGGCCGCGGATTCGCACAAACTCATCTCAGGTTTCACCTCGGAAGCCGTTGACGCTATGCGCGCCCACCCTTGGCCTGGGAATGTGCGGGAACTGAACAATCGCGTTCGGCGGGCTGTTGTCATGGCAGAAGGACATGAGATTACATCACGGGACCTCGACCTCGTCAAAGAAGTGCACCCCACGTCCGACTCACTTCATTCGTTGAGAGCGGCGCACCGTAGGATTGAAATAGAATTGCTCGTGCGCGCGATCAACCTGCATCGTGGAAACTTATCCAGGATAGCTCGTGATCTTGAAGTGAGTCGCTCAACGCTGTACCGCAAGTTGCGGGCGTATGGGCTAGAAAAGTCAGTCCCCTCCAATACATCTCTCCGGGCTTCTGACAGAGCCACGCGCAGGGATACCACGAGATCATCCGCCGTCGAGCATCTTTAGCCGCATAAATAGACTGTCTCACTGTAAAACAGATTTAGTAATTGGTATGGTCTCAACATATAGATATCGTTAATCGGTCAATCTCTACGGAATGTGTGAATTGGAGAAACGAATTGACAAGCTCCTGCCCTGTTGATGTGACGCCGTTGCAATCTGTTCAATATCGAAACATGCTCAGCTACGCGATTCACGGTAAGCGTCTAGGAACAAACATCTCTCCGAGTAGAATGATGCCATCCGTCCAGTTTCCTCTTTGAACATCACAAGAACATGGCAACTGTGAAGTAGGAAGAAGGTTCTATTCAGGTTCTATTGTGGTACAGATGCCACACGATCATGGCTTTCGTGCAACAATGGTTTTGATTAGGGCATTCCAAACCATTACCAAACAACAATAAAATTATTAGGCACCTCGATTGCTTGTCAAATGACACAACCATGCGGAGCTAGCGTTCTGTGAATTTAGTAGATAACCGACAATTCCGTGGATGGCTCGTTCCCGCTACTGCGAGTGATTCAACGAAAGGAAGCTCGCAAGCGAGTCACATTGTCCTCGATGCAGGTGGGGTGTGGTCGATGGAGAAGGTCGGGTCGAAACCGATCAGGAGTGCCACCAGCCAGAGAGCCTACGAGCCGACGCTCCAGACTCTGGGTATTCGCACATCTGTTCAAGAGGGAGTCGATGGCGGATCTCTACCGCCTGTGTGGTGGTTTGAGCACTTCGACACCTGTTGGGCGCCATTAAGAAAATGGCTTGGCCAGAAAAGGGCTCTTACCTTGAAGGAGTTTCAGCTGATTACGAATCACGTGTCGGGCCTCACAAGCGTTGAAAAAACCATGGCGGTTTCGGCATTTATAACCTACAAGAACATGCAGTGCTGATTCCTACCATGACAGGGGTATCCTATTTCTTTCCATCTCCGGGTAGTATCACTTCATCATAGAAATATGACGACCGGCGTGCCAACTCTTAGGGCTGTGTGACCGCGTCGCTGTCGGTGCCGTCGTAGTATTGGATCGTACGTTCCTCAACAATCGGAATCGTGAAAGCTCTGACTGGTTGGGAGGAGGATTGTTCGGTCGTCTCTTCTTTGATCCAGTTGCCCAACGAATCGTATTCGTAGGTCGTGATCCAAGTACGGGGTTGTGGAAGACCAAATGTGTGGGTGGTCGATCGAATGCGTTTGCCGCCCTCGTCGTAGTCGTTGAGGACTCGACCGATGAGGGTGCCCTGCCCATCGTAACTCATAAGTTCCTGGAGTCGTCCCAGCACGTCATATCGGTGGTTCAATTCATTGAGCAATTCTCCCTTGCGGTAGTACGCCGAATAAATGCGATGACCCTGTATGTCGAAGAGACTTTTATGCCCAGTCGTACTGCTCACCGATAACTGTTCCCAGAGATGACCTCGTTGGTCATAGCGCGAGAACTCGGCATGCTGAAAGCGGCCGTCATCGGATGCCGTGACCGACGCCGTGTCTCGTCCTTCCGGGTCTCTCGCGTACATGACATGTTTTCGATAGATGATTCGTCCACTCTGGTCAAAGGCGAGCTCTTCTTGTAGGTGACCATCCTGGTTGTACTGATACACGGAATGCGTTGCCGTATTGGCGTGGGTGAGGTCGAGCACGGCCTCGATGAGATGGCCTGCACGATCATAGGTTTCAACGGTAGAATATCCGTGTTTTTTGACCGTGACACTACGAACAGGCCCGATCAACTCATTGCGAACTCTGGTTGTTTCGGTGAAACCTACCGTATCCCAAGGGTTCAGGGGAACAGTGACCAGGACGACTAAGACCAATCGGAGAAACATACCCACCTCTTGGTGAGATTCTACGACTACAATCTAAAAAGATGAAGCAAGAGTGGAATTTGTTACCACCAATCATGCTGTTATCAGAAACCCTTCCACCATCTCCGTCTGGCACAATTCATAGTTTCTCTTCGGTGGTTGATCTCGCAGTGATAGACTTGATCCACCCATGCGTTCCACCTCGATGCAGTCTAATGTATCCACAGCCTCCGTTATGTGCACGATACTCCCACCGGCCGCGATCTCGGCTTTGTGGCGTGGTCAGGTTGTTGAGGCCATTACGCTGGTTGGTGTGGAGCAGAACATCGGATTGAAAGAAGCCAAAGAGCACGTCGAAGCCTATGTGCACACACAACCGGTTCTTAGAAGCCGACTTGTCGAGGCTCATGCGGATACACAAGAAGGATTGTTTCGGTGGGTGATCTTCTTTCTTGTTGGTGGTGCCGGGTTATTGTTCTTCTTAGTCTAGCCGTGGGATGTGGGTAGGCCTATGGAATCGAATCAGATTCTGCTCGCACTCATCGGGGCAGGGGCGTCATTTGTGACATTCTGCCTCATGCGGTTTCCTCACACACGGCGACCACCCTTTCAGAGATATGGACCATTCTCCCTCAGCGCCTCATTCTTTGGAGCGCTCGCGATCTTCTGCATCTCCGCCGTGGCAGTCTACGCACAAGCTGTCTGGAACTAACTGCCTCATCGTTCATGGCTTCGGATCGTTCAAATGGTTGCCTTCGCCACGATGACGCTGGCGTACCGCCATGTGAACGTCGCCGGTCGCACATGCCTCGCACTGAGAGTAGAATGTGTGCCATCTAAGCCTGTATTCTTGGTGTCAGCATTCGGAGTTGAATGGCAGTTGAACCTTTTCGAATTGTATGCCAACCCACTCGATGTCTTCACGAAGATATCACACCGATGGCCTGGTGACTCAGTTTCTGACAGAGGACCATCGTCGGTTAGAAACTCTCCTCCGCTCCGCTCTTCATTCAGGCGGTCCAGTTGATCAACCGACGTATGATCAGTTCCGATCTGGGTTGCTTCGCCATATCGGGATGGAGGAAAAGATCCTGTTGCCGACCGCGCGACGTCTCAGAGGCGGGGAACCGCTCGCACTGGCCGCCAGGCTCCGCCTCGATCACGGCGCCATCGCGGCCTTACTCATGCCGACTCCTACAGGCGATCTGGTTGCCACGCTCCAGAAGATCTTAGCGAAGCACAACCTCATTGAGGAGGGACACGAGGGTTTGTATGAGACCTGCGACGCATTAGCGGGTACTGAGAGCGAGCTGCTGCCAGACCTATCTGTTCTGCCGTGTGCCGATAGACCCGCTGTTCTGGATGCCGTCCGCCGCGCATTAGAGCGGGCCGGCTACGGAGATCTCGGAGACTCATCTTTCCTGTGAAGTTCCTCTTCTGACAACACGAATGTGATATGCTGCCGACCCACTATGACAACTGATACCTCATTTGTGAGTGAATTAGCTGCGGCCGTTGCGCGAAGGAGGACGTTTGCCATCATCAGTCACCCCGATGCCGGCAAGACGACCTTGACCGAAAAATTGCTCTTGTACTCCGGGCTCATCCGAACAGCCGGGATGGTACGGGGCCGCAAAGGGGGGAAGGCCACGGCATCCGATTGGATGGGAATGGAACAGGAGCGTGGAATCTCCATCACAGCCTCCGCGATGCAGTTTCCCTATAAAGGAGCGGTCATTAATTTGCTTGATACCCCTGGCCACCAGGACTTTTCTGAAGATACCTATCGCACGCTGACGGCGGCGGATAGTGCCATCATGGTCATTGATGCGGCCAAGGGTGTTGAAACACAGACCCGAAAGCTGTTCGCGGTGTGCCGCATGCGGCGGATTCCTGTGCTGACTTTGATCAATAAGATGGACTTGCCTGGACGTCCGCCTCTCGATTTGATGACGGAGGTCGAGCAGGCCTTGAACATTCATGCCAGCGCCATCAACTGGCCCATCGGGTCCGGGAGTGATTTCGTGGGTATTGTGACTCGTGCCGATAACCAGGTGCAGCTCTTCAGCAGAACCATGCATGGCGGGGCGACGAAGGTTGAGACAAATCGAGTGGCCTTGGCCGAACTCGGCGCGACCGGCCGAGTTTCACACGAGACGATGGAAGAGGTTTTCCACGATTTGGAGTTGTTGGAGATCGCTGGAAATACCTTCACACGCAAGCAGTTTCTTCAGGGTGAGGTCACTCCTGTCTTTTTTGCGTCGGCCCTGACGAATTTCGGGGTGGAAAACTTTCTTGATGCGTTCGTGGAGTTGGCGCCGAGTCCCGGTGCACGACCGGCGGATGGCGATGATGGGGCTGAGCGATCCGTCGATCCCATCGACATGCCGTTCAGTGCCTATGTCTTCAAACTCCAAGCCAACATGAACCCAAAGCATCGCGACAGCACGGCATTTCTTCGGATCTGTTCCGGCCGTTTTGAACGGGATATGGTCGTCAAACATCACCGGTTGGATCGCGAGATTCGATTGGCGAGGCCGCATAGTCTGGTGGCGCAGGAGCGGAGCACGGTCGAAGAGGCCTATCCGGGTGATATTGTCGGCATTATCAACCCCGGCGTGTTTGCCATCGGCGATACGGTTTCGGTGGCAGGCGGATTCAATTTTAAGCCGCTGCCGCAGTTCCAGCCAGAAATCTTTGCGCGTCTGAGGCCGACCGATGTCGGGAAACGCAAGTCCTTCGACAAAGGACTCACTCAGATGGCGCAGGAGGGTACCGTCCAGATCATGCGAAGTCTCAACGATCAGGAGGTCTTGATTGCCGCAGTTGGTCGTCTTCAGTTTGAGGTGCTACAGTATCGACTCCGCGAAGAGTACCGTGTGGAGACGATCTTGGATGCCCTGCCGTTTGCCTGCAGCGCATGGCTGGAAGGAGATCCTTCAACGTTCAAGTCACCGTCCGCCTCGATGATCGTCAAAGACCAGCGCGATCGGGTCGTCGTGCTCTTCGGTGATCAGTTGATGAAGACGATCGCGCGGGATCGGAATCCGGATCATGTGTTGCGGGACATGGGCTAGTGGCTTCGCTTGAGAAACGGTGGATACACGGATTCGAGATCAACTAGCCCACCCGCGAACTGAATTGGCCGATAAGCGCACCCTGCCGGCTTATATCAGAACTGCGTTAGGTTTTGTGATCGTCGGCGTCCTCGCTGTGTGGTGGATGGATTATCCCTACCTTCAGGCGTTGGGTGGGCTGTCGCTCGTGGTGGGAGTGGGGTGCGTGGGGATCGGTATACAACGGTTCATGGCGGCGCGACGCTTTATCGCTTGAGAGTTCGACGTGCCGGAGGAAAGTCGATAGATCGACACAGCCCGTTGTCTAGCGGCCGAGGGAAGATTTCATGAGGCTGTCGGCTTGAGGCGGCAGGAATCCGAGGTAGCCTCGGTGCCGCTCCGCCAACTCCAATACGGTGAAGGGTTGGCCGTCGATCATTTCCGGTGAAGAAAAGATCTGCCGGAGATGGCCGCCTCGCTCTCCCACGATGTTGCCGGCAAACACGACGCCGTTCTGTTTCAAGCGGGCGACGGCCTGCTCAATATCCTCGACGCGCACGGCGACGTGGTGGAAGACCTTGTCGCCGAATTTATTGACCCAGCCGGGAATAATGCTGGTCTTGCCCCGCTCATCCGGGTAGGCCTGGTCGACGAAGAGGGCCGGATAGCCAGACTTGCGGTACACCTTCGCATACCAATCGTCGTACTGCAGGGTTTCATCATAGACATACCCCAGCTTGACGAAGGGTTCGGCCCCACGATCGATATCAAGCGTCCGGATGGTGACATGGTCGATGACCGGGGTGAAGCCCACGCCGGTTTCGTCGAGCGTCGCCTTCAGAACACCGGCGGCACGGTTGCGCTCAACGTAATCGGTTACCATTCGTTCCATGAGATCATCGAGTGCAAGGGCTTGATCCATGGCTGTCCCTCGTTTATGGGCCAAACTTAATACCTTGTGCCAGCGGCAACTCTGTTCCCCAATTGACCGTATTGGTTTGGCGGCGCATGTATGCCTTCCAGGAATCTGATCCTGCTTCGCGCCCTCCGCCGGTGTCCTTTTCTCCGCCGAACGCACCGCCGATTTCAGCCCCGGACGTGCCAATGTTGAGATTGGCGATCCCGCAATCGCTTCCAGCCGCCGACAGAAACTGCTCTCCATGCCGAATATCATTAGAAAACATGGCCGAGGAGAGCCCTTGTGGAACGTTGTTCTGCAACGCGATTGCCTCGTCAATAGATTGGAACGGCATGACATACAGGATCGGCGCAAAGGTTTCACGCTGTACGATCGGCCAGTCATGCTTGGCTCGGACGATCGTCGGCTCGACAAAATATCCAGGGCGAGTCAGGACGCGTCCTCCGTACAGAATCTCGCCACCTTCTGTTTTGATCTCATCGAGGGCGGTGCGATAGTTCTCCACAGCGACCTGGTCGATGAGTGGTCCCATCAGCACTTCTTTCTCCAATGGATTACCGATCTGGACTTGTGCATAGGCTTTCACCAGCATGGCGACGAGTTCCTCATATCGTGACTCGTGGATAAACACGCGCCGAGTGGTGGTACAGCGCTGGCCGGCGGTCCCGACAGAGCCGAAGACGATGGCGCGTACCGCCATGTCGAGGTCGGCGGTCTGGTCGACGATCACGGCGTTGTTGCCGCTGAGTTCCAGAAGCGTCCGTCCCAATCGCTGGCCGACGAGCGCGGCCACTCGTCGTCCTACCGGAACTGATCCGGTGAATGAAATGAGAGGCAATCGTTCATCCTGTACCATCTGCTCTGCGAGGGGCGGTTGATCGGCGATGAATAAGGAAAAAACCCCAGAATACCCTTGCTGCTGCATCACGCGGTTACAAATCTGTTGCACGGCGACGGCACAGAGCGGGGCCTTCGGCGATGGTTTCCAGATGACAGTATCCCCGGCAATGGCGGCGATGAAGGCATTCCATGCCCACACTGCGACGGGAAAGTTGAAGGCTGTGATGACGCCGACTGGCCCCAGTGGGTGCCATTGTTCGCTCATCCGGTGAGCAGGCCGTTCTGATTGCATCGTGACGCCGTAGAGCATCCGTGACTGGCCGACGGCAAAATCGGCCATGTCGATCATCTCTTGTACTTCGCCGTCTCCTTCCGCTTTGATCTTACCGACTTCCAGGGAGACGAGCGTGCCCAGCTGATCCTTTTTCTCTCGAAGCGCTTGGCCAATGAGTCGAACGAGGTCGCCGCGTTTGGGTGCAGGGACCAGACGCCAAGTACGAAATGCCTCAATGGATTCTTTCATGATCCGCTGATAATCCTCTGCTGAGCAAGGGTAGACTCCCGCGATTTGCTCCCCGGTGGCAGGGTTGATCGATGAGATGAGCGACCCATCATTGCGCCCGGACCACCAGTGATGACCGGTACTTCCTCCTGAATTCACGGCTTGGATTCCCAGGTCTCTTAAGGCGATGTGATTGGTGCTCATCGGAAACAGGCTCCTAATTCGTTGTCCACAAATGTCTGTAGCGAGATGGATTCCTGCGTGACAAATCCATGGTACTGCGCAGGGTCGTTCAAGACAAGATCCATGACACAGCACGCGCTGGAAGCGGTTGTCACTTGAATCGCCGACCACAGTGTACCCTTGATGCATTGTGGGTAAATCTTTTTCGCGTAATTCTCCTCGAACAGACCTCCGTCCTTTGTTCCTGTCACCGACGCATAGATCAACACAACGTCTTGCAGGGTTTGAGGGATTGCACGTTCCAGTACTCGTTTGAGTGTCTCGCGGTCTTCGTTGAGCTTGAGGTCTTTCATCAACAAATGAATTTTCTCACAGTGGCCAGGGTAGCGGAGCGTTTTGTAATTCATCGTGCTGACTCTTCCTGCATAACTGTCGGCCAAGGTGCCCAACCCTCCTGACGTATTGAACGCCTCGTACAGCAGACCATCGAGCTCGATGGTCTCGTATCCTTCGAGCGGCTGCAGAGGGACTTTCTCTCCCTCTTCAATCCCATAGCAGACATTGCCGTATTCGTTGATTAGTCCGTCTGTGGACCAGGTGAGCGAATACTTCAACGCGTTGCTGGGATGCACCGGCAAGGCACCGACCCGCATCTTGACCATGTCCAATGTTTTAAAATGAGTCATGAGATCGTGCGCGACGATACTAATAAAGCCTGGTGCGAGTCCGCATTGAGGTACGAAGGCCTGGTTGGCTCCGGTACTGAGCACTTTGATCTGGTTCGTGACCTCCACATCTTCAGTGAGGTCGAAGTAGTGAAGATTATGGGTTAAGGCGAGACCGGCAACTGTGGGGTTGCAGAAATAGGGAAGGCTCGAAAGAATCGCATCGAAGTGATGGGTGGAAAGATAGGTGCTGACGGCGTCGGGATGCCGCACATCGAGCAAACAGGGAGTCACCCGATCCAGCTCGAGACGTTCGACCAACTGCTTGGACGCATCGAACGTCATGTCGCCCAAATGAACCTCATACCGGTTGGTTTGATTCAGCAGGCAGGCAATGAGTGAGCCGATCTTTCCGGCTCCAAGGATGAGCACACGATTCATGATGATGCATTATACCCTGTCATTCGAGGAGGAGCACTTGGTTTGGGAAATGTTGCGGACCGAGACGTGTCGCCGATTAGTTTTGTTCGAGCGAGTCGATGAGGTATTGAGGAGCGCTCGCCGATTCTGTCGTGCTTTGAGTATAGCGACAAGGAGGGATATCCGCTCGCAGTCTTCGCATTAGCGTTGTCATTTTCATCGTGCCGGGTACTTCACAAATCCAGACGTGCATGCCGGATTCGAGTTCATCGAAATGACGTTGCACGCGAAAGCTCGGCTGTTCCATGAAGTAGGCGGAGAGAAAACCATTCACTGCCGTGACGACCCAGGGATGTTCCTTGATGTATCGATAGCTGAGTCGGAGCTCGGTGATCGTGATGTCTTGTCCGGTTTCCATTCTCACTTTATCAATTCTTACGTTGAGAGGATCTTGTTTGTGTGCGGAACCTCGCCGGAGGGACCCCGAACTCCCGTTTAAAGGCGCGATTGAAGGAGGGTTCCGATTCATAGCCCACCTCGCCTGCCACTTCGGCCACGCTCTTGGACGTCGACGCCAACACTTGAGCGGCAAGCTGCAACCGCCAGCGAGTCAGGTACCCCATCGGCGTGTCTGACAGATAATGTCGAAATCGGTCTGCCAACACTGAACGTGAGAGGCCGACGGCTTCGGCCAGCGAGGCAATTGTCCAGGAGTGAGACGGCTGCTTATGCAAGAGAGCGAGTGCCTTGCCCACCTTTGGATCGCGTACACCGGCGAGCCAGCCGGTCTGAGATTCGGGTAGCTGTGCAGTATATCGTCGTAATGCTTCTACAAACAGCAATTCGGATAGTTTCGCGATGACTGCAGTGCTGCCTGGAGCAGAGGCTTCCGTGTGATCGACGGAAAAACGAAAGGTATCCTCGAGCCACTTCCCAGATGGGCTATCGCGAATATGGACCTTGACGATCGGTGGTAAACCGTCCAAGAAAACTTGGCTCAGTTGTGGATCGCAGGTGAGGTACCCACAGACCAGTTTTGTGGTTTCTCCACCACCGCCCGATTGAGTCAGTATACCGCCTTCAGTGAAGAGCTGCTTCAGGTGTGGTGCGTTGTCGATAGGGGTGACGGGAGGACCGTTGCCCATGAGGTGCGCATTCCCATGTGGAAGGATGACGATATCGCCGGCTTCCAAGGGCACAGCGCGGCCTCCTTCCTCATCACGACAGTAGCACTGTCCTTCGGTTACCAGGTGGAAGATGAAGACATGTTTGGGACCAGGGGGAAAATAAGACGCCATCGTGCCTGAATCGGGTTCACGCGAACACCATGGAGCCGAGAATTCACCGTTGAAGAAGACCCCTCCATCAAGCCTTACCGCCTTCAGGACTTCAGATAGCACATCCATCGCTGAACCTCTGAGACGAAGCCTCTCGGCTAAACAGGTCGGACGCCGGGATAAACGACACGGAGCTTAGCACTCCCTCTGATAAAAGAGCTAGACGCGCGGCTAAGACGGCAGAAGACCTTTCTCGTATAGTCACCAGCAGAAAAGATCACGGCCTCATGAACATATGACAAAAGGGGAGGACATCATGACGAGCACAACGATGGGAGAAATGGACGGTCTCAAGGCTCGGCTCAAATCGATTTGGACAGCTGGCGACTACGATCGATTTTCGCGGTACATGGAAGGCGGCGCGCGAGAATTTTACGAGCGACTCAACATCGCGCCGGATAGCCAATTGTTGGACGTCGCCTGTGGGGCCGGTCAGCTGGCACTGATGGCGGCAAAAGACGGCATCGGGGCGACCGGTGTGGATATCGCCGGCAACTTGGTGGAGCGAGCACGGGTACGGGCGCAAGCAGAAGCCTTGACCGTCCGGTTTCATGAGGCTGATGCCGAAGCACTTCCATTCGACGATGCCAGTTTCGACGTGGTCGTCAGTCTGATCGGCGCAATGTTCGCTCCGCGGCCTGAACTGGTTGCCCAAGAATTGCTTCGTGTCTGCGAGCCGGGAGGCACCATCGCTATGGCCAATTGGACGCCGCAGGGATTCGTCGGGCAGATGTTCAAGACGGTGTCAAAGTTCATTGCGCCGTCCGGCATGCCGTCGCCGGTCTTGTGGGGTAATGAGCCGACGGTTCGTGAGCGGCTTGGCCATGGACTTTCACAGCTCAGTCTCACGAAGCGGCAGTACCTCTTTAGCTATCCTTTTCCACCGGTGGAGGTCGTAGAGTTTTTTTGTCGGTATTACGGGCCGACCAACCGAGCGTTCGCATCGCTTGATGTCGATGGGCAAGCGCAGATGCGGCAAGAGCTCGAAACCCTCTGGTCGGCGCACAATCGCGCTGAAGCAAATTGCACCACGGTCTTTGCGGAGTATCTAGAAGTCATCGGTATTCGGGCATAAACGTAGTCCTCAAATACTATACAATGCTCACACATCACAGGGAGATTGCCATGAAACCATTACGGTTCCTCACGTTGACTCTAGGACTGCTGCTTACAGGGACGACTTCAGCATCGGCTGAAATCCTTGCTCTGATTAACTATGAAAGCAAGGCGAACCAACCGGTAAGACGAGAAGGGATCGCGATCATGGATATCGATCCGGAGTCTGTGGATTTCGGCAAGGTCCTGATGGAGATTCCGCTTCCCTCTGATCTCGTGGCTCACCACATCTTCTTCAACCGGGATCGTACCAAAGCCTACGTGACGGCCTTGGGGAAAAGCATCTTGCACGTCGTGGACCTCACGAAGTTTCCCTATCGGCTACGCGCCATTGACGTCCCTGATTGTCAGGTCGGTGAAGATCTGGTCGTATCCGAAGATAACCGGAGCTGGTATCTCACCTGTATGGGTTCGTCCACGGTGATAGTGGGGGACGCCGTCCAGGACAGACCGGTCAAAACGATCAGCGCCCCAGCCCCCGCCGAAGCGTTTATTGCCTATCCTCACGGCATCGCGATTCACAACGGCATTGATCGGGTGCTCGTCACCAGTACGGTCAAGCCCGACATGTCTGAGCAGGGCAACACCGTAACGGTCCTGGAGGCGAGTACGGGGAAGGTACTCTCGACGCATCAAATAGGGTCGAAGCCGGCTCCGGCCAAATCGGCACCGGTCGAAATCATGTTCAGCCCCAATGCCGATCCTCCGGTCGTGCACATCACTAATATGATGGAGAATACGCTGTGGGCCGGAGTGTGGGATCCCAGGCGCAAGGCGTTTTCCTTCCATCAGATCGATGATTTTGAGCCGCGAGAACAGGGGATGCCGTTGGAAATGCTCTATAACGCGAAGGGAGACCGCCTGTTCGTCACGACAGCCAAACCAGGGTTTGTCAATCTGTACGACAACAGTGATCCGCGCCACCCGAAGTTTCTCAAGACCATTGCGGCTGCGGCCGGGGCGCATCATAGCGTGCTGTCACCAGATGAGCGCTATCTCTTTGTCCAGAATAGCCTCCTGAATTTGGAAGGGCTGAGCGATGGATCAATTACCGTGATCGATCTGAAACAGGAGAACGTTTTAGGGAGTATTGATACCCTGAAAGAGCAAGGGTTCAACCCTAACTGCATTATGTTGCTGCCGAATCATTTTCAACCTGGCGGCTTGCGAGCGAACATGATCGGCGAATGAGTCGGGGGTGGATCAAGCAGAGGTCGAGCGGAGGGAACCATCGAACCAGTTCCGGCATGGCGATACCGGTTCTGGCTCAGATCCGCTTGTCAGAAAGAGAACCACTTGCCTATGAGCGACGATGAGGCATGACCCAGTACACCACATGCGAGAAGATGAGGTCGGAGAGCGTGCGGTCTGCTCAGGTCGTCGGATGATGAGACCTAGCCATCAAGCCAGGTCTTGATCAGGCTGCCGTATTGCGTTTGAGCAGGTCGGCAAGCTGGGCGAAGGGTGTGAAGGGGCGCTCCGGTTCACGGCTCGACGGCGAGTCGTTCGGTTGGCCACCTACCTGATCGCGCTGATGCTCGTTGTCGTGACAGTAGAGACAGAGCAATTCCCAGTTGCTGCCGTCCAGGGGATTATTGTCATGGTTGTGGTCTTTGTGATGGATCGTGAGGAGGCTGAGCTTTTTGCCGTCGAATTCACGACCGCAATGGGCACAGACCCAAGGGAATAGCCTCAATGCACGTTGGCGATAGGATGGCTTGTGGCTGGGCGGTACCATACGAGCCTCCATGAAAAAAGCGACTCGTCACAGACACAGTATACCTCATATCCTACCTCGGCAATGCCTCACACGAACCGTGTAAACATTCTCGTCACAGTGTGATAATAAGCCATTGCCCATCTCGATCCCATGGGGGATACTACCGCCTGTTTGAAAGTCGTCGTCGGTCGCAGCTTGGTCGGCAGTCGTAGAGAGGAGCTCTATAAGTGAAGAAGAAGCGAGAGGATCCAGACAAGACGGTTGAGCGACACGGCGGAAGTGATCCCTTCCAGCATCTGCTCGGACTGATGTTCAAGGCCCACCCATGGCACGGTGTGTCCATCGGTGAGGAAGCCCCGGACGTGGTCACAGCCTACATCGAAATCGTTCCAACCGATACGGTGAAATACGAAGTTGATAAGCGCAGCGGCTTTCTGAAGGTAGATCGGCCACAGCGGTTCTCCAACTACTGTCCCGTCTATTACGGCCTCATTCCGCAGACGTATTCCGGAGAGCGAGTGGCCGACATCTTTGCCAAACGGGCTCGTCGCAAAGGTATGGTCGGGGACGGCGATCCGCTCGATATCTGCGTCTTGTCGGAGAAGAGCATCCCTCATAGCGACATACTCCTGACAGCACTGCCTATCGGCGGATTCAGTCTAGCTGACGGTGGTGAGGCTGATGACAAGATCATTGCTGTAATGCGAGACGACGCGGTCTATGGAAACTTCACGGATATTTCACAATGTCCGATTACTCTTCTGGATCGCCTCCGACATTATTTCCTCACCTATAAGAGTGCGCCGGGGGCGACTCATCACAAGGTGCAAATCACCAGCGTATACGGAAGAGAGGAGACACTGAAAGTCATCCGTGCCGGTCACGCCGACTATCGCGCGAAGTATCCAGAGCTGAGTTCCTTATGGCCGAAGGATCTGTAGCGTGCCACCGTTGAGAGTGCCGAGGCCATCTGTGTGGGATGAGTCTATCAAGGAGATGCGTCAATGCCGTTGACTACATACAATCACGTTTCAATTCCCTCCTTCATGTACGGCACTGCCTGGAAGAAGGAGACGACAACGGGACTCGTGCTGCAAGCGGTAGGAGCAGGTTTTAGGGCCATCGATACCGCTAACCAGCTTGTCCATTACGATGAGGCACGAGTGGGGGATGCCCTCTTGCGATTGTCTGAACAAGGCATCGCCCGTGACAAGCTGTTTTTGCAGACCAAGTTCACTCCCATCAACGGGCAGGATCATCGTCTCCCGTACGACGCGCAGGCGAGCATCACTGCACAAGTCCAACAATCGTTCGCTAGTTCCCTTGCGCATCTCCATACCGATTATCTCGACTCGTATGTGTTGCATGGACCCTATTCACGACGCGGGTTAGGGGCGGAGGATTGGGAGGTGTGGGCGGCGATCGAGTCTCTTTACGACGCGAGCAAGACGAAGATGATCGGGATCAGCAATGTCTCAGCGGAGCAGCTCACCCTGCTCTGCGCGAAAGCCAAGCACAAGCCGATGGTGGTGCAGAACCGTTGCTATGCGGCGTTCGGCTGGGATAAAGAAGTGCGTGAAGTATGCCAAGATAACCAAATAATGTATCAAGGATTTTCACTGTTGACCGCCAATCGGGAAGTGTTTGGTGATCAGGCCATTCGCACCATGGCCGCCAAGTATCAGACTGGCCTGGCTCAGATCGTGTTTCGCTTTTTGCAGCAGGTCGGCATGCTGCCTCTGACCGGTACGACGAATCCTCAACACATGAAGGAAGATCTCGAGTGCGAGCAGTTCAACTTGTTGCCGGAAGAAATTGCTCAGATTGAAACCATCGGTCTCTAGCACCTATGGGTAAGATTCTGGTCAAACGAGTTTACGAACCAGTGACGAAGTCCGATGGCGTTCGGGTACTGGTCGATCGACTCTGGCCGCGGGGACTGTCTAAGTCTGACGCAAAGCTCGATCTCTGGCTGCCGGATCTCGGTCCCTCAACAGCCCTTCGGAAATGGTTCAACCACGATCCTACACGTTGGGTGGAGTTTCTCCGCCGCTATCATGCCGAGCTGAAGGAGAAGATCCCATTTATCGCGACGATCAAGAAACAAGCAAAGACTCGTGCAGTGACGCTCCTCTATTCTGCCAAAGATACGCAATATAACCAGGCCGTTGCGCTCCGGAGTTTTCTTCTGAGGCGAACGTACTCACGTGCATCGGAGGTGCAAAAGAAGATATCCGCGGCAATGGGGACGGGGAGAAAGAAGATGCAGGCGGGCCTATCGTGAGACCTGTCGTCTAATGAGAACGCACCGGGTGCGGCATCGCTGCTGTGGCAGCCATGGCCGGCGTGTCCTATCGGCAAGCTCAGCATGACCGATCAGCGGGGAAAAAGACATTTGCCGATGTGATGTGTTGCGATCGGTCACGTGAAGACCTGGACCTGCAGCCGTGCTGTTCGTCGTCGGTCTAAATCCGGTTTCTATCCTAAACCATTGCTTGAAGTGTCATGTACAAAGAAGAGGGAGGTGACGGGCAACACCTCCCTCGCTTCTTCGATCACTGTGTGCGATGAACGTGGATTATCGGCGTACAGAGGAGGCTTGCCTCAGAAGGCGGTGCCGGGTAATGTGTCTCGATGGACGACACGGTTTTGATCGTGCTCATCGGTGTCGGTGGGGTGGTGCTCTGGTTGGTGATTCACCAATGGTATCGTCGCTGGAAGGCCGGTAAGTTGGCCGACAAGCTGTTGAGTGACGTGGTGAAGGGCAAAGACGCGTTCCGGCGGTAGAGGGAGGAAAGACGTGTGGGAGCTCGAGAAGGCCACCTCTCGAGTAGATCGGTCTGTCACGAGGCTGGGGGATGGCTATCGAAAAGAAACCGGAGACGCGTTGCCCATGGGCTGGAGAGCAGCCGCATATGATTCGCTATCACGACAGGGAGTGGGGCAAACCGGTACGTCACGATCGTCGCCTTTTTGAAATGCTCCTGCTTGAGGGCGCACAGGCTGGTCTGAGCTGGGACACAATCTTAAAGCGACGTGAGAACTACCGAAAAGCCTTCGCTGAATTTGATCCTGCGAGAGTGGCGAAGTTCACCGTCAGCCACAAAAAACGGTTATTACACGATCCTGGTATCATCCGAAATCGATTGAAGGTTGATGCGACGGTGACGAACGCACAGGCGTTTCTGGCTGTGCAGAAAGAATTCGGCACGTTCGACCGGTATGTCTGGCAATTTGTCGGCGGGACGCCAAGGTTAAATAACCCCCTGACGATGGCGGATGTTCCGGCCACAAGCCCGGAGAGCGACGCGCTCTCAAAGGACCTCAAGAAACGAGGTTTCCGCTTTGTCGGAAGCACTATCATCTATGCCTTCATGCAGGCGGTGGGGATGGTGGACGACCATCTCAACGGTTGCTTCGCCAAGACTCGAGTGTGAGCCAGGCTCTCTGCCTTGCAGGGTTGCGTCCTTTTTGAAGCGCCTCCGTCTATAGAGATGAGCGCAGAATCATCTGCAGCTTGCAAACAAGGAGGTGCTCTATGCGTCCCCATATTTCGCTGGATGTTCGTGATGTCGCCAAGTCGGTGGCGTTCTATGAAAAAGTGTTTGGCGTGCCGCCACAAAAACAGGTGGCCGACTATGCCAAGTTCGATCTGAAGGCCCCAGCGCTGAACTTTTCGCTGGTGTCTTCCAGTGGTGAAATAAGTGCCGTTGATCACTTGGGCATCGAGGTTGAGACGATTCAGGAAATTGCCGACTGGAAAGGTCGGTTGCAACATGAAGGGATACTTGAGAGAGTCGAAGACAACGTCGCGTGTTGTTTTGCCAGACAGGATAAACTCTGGTTTACCGATCCGGACGGTAATGCCTGGGAGATCTTTACCGTCCATGAGCAGATGGAAGTCACTGGAGGACTCAGTCAAACAGGCTGCTGCGTGCCGAAGAAGGCCGGCTCCCATGAGCCAGCTGCTTGCGGAGCTTGAACCGATGCAGTACCGTATTGGATACGATGAGGGAGAGGCCATCATGACGAAGACGACGGAAGAACTCTGGCGCCAGGTACATGATGGCCTCCGGGTCTTCATCGCCAAGCGGGTGAACGATGATGGTCATGTTGACGACATTCTGCAGGACGTCTTTGTACGTGTCCATCGGCAGATGGACACGGTGAACGATCCTCGCCGAATCGTCTACTGGATCTATCAGGTCACGCGCAATGCGATCATTAGATCATTACCGAAAGCCTGGAAGACAACGGGAGATCCCTGCTGGATTGAGTTCAGAACTTGAAGTCTTCAATGAAGTATCAAAGAACTCAGAGGCTGTTCGTCGAGATGAGGGTAGGGAGTCACGATCGGAACTTGCTGGGTGCATTCGTCCCATGATTGAGCGGCTCTCACCAGACTATCGAAACGCCATCACACTCGTCGAGATCGATGGGCTGACGCAACAGGCTGCTGCTAAACAGATGGGTGTTTCGTTATCCGGCATGAAATCTCGTGTCCAGCGAGGGCGCAAGCAACTTAAACAGATGTTTGAAGACTGTTATGTGATTGAGTTCGACCGGAGGCGTGGGGTCGCCGATTACCATTCACGCAGCACGAGGGAGAGTTTCTGTGCCAAAGATGGGCGGTGCGGTGAGACAAGTGAGTCTTGAGGACGGCTGGACTGGATGCCCTCTACGACAGAGGGCATCCAGTATGCTGCAAGACCAATTACTCCACCGGATGAACGACTCCGGCGAACCTCAGGAGATCGGCGATCTCAAAGTCTCCGGATTTCGCAGACGGTAGAGTCGGTTTCCAGTTTCTGTTTGTAGACAGGTAGGAGTCTCGATCGGCTTTCAGAAGTCCAATAAAGACTTCGCCGACAATTCGACTTCCTACTGGTCCCAAGCGCAAACCCTGTTCAAGGACTTCGGCCTCTTTCAGGATATAGAGCCAGAGTGGGGTGTTGTTCGCCATGTTGAAGTCCGCAAATTCTGAGAGTTGCTCTGGAGTCAGAACCCGAACTCCCATCACACGTGCAATGGCTTGTCCTGAAGGGATCCCAAAGTTCACGTGACGCATGAGATTTCGGGATGCCAGGGACTGGGGTCCATCGGTGGGGAGACCCGCAGCTGGTCCTTTTTGTCCAGGCAGGAGAAACAGAGGAGTCGAGATCTTGCCGTCGATCCGCTTGTTGGGACGGAAGTTCGCACTGTCCAGCTTGAAGAAGGTCTGCCAATCGACGAATCGACGAGCCGCCCTCTTGCCGCCACGCATGTCGTTGGGGTCGGGATTGTTGGGATCTGCTGAGTCATCGAAGATGAAGGCAAAGAACTCGCTGCCGGGCGCTGCTCCGAAGTTCATTCGATAACTGGGCCGGACCTGGGAGTGCCCGAACCGGTAAGCGGCGACGGCGAATTCTACTGGGATCAATGGGTCTTGGCGGCGCGAACGAAACTCTCGGTCTCGTGAACGGTCGCCCAGATTATAGAATCGGGGACCTCGACGCATGATCTCGTTCACTCGATTTTGTCCGATCGTAAGCGGCAAGAATTCATTCACGATGATCCATTGATAGTGCCAGCGGACCTCGCGCTGAGCTTCAGTAAAGATCTGCTTGGCTGAGAGATTGGCCTTGGTCGGATCCGCTCGCAAATGGTCGACGACCGCATTGTGAAACATCAGCATCGCCAGATGGAATTGACTGATGATGATATTTTCATCATTCCGGCCGTCTCCGATGATGGCGTTGTTGTTCCCATCACGCGGAAGATCAAAGCGAACTTTGCCTCCTCGGGATACGGTCTCCGACCCAGGAATTTCCTCCACCTTGAATTTAATGTCACCGGAACTGCTATCGTAGAGTTCCGGTGATTTATCGGGACCCTCGCCATAGAGGCTATCCAAGTCTAACTCGGCACTCCGAAAATTGGTGGTTCGCCTCGGGTCGGTGGGTTCGTTGATCGGAGCTTTCAACGCAAGGGTCATATCATGATCGAGGAACTGCCCGAAGAAGGTCATCCCCGCGGTCATGTTTGGATTGTCGGGATTGTTCGGACTGTGGACGGCGGGGTTGAGGATCGACTGGATCGGATCCGTGAGAAGATCTTGCGCGTCGCACACGCCACCTGGGACACCCACTTTTTGTGCCAGTTCTCTTGCCTCATTCGTCGGAGGTGCGTACGGTAACAAGCCTGGGAACATTCGGCTAAACGAATCGTCAGGATTTTGAGGACGTGTGGGTTTTGTTACGCGTAAGTTGTTTCTTTTTCCTAAATCCTCAGCAGCGAACACGTCTTGAACATTGCTGGACAGTAGCCCAACAATACCAAGGACGGCATAACAGGTCGCTCGAATGCGCATCATGATCCTCCTCTAGATCCAGTCTGCGCCATAGAATGGCCAGAAGGACTTGTGAATAACCTTATGAAACAGCAGCCACTGTGCTCAATAATTGCCTGTGAGCAAGAAGCAGACCATGTGAGAGTAGTTCTAAGCACGCCAAAAATTTACTGTAGTACCGCTTTCATTCATCAACCGACCGTATTATGTGTAGTCATGATCCTACGCCTATGAGTCCATGTAGTCGGCGCATCGACCTCATAATGTCCGTATATTTATCATGATTACTTGTATTTCTTATAACGAACTATTAGGAGGTAGATGGTAACGGTGGCAATTGTTGGTGGTGGTCCCACTGGATTGATGGCCGCAGAGGCGGCTGTCGTTGGCGGTGTGGAAGTGGCGCTCTATGACGCCATGCCCTCAGTCGGAAGAAAGTTTCTCCTTGCAGGGAAAGGCGGCTTGAATCTGACCCATTCAGAACCAATGGAGCAGCTCCTCTCACGGTATGGCACTCGACGCCCTGACATCGAACCTGCGATCCAATCGTTTCCTCCTGAAGCTATCCGGGCGTGGGCGCACAGCCTCAACATTGAGACATTTGTCGGTAGTTCCGGACGAGTCTTTCCAACGGATCTCAAAGCAGCACCGCTTCTGCGCGCTTGGCTGCGACGATTACGAACGGATGGTGTGCAGTTCCATGTCAGGCATCGCTGGGTTGGGTGGGATCAAGATGGGCGGCTTCTCTTCACGACTCCAGGAGGGCTGGTTCATGTGGGCGCTCATGCTGTAGTGCTTGCGTTGGGCGGCGGCAGTTGGCCACAGTTGGGATCTGATGCAGACTGGGTTCGGATTCTTAATGAACGATCCGTATCCATTGCCCCACTGAAGCCGGCCAATTGTGGGTTCGATGTGCGGTGGAGCGAGTACTTCCGCACGACATTTTCGGGACATCCTGTGAAAACGGTGCAACTCACGACGAAGGCTCTCGATGGAACTGTCGTTCGTCAGATGGGCGAGTTTGTGATTACGGCGAACGGAGTGGAGGGGGGCGTCATCTATATGCTCTCAGCCTCTCTGCGTGATGCGATTGCAGCGGAAGGGGCAGCCACATTGTGGATAGACCTTGCTCCGGATCGATCATTGAAGCGACTTTCGCAAGACCTTTCAAGGCCGCGCGGCAAGCGGACTCTTGCAACGCATCTCAAACGGTGCGCTGGAATCGCGGGAGTTAAAGCAGGTCTTCTACGCGAGGCGGTACCCAAAGAAGTCTTTTTCGATCCGGTTCGCTTGGCTACCATACTCAAAGCTCTGCCGGTGACTCTCAGGAGTCCTCGTCCACTTGAAGAAGCAATCAGCACGGCCGGCGGCGTCTCCTTCGAAGGTGTGAACACACGATTGATGCTGCGTTCGCGTCCAGGCGTATTCTGCGCCGGAGAAATGCTGGATTGGGAGGCGCCGACCGGTGGGTATCTCCTCACGGGCTGTTTGGCAACCGGACGTCTTGCCGGAACGGCAGCCGCTGAGTGGGGCATGCGCAAGTAGCTTTGTCACACCGCAAGAAGTGGTCGTGATAAGAGGCGCGAAGGCAGTGCACTAACTGATCAACCAATTCCAGAACGCGAGGAGCCAGCCGGCAATCATGTCGAACCAGGATTCCTCTGCCTCAGGTGGTTCGACAATCACTGGTGCAGGGGATGGAGATGATACGGATGACGTGACAGGCGTCAGATCAGGTGTCGCCGAAGCAGCTTGTGCGACTTGCGGCGGCGTACGACTTTCATCACTCATGAGAGACGAGGGCTGCTCCTCTTCAACTTCAACCGGCGGTGGTTCTGGGATAGCTGAGGCCGCAGGTTCTTCGGTCGCCGTCGAGGCCGTGATGGGGAGTTGCTCTGAGTGTGCAGCGACCAGCACCGGCGTGTGAGCTTGAGTTTGAGCCTGAACCAGCCTCATTTCCTGTTTATACTGATCCGCCATGGTTCGCAACGAGGCATTGGCCTGTCGGAGATCTGCAATCTTGCGCGCGAGGTGCCAACTCTGATCCAACAAACTGGCTACCTGAGTCTTGAGAGACGAATGCCGTTCCTCAGCTTCCTCTCGTATGATCGGCAACAGTTCTTGTTCACGCTGGATAGTGGCAAGGAGCTCATCGATGGTGATGTTCTTGCGTCGATTGGTCGCCTGCAACACGGCGATTTCTTGATCCAGCCCTCTCACGTCTTCCCGCACCGTCTCCAACGCTTGGGTCTGTTCCTGCATCTCCGCTTTGAGCTGTTCGTAGGCACGTTGACTGACACAGCCGATGTCCATGGAGAGCGCCGCGGCGAGGAGACAGAGCGCAACCTGTTTGACAACGGCTGACGCAGACCTTGTCGGATTTATCATGGGTAGAGCCTCATGCGTTGACCGGCCTCTGATCTGTGTGTTTAGGGTGGTCGTCGATCCGGTGATCAGCCACACGTGAACTCCCAACTATCACCGATCTTTAGAGTTAGTTCCTGTAGGATGTACACAGATCTGAAGATCCAGTCAACCCTCAGTCATGGATGTTTGGACAACTCCGTTCTGTTTGCGTAGGATAGGTGCATCATGTTGGGTGATGGCGATACGTCCATTCGGCTCCCGCCGGAATGTGAACATGCCTTATTGGAGCAATTCGTCAAGGCCGAAGCGATGGCACTGCGGACGGTGCGGTCGGCCCAGCGGCAAGACGTTCCTCCTAACGTGTACGCCTTTCTTCGAAAACATGAGGAAGACGAGCAGCAACATCTCGCACAGTTTAAAGCGATGGTCGGTTGTCAGCCGCTCGACCGGGAACGCCTTCCATCCGTTCCACGTCAATGGCCGGTTCTGGCCGTTCAGATCTATGGCTATGAATCCCTAGGGCTAGAATTTGCGAGATTGCTCCGTACACTCAGACCTGATCTGGCCTCAATTTTCGACGATGAAGTCGTGCATGTCGCATTTTTTGAGCGAGAGATTCGACGAATGCTCGATCGTGATGTGGCTGAACAGGCCAGACGATCAGCTGTCGCGTGGCGGCGAAAACTACCGACAACGGTGAACCGATATCTGGCGGCAACGGTATTTGATCCGTATCGTCCGGCACTGGTTGAACACATTCTTGCGGTGATCGAACGGCGATTCACCGAGGTCGGACTTCTTCGAATCCAAACGGAATAAGAGGGGTGCTGGGATCAGACCTGATTAGGGGAGCAGACCGTTCACGGCCCCCATCTTGCGGTATTTCTGGTCTCGTTGCGTAAGGAGTTGCTCAGCCGGTATATCGAGCAGCTCAAACAGTTGGTTGGTGAGTGCTTTGCCGACTTGATCATACATGGCTCTCGGTTCGCGATGTGCGCCACCCAGCGGTTCAGGGACAATTTGATCGATGATGCCGAGTTTAGCCAGGTCGTCAGCCGTCATCTTGAGCGCAGATGCCGCATCGGGTATCTTTTCCGGGTTGTCCCACAGAATAGCGGCACAGCCCTCCGGAGAAATGACGGAATAGACGGAATGTTCCAACATAAGGACACGGTCGGCCACACCGAGCGCTAAAGCGCCGCCGCTTCCTCCTTCACCAATAACCACGGAAATAATGGGAACCGTCAATCGCGACATGACGAACAAGTTGCGGGCGATGGCTTCAGCTTGTCCTCGTTCTTCGGCACCGATCCCGGGATAGGCTCCGGGAGTATCGATAAACGTCAGGATCGGGCGGTTAAACTTTTCCGCCATTTTCATGAGCCGGAGAGCTTTTCGATAGCCCTCAGGATTGGGCATGCCGAAGTTTCGCTGCATGCGTTCCTTCAGCGTCTTGCCTTTCTGATGGCCGATGATCATCACGGGACGATCGTTGAATCGAGCGAATCCTCCCACAATGGCTCGGTCGTCGCCGAACACACGGTCCCCATGGAACTCGAGAAAATCTCTGGTGAGTTCACTGATATAGTCCAAGGTGCTGGGGCGTTGAGAATGCCGCGCGAGCTGAGTGCGCTGCCAGGGCGTGAGGGTCTGATAGAGATCATGTTCGACTTGAGCAAGCTTCGCACGAAGCTTCCGAATGTCGTTCTGAGAAGACGCCTTACCGCTTGTGGCTGCGGCGGAGAGTTTCTCGATTTTCTCTTCGATCTCTCGGATCGGCTTTTCAAACTCGAGGTAGTCTCGCATGGACGTTTACTAATCCAACCCAGGCACACATGAGGGAGATGGTGTGTAGAGCTCCCCCTGAAAGGACTCTTTAAGATAGCAAAGAAAGGGCCCCTTTGCCTAGCACTTCTTCAACATCCGATATGAAGTGGTCGCTTGGACAGATCGTAAGGTTCGGGAGAGGAGCGGTCTCCGCTTCCAAGGTGCCGTCCGTTCGAAACGACATGGAAACGGTGGTGCTACCAGGGTGCCGCCTGAGCACCTCCAGCAAGCGAGGGAGCTGGTCCTGCACCTCGGGACGATCAGTGAGGCGGATTCGAATGCGTTTGATCGCCTGAGCCTGCACCTCGGCCAACGGTTCGATCTTGCTGCTTCGGATTTTCGTGCCTTTATCGCCACGATCGATCGTCCCGGTGATCCTCACGATCCGTTCCGGTGTGATCAACTCTCCGGCTGTCTTAAACAGATCGGGAAAGACGATGACCTCGGCCGTCCCATGCAAGTCTTCCACGGTCAGGTAGGCCATACGATCACCCTTTTTCGTGAGCATCGATTTGATGGTGGCGATAATGCCGCAGAGTTTCACCTCACCGTTGTCGGTGCAATCTTTCAAACCTATCGTCGAAGTCGTGGAGAGGGCACCGAGGATGGCTTCGTACCGTGCGAGGGGATGAGCGGAAATATAAAAGCCAGTTAATTCACGTTCATACTTGAGTCGCTGAGCCTGGTCCCATTCAGCAATCGAGGGTAGTGTGGGTGCGGGGAGAGCCACCGCAGCATGGTCTCCATGAAGTTCCTCACCAAAGATACTGGTCTGTCCGACCTCTCGTTCACGCTGGGCTGCCGCGCCCTCTTCCACGGCCTGGTCGAGTATGGCCATGAGTTGCGAACGTTTTACTTCCGTTGAATCGAACGCGCCGGCCTTGATCAACCCTTCCAGCATTCGTTTGTTGACTTTATGTAAGTCCACCCGCCGGCAAAAGTCGAAGAACGACCCAAAGGGGCCGGTACGAGATCGCACGTCAAGCACCGATTCAACAGCCCCCTCACCGACGTTTTTGATGGCTGCCAAGCCAAAGCGGATGGCTCCGTCCGCCACGGCAAAGTGCTTTTGACTCGCGTTCACATCAGGACCCAGGACCTTGATGCCGAGATCTCGACACTCAGTGAAATACCCGACCAGCTTGTCCTGGTTGCCCATGTCGGTGGTCATGAGCGCCGCCATGAATTCCGTCGGATAGTGGGCCTTTAAGAAGCCTGTCTGGTAACACACCACGGCATAAGCGGCCGCGTGCGACTTATTGAAGCCATATCCGGCGAACTTCTGGATGAGCTCGTAGAGCTTTTGCGCCTTGTTCTCAGGAATCTTGTTCTGCTTCGCCCCGTCGATAAACTTGACCCGCAACTTTTCCATTTCTTCCGGCTTTTTCTTCCCCATCGCCCGGCGAAGAATGTCGGCTTGTCCCAAGGAGAAGCCGGCGACCTTATTGGCGATCGCCATGACCTGTTCCTGGTACACGATCACGCCGTAGGTGTCTTTCAGAATAGGTTCCAGTTCCGGTGCCTCATACGTGATCGGGACCTTCCCCTGTTTACGCTTGATGAAATCGGGGATCAGGTCCATCGGCCCAGGTCGATACAGTGCGATGATCGCGATGATGTCTTCGAATCGATCCGGCTTGAGTCCTGTGAGGAGATCTCGCATGCCCGAACTTTCCAATTGGAAGAGCCCGGTTGTTTTACCAGAGCTCAACAGGGCGAACGTGGCTGGGTCGTCGAAGGGCACCTGGTCGATCACGAGAGGGGCGGCCTCGGGATGGGTCTCGTTGATCAGTGTTTCGGCTCGCCTGATCATCGTCAGCGTCTTGAGGCCAAGGAAATCAAATTTCACCAAGCCAATTTTCTCAACATCTCCCATCGAATACTGCGTCACGATTTCGTCGTTCGCGCCTTTGTAGAGCGGGACATGGTCGGTGAGCGGACCTTCGGAGATCACGACGCCGGCGGCATGGGTGGAGGCGTGGCGCGCAAGACCCTCGAGCGATCGCGCATTGGCCATCAGCTCTTTGATCTTCGGATCGGTTTCGACCAACTCGCGTAGGCGAGGCTCGGTGTCCAGGGCTTGCTGCAAGGTGATGTTCAATTGATTGGGGACGAGCTTCGCGACTTTGTCGGCGTCCGCGTACGACAGTTCCAAGACTCGTCCGACATCACGGATGGCGGCTTTTGCACCGAGCGTCCCGAAGGTAATGATCTGGGCTACATGGTCGGTGCCGTATTTATCGACGACATAGTTGATCACCTCACCTCGCCGATCCATGCAAAAATCCATGTCGATATCCGGGAGGGAGACCCGTTCAGGGTTCAAGAAACGCTCGAACAAGAGCGTGTATACCAATGGATCAAGGTCTGTAATGCGCAAGGCATAGGCGACCAGACTACCTGCGGCAGAACCGCGACCTGGTCCAACAGGAATCGTGCGAGATCGAGCGAAACGGATGATGTCCCACACGATGAGAAAGTATCCGGCAAATCCCATCGAGCAGATCACCATGAGCTCTTCTCTGAGTCGCTGCTCATAGACGGGTGAAGCGATTCGACTGGGGCGTTCCTTTAATCGTTCCTTGAGACCGGCGACGGCGAGATGCTCCAGATAGGATTCACGATCTCTGAACCCTTCCGGCACACGGTACTGTGGGAGATGTGTCTTGTTCAAGGGGAGATCGAGGTCGCAATGGTCGGCAATCCGGCACGTGTTCATCACGGCATCGGGAAACTCGGCAAATGCCGGGGCGATCTCCTCCGTTGATTTGACATAGAGCTGATCCGTGTCGAATTTCATTCGGTTGGGATCGCTCAACGTTTTCCCGGTCTGGAGGCACAACATCAACTCATGCGGTCGTGCGTCGTCCTTGTTGAGGTAATGGCAATCGTTGGTCCCGGCCATGGGAATCCCAAGCTTCTTATGGATTTCCACGAGGCCAGTGTTTGCCACGCGCTGATGATCGAGGCCGTTTGCCTGAACTTCAAGATAGAAATGATCCGTCCCAAAGATTTCTTGAAACTCACCAGCGACCGCCATGGCGCCTGCCATATCGTTTTGGCCGATGAGGTAGGGAATTTCACCACTTAAGCAACCGGACAGGGCGATAATCCCTTCGTGGTGGAGCCTTAAGAGTTCTTTATCAATTCGAGGCTTATAATAGAATCCTTCAAGATATCCTTTACTGACCAGTTTAATGAGATTTTGATAACCGGTGAGATTTCTTGCGAGTAAAATCAGATGGTAATAATCGTTATGCGCGAGCCCGCTATCTTTCTTGGCATGTCGACTTTCAAGGGCCATGTAGGCTTCGCATCCGATGATCGGCTTGACGCCCACGTCCTTCGCTTTGCGATAAAACTCAACCGCGCCGAACATGTTGCCATGGTCGGTCATGGCCACGGCAGGCTGGTTAAAGGACTTGATCTGGCGAACGAGCGGTTCGATCTGATTCGCACCGTCGAGGAGACTGAACTGAGTGTGGAGATGAAGATGCACGAATGACGAAGCCATGGCGGAAGATTCTATGGAGATGGGGAGGGGAAGTCAAACAGTGGAACCGGTGGGTGAGCGAGCGATGTACAGACTTATGCGGGCCTTCATACGCCTTCTGTCCACTGACTATTACTCCAGCACGGCGACCTCATTAACACACTCACACCATCTGGCTAGTCTGAGTTCCTGCACAGTGTAAAATAGTCGTGCTGATTAAGGAAGTTGACGTTCATGATCCGAACAGACAGCCACCCCTCCAAGTTCCAAAACACCATGTACAAACGGGAATTAGTGGTCAAAACAGCGCTGGATGTTGTCGTCAGTCATTGGCAGCTCATCATCCTACTGGGTATCTGCCTTAATGTGGCAGGGTGCTATGAACGAATTGTGGAACCAGCCGACGTGTTCGGCGACATCACACGAGGAGAAACCTACAGCCCGGCGTCGACTATGATCGATGACTGGTATGCGGTAGAAGCGATTGACCTTGAGACCTTTGCGATCAATGAACGGAAATCGTCACAATACAACACGATCTTATCTGATCGGCGGCGAGACGCGGGAGGGGCGAACGACCTTCCGGATAGCAATCCATGCGGACGAAGCCTAGATAGAAATCCCACTCCCAATGGTAGGCATAGGGAAGGTATGATGCAGGGCAGTCAGCTCATTAGGTAATGCTCGTAGATGAAGCTCGCCATCGTTGCCGAGTACGACCCGTCCTTTGAACCGCACGTGCAAACCGATGCGGCGATCGCCCACTCTGCGTCCGCGCTGGGACTCGACGTGCAATCCGAGTGGATCTCAACGGCTGATGCCGACATCACCACTCTGTCGGAATTTGATGGGATTTGGTTTGGGCCCGGGAGTCCCTATCGAAATCTTAACCGCACGCTTGACGCCATACAGTTTGCTCGGGAGCGGGATGTGCCGACGCTAGGGACATGTGGCGGGTATCAGCATATGGTCATAGAATTCGCGCGCAACGTCTTAGGGATTCGTGATGCCCAGCACGAGGAATATGATCCGTCTGCCTCTTGCCTGATCGTGTCGCGACTGGCTTGTTCTCTTGTGGGTCACGAGATGGGGATCTTGCTCGCCCCTGGCTCAAGAACGGCGGCGGCCTATGCGGCCGCCCTGATTATTGAACGCTACTACTGTAATTTCGGCGTCAATCCTGACTATGTCGATCAGATCGCTCTTGCTGGTTTTGACGTGGTCGGGATGGATGCTGAAGGTGAGTGTCGCGTGATGGAACTCTCGCACCATCGTTTCTTCGTTGGGACGCTGTTTATTCCACAAGCGAAATCGCGCCCCGATCACCCACATCCGTTGCTCAATGCATTCCTTCTTGCAGCTGAGCGTTAAGAGAACGCTGGGGTGGACGGGTGGTTGGTGAAATGTAGGCAGGGGAGAGAAGGTGCGACTTCAACATCCACGCTGGAATGGCTTTCTCTCGAATAGCTAGAGTTTCTCTCCGTACTTTCGAAAGTGGTGCTTCTTCGCATCCGCGATCCAATTTTCCCGTTTGATCCGTTCAGGGTCGGTGTCGAGCTTCTTGGAGATCTTCTTGATATCTTCCGGTTTCCACCGAGCGATCTGAATAAATGTGTAGGTGCCCAGCTTGTTGAGGGTCTGTGCGAAAACCGGTCCGATCCCGTTGATCTTTTGGAGATCGTCCTTCGGCGCATTCTTCCCATTACCGGATTTAGGTGGAACGACTGGGGAACTTTTCCCTGCGCCATTCAGGACCGCCTGACTGGAAACAGCCCCTGCAGGAGTTGCCTTAGCACTCACGGCTGGTTTGGTGGGAGCAACCACCTTGGCGCTAGGGGATTGTTTTGCGCTGGGAACAGCCTTGTTGATGAGCTCGGCTTTCGGGCTGGGAGTGGCACCGGACTTAGGCTGTTCGGCGTGGGAATCCTGCCCAGTGCCGTTCGGTCGTCCCTGCCGGGAGATGACGGCTGCTGGAGAGACGGGAGTACCAGAGACGGCTTTGTTGGGAGTTGCCTTGGTCTCAGGGGTTGGTTTAGGGTCGGTAGCCGTCTTGGTGACCGGCTCAGCTTTGGCTTTGGATGCAACACCAGACTTGTCCGGTTTGGCGTGGGAATCTTGTCGTGTGCTGTTCTGTGAGCCCTGAGCTAGTACGGCGCTCGTTGGCGTAGAGATGGTACTCGGAGTTGGGTGAGCGCTGGGGGTGAGCTTGGCGAGCGGAGTTACCTTGAGAGCGCTCGATCCCTTCACGGAAGCGGAGGCCTCTGCGCGAAGTTCGGCTTGCATTTCTCTGAGCCGCTTTCGAAGGCGATTGATCTGCTCATCTTTCTCCGGAATCCGCTGTACATCCGCGGTCAGGTTTTGGCGCACGGCCTCCAGGTCTTGCAGCTGTCGCTGGAGACGTGCGATCTGTTCATCTCGTTCATGAACTTGGTGTTTGGCGAGTCTCTGTTCCTCGCGGAGTTGGTGCTCAGCGAGCTGATGCTGTTCGCGACGTTGCTCCTGGGCGGCGCATTGTTCTTGGAGTTTGGTGAGCTGCCCCTCATGTTCGCGGACGGTGCGAGTGAGTTTTTTCTCCCACTCCTTGATTTCGGACTCCTTTTCACGAAGGAGATGATTGACTGGCACAAGCTTCTCAATCCTCTTATCGCGTTCGACGATGGATGTTTCGAGCTGTTGGAGCATGCCGCGGTGGGCGGCTTCGCGGTCGCTGAGCTCAACTTCCAGTTGATGCACGCGGTCTTGAGTGGAATCGAGCTTTGCGAGCTGGGCACGGAGGCGATCGTGGTCGGCAAGACCTTCATTGAGTTGGGTGATGTGCTCGCGGAGGACTCGGATCTCTTCTTTCAGCACTGCTTGTGCCTGTTCAGCGGCATGACAGGTTTGCTGGGCCTCACGGACTTCATCCGCCTGAGCGGCGGCGGTTGTATCAAACTGATGGATGCGTTGATCACGTTCGGCGATGGATTGTTCGAGCTGTTGGAGCATGCCGCGGTGGGCCGCTTCGCGGTCGCTGAGCTCGACCTCGAGTTGATGCACGCGGTCTTGTACCGACTCGAGTTTCTCTAGCTGGGCACGGAGGCGATCGCGGTCTGCGAGGCCTTCGTTGAGTTGGGTGATGTGGTCGCGCAGGACCCGGATCTCTTCCTTCAGGACTTCTTGCGCCTGCTCGGCGGCGTGACAGGCTTGGTGAGCTCTACGGAGTTCCTCTGCCTGAGCGGCAGTACTCGTATCGACCTTACTGAGACGCCGGTCGCGTTCCGCGATGGACTTTTCGAACTGTTGGATGGTCGCCCGATGGGCGGCTTCGCGGTCGCTGAGCTCGACCTCGAGTTGATGCACGCGGTCTTGTGTGGAGTCGAGCTTCGCGACCTGGGCACGGAGGCGATCGCGGTCTGCGACCCCTTCGCTGAGTTGGGTGATGTGCTCGCGGAGGACTCGGATCTCTTCTTTCAGCACTGCTTGTGCCTGTTCAGCGGCATGACAGGTTTGCTGGGCCTCACGGACTTCATCCGCCTGAGCGGCGGCGGTTGTATCAAACTGATGGATGCGTTGATCACGTTCGGCGATGGATGTTTCAAGCCGTTGGATGGTCGCCCGATGGGCGGCTTCGCGGTCACCGAGCTCGACTTCGAGTTGATGCACGCGGTCTTGAGTGGAATCGAGCTTTGCGAGCTGGGCACGGAGGCGATCGTGGTCGGCAAGACCTTCATTGAGTTGGGTGATGTGCTCGCGGAGGACTCGGATCTCTTCTTTCAGCACTGCTTGTGCCTGTTCAGCGGCATGACAGGTTTGCTGGGCCTCACGGACTTCGTCCGCCTGAGCGGCGGCGGTTGTATCAAACTGATGGATGCGTTGATCACGTTCGGCGATGGATTGTTCGAGCTGTTGGATGGTCGCCCGATGGGCGGCTTCGCGGTCGCTGAACTCGATTTCCAGTCTATGCACGCGGTCTTGGGCCGCCCCCATTTTTTCAAGCTGGGCGCGGAGATAGTTTCGATCGGTGAGGCCTTCATTGAGTTGGGTGATATGGTCGCGCAGAACCCGGATCTCTTCCCTCAGGACTTCTTGTGCCTGCTCGGCGGCGTGACGAGCCTGCTGGGCTCCACGAAGTTCTTCCGCCTGGTCTGAAATAATCAAATTGAGATCAGTCATGCGTTGGCGCACGACATCTCCTTCAGATTCCAGGGCGGTCACCCGATTCGATCGTGCGGCCAATTCCGTTTCAAGTGCCTTTAACTGTTCGGTGCGCGCGCTGAGTTCTCGTTGAACGGAGGTGAGCGTGCTCTCCGACGACATAACCTTCTGTTCAAGAATTTGCATCGCCGCCGTTTTTACCTTCAAATCGTGCGAGGTCGTCTCCAACGTCCGTTCTTTTGTGCGTAAGAGATTGGCGAGCTCCTGGTATTGCTGTTCAATCGAGTCTTTGGGGGGCGGCTGCAACCATTTACTCAGTGTGCTCATAGTTCATTCATTCCTTCGGTCGGTCGTTCACATGGTTGAATAAGATCAAAAGCCTGGGTTGCATATCCCATGAGGAGAGAGGGGCGATTGAACGAAGGCTGGTCGTGATTGACGCATTGAGGCGTTATCGATGGTGGAAACAGATGCTGAGGGATGCACACCTCGGCAAGGAGTATTAATGCACCACGACCGTCGGTCAAGATTCCCGCACGCATCATGAGGTCAGCCTGCTATGGGTAATGTGATGACTGAAGTGCGACATGTCACGGTATCACAATTGATGGCCGATGTACTAGGGTGAAATCTTCGTCGTCAGCCAGATTGTGCCCAGAATGTGTATAATCCCAAACTGGTGCATTTTGAAGAATTCCAACTGAACATGTTGAAATAGCTGAACATGATGGGAGATGAGTGATGGAGCGACGTAACCTACGGGTTCGACCGGCAGCGCCATCCGATGGGCACTCTTTGAGGAAACTGAATTGGGTAGGAATGGGGAGGTTCGCGGACGACGATACAGTGCGTTTCCATTTGGAGGGAGGGACTCTCGACGGGTGAGCCGCAGGTAAGGCCGTGTTCGAAATCACCAATTGGAGAAATCAACGGCAAGTGTAAGGCTCACTTCTAACCTTTTGTGAAGGACTGTGTATTGAGTTGAGGAGGTATTACTCAGAAGTCAGCAATATAGGCGACACTGGGATGCTTGAAGAACGACCGCACCAAGACAGGCCTGCGACCGATCTCCGCCAGCTGCCTGCTCACACGCTCGTCGAGCTGTTCCCCCTTCTGGAGCGGACGCCGGGCATTGCCGGTGCGCTTCGCGTGCCCAGACCAGTTCGTCGGGGTTGAGATCCGGGGCATAGCCAGGCAGATAATGCAGGGTTAGTTTGCCATCGAGGTCCGCGACATACTGAGTGACCGCCTTGGTTTTGTGCGCCGGCAACCCATCCAGGATCAGATGCAGGGGCTTGCGACGGCCCCGCAGCAGCCGGCGCAGTAAGGTCACGAACCGCTCGCCCGTCAACCCACCCGCATAGGTGGCAAACCAGAACGCCCCCTTGGCACTGATCGCCGAGGCGGCGCTGATGCGCTGACGCTGCCCGGGGACCGATACCACCGGGGTCTGGCCTTTGGCCCCCCAGGTCCTGCCCTGCACGGCATCGGCTCGAAAGCCCGACTCATCCCAGAAATAGATCTCGGCCTGGTCCCGCTTGGCTGTGCGCACAATCGCGGGATAGGTCTCATGCTGCCAGCGTACAATCGCCGCGGGATCGCGCTGGTAGGCCCGCTGTAACGGCTTCTGTGGCGTCAGCCCTTGGCGCGCCAGCACCGCTCCGATCGACGCCAGGCTCAGGCGCACGCCGAATCGCTGGACAATCAAGTCACGCACGATCTGCCGGGTCCAGAGGCCAAAGTCAAACCCGTACTGCCTTGGATTCTTGCCGTTGATCCAACGGAACACCTGCCGTTCCTGCGCTGCCGTCAAGGTCCGTGGGCGCCCGGTCGCTGGCCGCGCCGCCAATGCCTCGAATCCCTGGCCGCGACCGCGAACCGCTTTGAGCCAGCGGTAAATCGTGCACCGATGGAATCCGTAACTGGCGATCACCTCGCTTGGCTGTTCGCCCTCCTGGACTCGCGCCACGGCCATTGTGCGAATCGTCTCCAAGGTCCGGTGATCGAGGGTGCGTCCGTCGCGTCTCATCGCGAGACGGAGTATCTCACACCCCACTACTGTTGTCTATATTACTGACCTATGAGTAGTATCAAGCCAAGCCGAGGCTCGAGATGAAGAACGGACGACTGCACGGAAAAATTGCGATCGTTACGGGGAGTAGTAGTGGAATTGGCAAGGCCATCGCCTTTCGGTTTGGTCAGGAGGGAGCCACCGTCGTTGTCGCTGCAAGGCGGAAAACTCTTTGTGAGCAGACTGTGCACCAGATACAGCGGAACGGAGGAGAAGCGATAGTCATACCAACCGATGTGGCGGATGAGCAGCAGGTTGAACGGTTAATGGGTGATACAGCCAGTCGCTATGGCCGGATTGATATCCTGGTCAACAATGCGGGGATTGGCGGCGGTGGCCTTTTGGCTGAAATGAGCACTCAGACATTCGATCAGGTGATGGGAGTGAATCTGCGCGGGACATTTTTCTGCTGTCGCGCAGGTTTCCGTCAGATGAAACAGCAGGGTGGTGGCGTGATCATCAACATGTCGAGTGTGGCGGGGCTCCAAGCCTGGTCGGGGACCGGCACCTACAGCGCTTCCAAGCATGGCATCATGGCGCTCACAAAATCTTTGGCGGATGAAGGCCGACCGTACCGCATTAAGGTCAGCGCTATTTGCCCGGGAGGCGTGGCCGATGAGTTAGTCGATGCCTCTCCGGCAGAGATCGAGCGCAGTGAAAAAATTGATCCCTTCGATGTGGCGGAGGCGGCTGTGTATCTCTCAACTCTTGGGAACCATACCGTGGTCCACCAACTTGTCATCGATCGGTTAGGTGCGGATTGGTAGGGGCCATGGAGCATGTCCGGCGCAGGATTCGTAGCCGGTCAAGCCGGATCTTTCTGAAACATAGGAACTGCTGGAGAACGGTGGTGTTGGGCCCACGCGAGTGCCGTGAGCCCATCAGGTTCTAGGGAGAGGAATGGCTGTTTCTCAGGCAGAATTTACATATAGACCTTCTGATGGTCTTCCCTGCGTCGTTTGAGGTTGGATCCTATGCGAGCCCGCTCTCGTTCGTAGCCCACGGCTGTGAAGTAGAGGGCACGATCAAAGAACTGGTTCAGGAGATGCATGAGTTCCAGCTCCCCGTGTAGCTCCATGGCGCTGTCGGACAATCCCTCTCGTTGGACGAAGGCGCACATGTGTTCCTTTGTGGCCGTAATCGCCCAGAGGAAGTGGCTATAGGCCACACCTTGTTCAGCACGCCGGGCACCGATCTCTGTATACCGCTGTTCGACTTCGACTTCGGTCTTGTCCATCAGCCAATTACTGAGATTGTCGTAGATCTCTCGGGTACGGGCTCGAAGTTCATCCGGGGGGACTTTGTGGAGGTCACTGCAGCGGGGAGAGTTCCACACTTTCTCGCTGAGCTCTCGGGCGAGCTGCTCGGAGTTCTTTTCGATCAGTTTCACCAATCGTCCAGCCAGCATGGCACACCTCCTTGGTTAAGTTGAATAGTTATGGTAGGGGAATGTACGACCTCCTTATATTGTGGCCCTGACGTTACCCGATTGCTGGTCTTGCCGTCAATGATCCGTCCGTCAGGTACGGGCTATCTGTCGCCTTGCACTTGCCGGACCCATTTGCTATTCTTCGCGCGCCTATCGGCAAGCAACGTAACCATCCGACATTACACACAATTCGAAGGAGTCAAACATGGCCGGCATGAAGCGGGCATTGATTAGTGTTTCGGATAAAACCGGGGTCCTCGAGTTGGCGAAGGGTTTGGAGGTGCTTGGCGCTGAAATTCTGTCCACCGGGGGCACGGCAAAGGCGCTTCGCGATGCCGGAGTACGCGTGACTGACGTGGCCGCCTATACCGGCTCCCCCGAAATTCTCGACGGTCGGGTGAAGACGTTGCATCCCAAGATTCATGGTGGCTTACTGGGCAGGCGTTCACTTAGCGCCCATGTCGAACAGATGAACCAGCATGGGATCGGACCTATCGATGTGGTGGTCGTGAATCTTTACCCTTTCGAAGCCACGATTGCGAAACCGGATTGCCGTTTCGAGGATGCCATTGAAAATATCGATATCGGCGGACCGTCGATGCTGCGATCAGCCGCCAAGAATCATGAAGATGTGCTGGTGCTGGTGGATCCTGCAGACTACGTGCGGGTTCTTGATGCAGTCAAGGGTAATACCGTGACGGCGGCGCTACGCCGTGAATTGGCCATGAAAGTGTTTCAGCATACGGCGCGCTATGATGGATTGATTGCCGCGTACTTGGAAAAGCAGGCCCGAGGTGGCGAGGTGAAGTTTCCGACGGTGCTATCGCTGCAGTTTGAATTGGCGGAAACGCTTCGGTATGGAGAAAATCCTCACCAGCAAGGGGCCTTCTACCGTGAACGACACAGCAACGAGCCGTCTGCTTCACGAGGGAAAATTCTTCACGGCAAGGCCATGTCCTACAATAATTTTTTGGACGCAAATTCCGCACTCGAATTGGTCAAGGAGTATGACGAAACGGCGGTGGCGATCATTAAGCACAACAATCCATGCGGGGTGGCGCTTGGCGCGACGCCGGTCGAGTCCTACATCAAGGCGCGCGAGACTGATCCGGTCTCGGCCTTTGGCGGGGTGATCGCCTTTAACCGAATTGTGGATATGGCCGCGGCGAAGGAAATCACTTCGACCTTCGTTGAGGTTGTTATTGCCCCTGGGTTTGCTGAGGATGCGTTGGCCGAACTGAAACGCAAGAAGGATCTTCGTTTATTGGATGTGGGACCACTGACGAAGGGGAAACAGGACGGATTTGACCTCAAGAAGCTGGTCGGTGGATTGATCGTACAAGATCGCGATCTCGGTGTGTTGGCCGATCTTCGGGCACTGACGGTGCCGACGGTCCGGAAGCCGACGGACGAAGAGTATGCCGCCTGTTCCTTTGCCTGGAAGGTCTGTAAACACGTCAAGTCCAACGCGATTATCTATGCCAAGCCTGGACAGACGGTCGGCATCGGAGCAGGGCAGATGAGCCGGGTGGATTCCGTGAAGTTGGCGGCGATGAAAGCGCAAATGCCGGTGAAGGGCTGTGTCATGGCTTCGGATGCGTTCTTCCCGTTCCGCGACGGCCTCGATGCTGCGGCGGAAGCCGGTATTATCGCCGTCATTCAACCTGGTGGATCGATCAGGGATGCCGAAGTCGTCAAAGCGGCAGATGAACATGGAATGGCGATGATTCTGACGGGCATGCGCCACTTCCGCCATTGATCGGATGTTGAACACAGCCGCCAGCGGCGTTCTCGCATCGCTCAATGCCTCACGTGCCCACAACAGGACGTCTCGGCATTTCGCTCGCTGCGGCCTTGCTGGCGACGTGTTTTGAACATCCAACAGACTTCGTCTCTCCTCTCTTATTTAAGTAAGGTGTCATGAAAGTTCTTGTTGTCGGTAGTGGCGGGCGGGAACACGCAATTGTGTGGAAGCTGGCGCAGAGTCTGCGCCAACCAACCGTGTATTGTGCACCTGGCAATGCGGGGATTGCTTCGTTGGCAACCTGTGTGCCGATCCAGGCGGACGATCTTCCAGGTCTGAAACAATTCGTGCTTCACGAGAAGATTGACCTGACGGTCATTGGCCCTGAGGTGCCGCTTGCGTTGGGCATCGTTGACGAGTTTCGCAAAGCTCAACTCAAGATTTTTGGGCCGACTAAGAATGCGGCTCGTTTAGAAGCCAGCAAGATCTTTTCCAAAGAAGTCATGGCCCAAGCCAAGATTAGAACCGCTCACGCCAAGAGTTTTGAAAAGGCTGGCGACGCCTTGGCCTATGTTGAGCAGCGGGAGCTCCCGGTTGTGATCAAGGCGGACGGGCTGGCTCAGGGCAAGGGGGTCATTATTGCAACGACCCGCGATCAAGCGAAACAGGCCATCGTAGATGCCATGGAGAACGCAGTTTTCGGTCAAGCCGGCAAGCAGGTCCTGATCGAACAGTTTTTGGCGGGTGAAGAGCTGACCATCATGGCCTTCACGGATGGCAAGACGGTGGTGCCAATGCCACCGGCGCAAGATCATAAACGGGTCGGTAATGGTGATACCGGGCTGAATACAGGAGGCATGGGTGCGTATGCTCCCGCCCCACTCGGGACAGACGAGCTCCAAGCTCAAGTTACACGTGAGGTCCTGCAGCCGATGGTTGACGCGATGGCACGTCTTGGTTCTCCGTTCCAGGGTGTGCTGTACGCAGGACTGATGGTGGTGAAAGGAGCACCGTACGTGCTGGAGTTCAATGCTCGGATGGGCGATCCTGAAACGCAGGTGGTGTTACCGTTGCTCAAGACAGATCTCCTCGATGTTCTCGACGCGGTGGTTGGACATCGACTCGACCAACTTTCGGTTGAATGGCATCGAGATGCCGCGGTCTGTGTCGTCATGGCTTCGGGGGGCTATCCCGGTTCTTACCGGCAAGGGGTTACGATTCAAGGTCTTTCCTCAGCCACCCCCATTGCATCAGCCTCCATGGTATTTCATGCAGGGACGGCCCAGCGAGGGAGCGAGATTGTTACTGCCGGAGGTCGGGTGCTCGGTATCTTAGGTCGAGGATCAACTCTCATGGATGCACAGCGCGAGGCGTATCGCGTCGTGAACACGATCTCCTTTGACGGATGCCATTTCAGGACTGATATTGCTCATCGCGCACTGAAGACATAAGGCTGCTCCGACCGCCACCCTGAGCCATCCGGCTTGTCACACCCCAATCGCTTGGCACCATTGTCTCTGCTCTCACGATAGTCGGCGTGCTTTCACCAACGCTAGATCCAAACAGCTGGAGCCGATCATCCGCGGTCTCGAGTGTGATCGATCTGCTACAATCTACCTCTTCGATCGAAGAGAGAACAGGTGTGAGACCAGGTGGTCGAAGCTGCCGCGCGGCTCGATCCATTTCGACGAAAGGAGAACCGGGGATGATGACGATGTACTGCGTATCGATGCAGCGACTCAGCACGGCTCTCGCGTGTGGTCTCATGCTGAGTCTGGTGGGGTGTGATTACTGGCCGCCCGCGTTACAGGCTCAGATCGAGCAACTACGATCGGAAACGCAAACACTGGCGATGGAAAAGGCTCAACTGCAAGGGCAAGTGATGGATCTATCAAAGGCTAAGCAGGAGTACCAGAGTGAGGTGGATGAGCTGAGTCGCATGAATCAGGAAAAGACTGCGATGGTTATGGGGCTCAAAAAACAATTGGACAGGGTTCGCACCAAAGCCTTGAAAGCGAGGCCTTCAAAACTCACACAACGGAAGGCCACAACCAAAGCGACGGTGAAGCCTTCCGGCAAGGCGGCGCAGAAGAGCACTCGGAAGGCACCGCCGAACAGAAACTCTGGTTCGAAGAGCGTCGGGAGCCGTTAGCTCGGTTGCGACATTAGGAAGAAGATGAGGACGTTGCCGTGTTCGACGCCGCGGTCGACGAGCTCGTTGATGCTGTCGCAGGTGCTGCTGCGGGAGCAGAAGGCGTTGAGCTTGCTGCTGCGGGAGTCGCGGCTTCCTTTTTCCCGCCCGTAGCCGTCCCCTCGGTATCCCCTCCGGTGCTTGATGGTGGCTTGAGCTTGTCAGAGTAGTCCGTGACGTACCAGCCGCTCCCTTTGAACAGGATTCCAGGCGAGGAAATCAGTCGCCGTACTGCCTGTCCACATCGTTCGCACGTGGTGAGGGGATCGTCTTTGATGCTCTGTTTCACTTCAAATCGGTAGGCACAGCCTTCACACTGATATTCGTAAATCGGCACGGTTTCCCTCCCTTGTACACTCTTCTTCCATCAGGTCTTGGTAAAGGTCACGTGAGTTTCGCGAACGCTTGCTCGAGGCGTTCAAGACCTCTGATTATGCTCGTCATACCGGTAGCATATGATAATCGCAGATGTTCCCTGCTGCCAAAGGGCTCACCGGGTACCGTTGCGATGTGAGCCTCGTTCAGCAGATATTGCGCCACATCATTTGGAGTCTTCAGCATACCTGATGGCCCCTGTTTTCCCAATACTCCTTTGATATTCGGAAAGGCATAGAACGCCCCCTGTGGCATCCGACATGATACCCCGGGTATCTTGTTCAACCCATTGACGATGGTGATCCGGCGACGAGAAAATTCTTCCACCATTTTCCCAGTAAACGGGTCGCCTAGGCGTAAGGCGGCAACTGCCGCTTTTTGGGCGATGGAGCACGGATTGGAGGTGCTCTGGCTCTGAATGTTGGCCATCGCCGTGATCAGTTCCTTAGGGCCAGCCGCATAACCGATTCTCCACCCTGTCATGGCATAGGCTTTTGAGACCCCATTGATGATGACGGTTCGAGCGGCGATCTCCGGTCCTAGCGAGGCAATGCTGATATGGACCGTACCATCGTAGAGAATCTTTTCATAGATCTCGTCGGAAATGACTAGAAGATCATGCCGTACTGCGACCGATGCGATCGCTTCCAGTGTCGCTCGATCATAGGCTGCTCCGGTCGGGTTGCACGGACTATTGACGATGATGGCTTTGGTCCGAGGAGTGATGAGTCGTTCGAGGGGAGCAGCATGGACCGCATATCCCTGCTCCTCGTTCGTGTTGAGCAGGACCGGCGTCGCATCGTTCAAGAGCGCTTGATCAGAATAGGATACCCAGTAGGGGATTGGGATAATGATCTCGTCGCCCGCTTCAAGGAACGCTTCGGCGAGATTATACAACGAGTGTTTCGCGCCGCAGGAAACCAAGACCTGCGATTTGTCGTAGTGCAATCCAAGCTCAGCCTGCAGCTTGTCTGCGATCGCTCCACGCAACTCGTCGATTCCTGAGGAAGGGGTGTATTTCGTAAACCCGGCACGAATCGCTTCTTCGGCGGCAGCCTTGACAGGGGCTGGCGTATCAAAGTCCGGTTCGCCTGCGGAAAAGTCGATGACATCCAATCCTTGAGCAGCCATGGCCTTTGCCTTTGAAGCCATGGCCAGGGTAGGGGAAGGTGCGATGCGGCTGACACGGGCAGCGAGCTTCATGGTTTGAGACTCCGGACCCGGTCTTCGAGGCGGCGCGCGACTTCTGGATGGAGAAATTCTGTCAAGCTTCCCCCGTGGCGCGCGACTTCCTTGATGATGGTCGAAGATAGGTAGGAATATTCCTCGCTAGGCATTAAAAAGACCGTCTCCACCGTTTTGGCAAGTTTGCGATTAATGAGGGCCATCTGAAATTCGTGTTCAAAGTCTGAAATCGCGCGGAGCCCTCGGATAATCGCATGGGCGCCTGAGCGTTCAACATAGTCCACTAATAATCCCTCAAATGGTGTGACGTCGACTTGATCGAGATCCTTCATGACCAATTGCACCATAGCTAGACGTTCAGAAAAATTGAAGAGCGGATGTTTAGACGGGTTGGGAGCCACTGCCACGATTACCTTATCAAACACGCGAAGGCTACGCGTAATAATATCCGTGTGGCCATGGGTAATGGGATCGAATGTGCCGGGATAGATGCCGATCTTCATGGATGCTCAGTAGTGGGGCTGGAATAGATAGAAAGGGCGGTGTCTCCGTATCGATACTGACGCAGGAACTGCGTGCGTCCTACGGACAGGGGTAGGGGAGTTCTAGCCGCGTGTTCGATCACCAGCCATGAGTCGGCGTGGATAAGATCCTCGGATTGGGGGTTGGAAAGCAATGAAGCACATTCTTCTGCGTCCGAATACGGTGGATCGGCAAAGACGAGGTCGTAGGGACCATGCCATTGATCAGGGGTACGGAGAAACTGGTGGACTGCTTGGGCCCGCAAGGAGAGCTCGTCCCCGATCCGACAGATTTGCAAGTTCCGCCGAAGCAGTTTCAACGCCTCTTTGTCCGATTCTACAGAAGTGACATGTGCTGCCCCTCGGCTCAAGGCTTCTATTCCCACGGCACCCGTCCCAGCATATAGGTCTAACATTCGACTCTTCGCGAGCCGATTGCCAAGAATTGAAAATAAGGCTTCTCGAACGCGATCAGAGGTTGGACGAAGATGATGCGTCCGAGGTGTGAAGAGCCGACGTCCTCTATTGGTACCCGCGATCACACGCATACCAACCAATATTATCCCGAATCACTTACACTAACATAGCGTTTTTGTGAGGGTCAAGGAATGCAGGCCGGTAAAGCGTGGAGAAGGTCCTATCGTAGCCCGAGGATGAGCAATCGGTTGCTCATCTGTGGACGGGTTCCCGCCCACTCTTTTGACCGTACAGAGGTAGAAGACTATAATGTGGTCACTTTTGAGTACCAGAGTAAAGGGGAGAGAGGGGATCGTGCTCAAACGGCCACCTCTCTTGCAGGCTCGAATGTCGATCTCGACAAAACGTGCAATCTAGCGAGTCGTTACCGTGTGAGATTCACGAGCTGCGAGGCTCTTTCTGCGATTGTTGGAAATCGTACGATCAATGATGGCGCCGCAATTAATACATTTCCATGCATAGAAGACCAGAAAAAAATCTGAAAACCGTTCCAACATCATCATACCCTTACACTTCGGACATTCCATTGAATCCTCCTAGGGTGGCGACGTTCATTGCTGGGGGCGGACAGAAGCAAGAGCTGCACCAATTTGTCACCTATTTTGATTTCAACAGGTTATGATCAACGTATTTGTCACTTGTCGGCAATTTCAGCGCCTTTGACGGTACAAAAGCGTCCGGTCCGTCAATTTTTTGTCCAAGCGTGGAATCTATGGCGGATTTGAATGGGCCTAGGAAAGGTATTGTCCACTGGCCCCGAACGGAGCGTCCCCGTGAGCGTCTTCTTTCTAAGGGCTCAGAGTCCCTGTCCGATGCACATCTTCTCGCCATCTTGCTGAGGACAGGGAGACGCGATTCTTCTGCTGTACAAGTGGCCATCGAGCTCCTTGATCGGATGGGAGGCCTTGGTGGGCTCGCAGCCTGTGGCATTGAAGAACTCTGCGCCGTCCAAGGAATTGGTCCTGCCAAGGCGGCCCAGATCAAAGCCGCCCTGGCATTAGGACGACGTTCGCTGGCGATTCCACTCTCGACAGGGACGCGTATTGCATCGAGCGCCGATCTCTTCAAACATTTTCATCCTGTACTTCGGGATGTAAAACACGAACTCTTCAAGGTCGTGCTACTCGATGCTAAGAACATGGTGGTCAAAGAAACCACGGTTTCTGAAGGGAGTCTGACGCTCAGCATTGTTCATCCACGGGAAGTCTTTGCACTCGCAATACGCGAATCGGCGGCTGCCGTGATTTTTCTTCACAATCATCCAAGCGGAGATCCCACACCCAGTATGGAAGATCGACGCTTGACCGATCGATTGGTAGCGGCGGGTAGTGTCTTGGGAATCCGAGTATTGGATCATCTTATTATTGGTGACGGTCGGTACGTTAGTTTCGCTGACGAGGGATGGCTGGCGAGACAGCGAGATGATCAGGAAGACATGTCAGCCGAGAGTTGACCGGCGTTCGCATCGTTCTCAGGTGAGGAAATCAATGAACTAACCTAATTTATTCTCAACCGGAGGGCATGCCATGGAAACCACCCGTGAGAAGCCCATTAGAAATGTGGCGATCGTGTCCAGTGTCAGGGCCGGAAAGACGTCTCTCTGCGAAGCCCTCTTATATGTTGCCGGAGTGATTCCTTCCATGGGGTCTGTGACTCATGGAACGACCGTCTCGGATTTTGAGCCGGAAGAACTCCGTCATCGCACATCGACCAGTACCAGCCTTCTCCAGTTCAGCTGGAATCAGACCGCGATCAATTTGATCGATCCTCCTGGAGCGCGTGATCTTCTTGGCGAACCGATGGCTGCCTTACGTGCCGTTGATGGAGCCGTCGTTGTCGTAGATGGAAGCAACAGCATGAAATCCGAGCTTGAGAGGCTCTGGTTGAAGATCCAGGAATTGGATCTGCCCTGTCTCGTGTTCGTGAACGGGCTGGACAAGGATGGTGCATCGTTCGAGTCCACACTGGAAACCTGCCGCCAACACTTTGATGTCATGTCAATTCCTGTAACGATACCGATTTATGAAGGCAGGCGTTTCGTCGGAGTCTCTGACGTGAGTTCTGAGAAGATTATTCGCTCTTGCCCGACCTCTCCCAAAAACGAACAGCACTCGCTTGACGTCGATCAACAGGAGCTTTGCAGGGACGCGCGCAGTCGGCTGGTGGAGACAGTGGCTGAGACTGACGAATCTCTTCTGGAACGGTACATCTCCCGGTCGCAATTGACACAGGAAGAACTCTTGGACGGTCTGCGACGTGCGACTCATACAAGACGATTCCTTCCCGCCTATGCCGGATCTGCCGTTCAGAATGTGGGAGTCTGGTCGCTCTTGAATGCTATTGTGACGTTGCTGCCCTCACCAAGCGAGCGTGGTGTGGCCCATCCCTGGCACGGAACCCACCCTGGAAGCGGCGTACCAAACAACCGACAAGGAAGGGAAGAAGAACCCTTTTCAGGGTATGTGTTCAAGACTCTCATCGATCCATTCGTCGGACGACTTTCGTATTGTCGTGTGGTGTCGGGAACAGTTCAGGCTGATACAACGCTATGGAATTCGTCACGACAGGTGCGAGAGAAGCCCGGTCATTTCTACACGGTGCTGGGCAAGCGTCATGTGACGGTCGATTCCGTCAACGTGGGAGACATCGTGGCGATTGGGAAACTCAAAGACACGCAGACGGGTGATACACTATGTCAGGAGAGTGCTCCTATCTGCTACGCGGCGATCGGGTTTCCAAAACCAATCGTACCGTTCGCCATTGAGGCACAATCGAAGGCGGAAATCGATAAGGTCAGCCTTGGCCTCCACAAGCTCGTTGAGGAGGATCCCACACTCGAGCTTACGCGCAATGGTGAAACTAAAGAAATGGTGTTGAGCGGGATGGGGCAGTTCCACATCGATCTGGCTTTAGAGAAATTGCAACGAAAATTTGGAGCTGCAGTTACACTACATCTGCCGAAGGTTCCGTACCGGGAAACAATCACGCTCACATCACGGGCGCAAGGGAAGTACAAGAAACAAACCGGTGGTCATGGACAATATGGTGATTGTTGGCTGGAGGTGGCCCCGTTGGCTCGCGGGAGTGGATTTGCATTCGACACTCGTATTGTTGGGGGAGCCATCCCGCGAAACTTCATTCCTGCCGTAGAAAAGGGCGTTCATGAAGCGCTGCACGAGGGGCCTTTATGCAGCGCTCCGGTCGTTGATGTGATGGTGACCGTATATGACGGCTCTTTTCACGCCGTCGATTCCTCCGAGATGTCGTTCAAGATCGCCGGAGCTATGGCGTTCAAGAAGGCGATGGAAACGGCTCACCCGGTGCTCCTTGAACCCGTCATGCGGGTCGAGATCGATAGCCCGAGCGACACGATTGGAGCCGTGATGGGCGATTTGAACGCTCGTCGTGGACGTATCGTCTCCGTGAATGCCATGGATCATATGGAACGGATCACGGTTATGGTGCCGCTCTCAGAATTGCTGAGGTATGCGACCACCCTCAATGCCGTGACGGGGGGACGAGCTAGTTATGCGATGGAATTTGATCACTACGACGAGGTGCCTCGAGAACTCACGGATAAAATCATCGAACGACGGAAGGCTGAGCGGCCTATCACCGTCACCCATTGAAGAAGTCAGTTGATTGGTTTGAGGACGACATAAAACGCGTGGCTTTCTCGGAGCACGCGGAGCAAGAGGGCATCACCTCGTCGAGATTGAGAAATTGTAGACGTAAATTCCCCCAAGGAGGACACATCAGTCCTGTTGACCTCTATGATCAGGTCACCTTCTCGAAGCCCCTCGGCTTGCGCTAGGCTGTTTGGCTCGACCTTGGTGATGATCACGCCCTTCGACTGACGGAGTCTGAACTTTTCCACGAGATCAGCGGTCGATTCCTGAACCTCGAGACCGAGTGTGTTCTCCAACTTCTCTATTCGAGGAATGGATGCCAGAACTGGATTATCAGGTCGTTCGGTCAGTGGAATATCGAGAAGTAGATGCTTCAAGTCTCGAACAACTTCGATCTGAGATGTTGCGCCTGGAGCGAGTGTTCCGATTAGTCGAGAGAGTTTGTTGGGAGAATCGACCACGACGCCATTGATGCGAACGATGACATCACCAGGCTGAATTCCGGCGAGCGCTGCAGGATCCCTCTCGAATACTTCATTGACCAGTACCCCGCCGCCTTCCGTGACACCGAATTTCTTGGCCAACTCAGAGGTCAACGGCTGGATGCCGACGCCGAGCCATCCTCGTACGACTTTTCCTTTGGTGAGCAGTTGTTCAATGACCTGCTTGGCCATGTTTGATGGGATCGCGAAGCCGATCCCTTGCGCAAAATTGATGATCGCCGTATTGATCCCAATCACCTCGCCACGAAGGTTAAAAAGCGGACCTCCTGAATTACCAGGGTTGATAGAAGCGTCGGTCTGAATGAAATTTTCATAGCGTGAGAGATTGATGTTTTCACGACCAATACCGCTGACGACACCAAGGGTCACGGTCTGGTCCAGCCCGAAAGGATTTCCGACGGCCAGTACCCACTGGCCCACCTTGACCCCTGTCGAATCCCCGAACCGCGCACTGGTGAGCGGTCTGCCTGCCGATACCTTGAGCAGAGCCAAGTCCGTGTCCGGATCTTTTCCGACCACGTGAGCGATGAGTTGTGTCTTGTCGGAGAGCCGTACTTCAATCTCGGTGGCATCGCCGACGACATGGTTGTTCGTCACGATATGACCGTCCTGGTCGACGATCACACCAGAACCGGAGCCTGACGCATTTGGCATGCGTTCGCCTGGGGCTTCCCGGGATCTGCCACCACCAGTGATTGGAAAGAGGTTGACGACGGAGTGCTTGGTCTCTTCTGCTAATTCGGTAATGACCGTTTGAATCTCTTCGAGCATGCGAATGCCAGGTGATTCAGCTGAGAATGCTTCGGCATGCCGCGTTTCTAAGGTGACAAAAAGAAGAATTGAGGCGGTGGAGAATAGGAATTGCCTGACTCGCCTTGAACGGGATGTACGCATGATCATCGCCCGCTATTGTATCCGATCGTCGTGGGTGTGCCTACTACCTGCTCTGCTGATTGTGTTTAAGAAGGCGTAAGGGGTCGTTGGCTGGTGAACCATGTCGTGAGCTTGTCCAGTTCTGCCTGACCGCCGATCAGGATGACGATATCACCGGGACGCAAGAGGAGATTTTTATCGGGGGCCAAGAGAAAAGGCCCTCGGAGTACGGTCGCGACGTGTGCGGAGGCAGAATAGGGAAGTGCACCCAAAGGTTCCTGTGTTGCCACCGCACTACGGGTCACGATAATCCGCTCAATACCGCTTGATCGAAGCGTGAGATCGCGCTGAAATGCCAGTAGATCTTGATGAATCGCTTCAAGTTTGAGTTCTCGTATTTGTGTGTCGATCCGGACGAGGAAGGTTTTTAGCTGTTGAACTTCGGTCATTGCGTTGCTCAGCAGCTCGTCGATCATGCTGACACCTGAATCAACTGTGGGCTTTTCGAGCAGTCGATCGGACACCCGTGTGACGATTTGCTGACCAAGCCGACCTGTGACCGCATCTATTTGTTTCAGTAATGTCGAAGCGTGCGAGTGTAGACGGATAATTTGAACTTTCCTGTTAACCAGCTCGGAGATGGCGAGCACGGTTTCGTAAAAGGCCTGACCGGTGATGGAAAGCTCTTTGTGAACGCGGCCAAGTAGTTCGAATGTCATGTTCTGATAATAAATATTATGTAAACTGTCAAATCTGTCTAGTTACCCACTCTCCTAGAGCGACCGTAGTGTTTCTCTTGTTCATAACGGATTGTCTTTCTATCGTCAATCGCTCAAGAAGTTTCGTGATATCCCGTCGGATCCGGTTTCCAACCCGCCAAGCGCACCTTCCGTGAGCCTCAAGGCGATGTGTCACTATTTGCAATTGGCCTTGCGCTCCCCGTATCATCAACCACTATGAACTGCACAAAGTGCAAAACCAAAGCAGTGATGAAATTGCCTCGTCACAATGCCGCATTCTGCAAGCAATGCTTTAACACTTTCGTGCAAGACCAGGTTGGAAAAGCGATTCGGTCTCAGGATATGTTTGCGAGAGAACACCGTATTCTTGTCGCTGTGTCCGGCGGCAAGGATAGTTTGGCCTTGTGGGATCTTCTGTTGAAGTTGGGATATAAGGCTGATGCGTTGTATGTGAATCTTGGCATTGGTGGCTATTCCGAGTCGTCTCATAAGAAAGTCGTGCATTTTGCTGAAACAGTGGCGGCGGCCCATGGTGCAGTGGTGCATATCCATACCGTAGAGCGTGAAGAAGGAGCTGGCATCCGTGAGCTCGCCATGATCGTTCATCGTCCAACATGTTCGACCTGTGGGACAATTAAACGGTATCAATTCAACCACGCTGCCCTTCAACATGGGTACGATGTGATGGCAACCGGGCATAACTTGGACGACGAGGCAGCCAGGCTCCTCGGCAACGTGCTGCACTGGCAGGATGAATATCTTGAGAAGCAAGGTCCGAGTCTCCCCGCTTCCCTCGATGGATTCGCCAAAAAAGTGAAACCGTTGTATCGATTGACCGAGCGTGAATTGGCGGCATATTGTGTTGTGAATCGGATCGAGTATGTCGTTGAGGAATGCCCCATGGCTCAAGGGGCCCGTACGCTTGTTTATAAAGAGGTCTTGAACCGGTTGGAAACGGAGTCGCCCGGTACCAAGCAAATGTTTTACTGGGGTTTTCTCGAAAAGCAACGAAAGGCTGACTCATCCACAAGGATGAGTGATAGGGACCGCTCCAGGTTGCACCCGTGCTCCCTTTGTGGCCAACCAACGACGGCAGACACCTGCTCGTATTGTAAGCTGATGGCCAAAGCCAAGGTCTCGACGCCTCATTAGACCCACTCGGCTCTTGCAAACCGTTTCGACACTCCGTAAGCTCAGTCCGTATCTGTCGGGTTTTTCTTCTTGGTTCGGTCGGATGGCGAATAGTTATGGCGACTGCCCCACGCGACTACTACAAAACCCTCGGCGTTCCTCGAACTGCCTCTGCTGACGATATTAAAAAGGCATTCCGCCGTTTAGCCCGCCAATACCATCCCGACCTTCACACCGGAGCCAAGAAGGCTGAGATGGAGAAGAAGTTTAAGGAACTGAATGAGGCCCAGGAAGTACTGTCCGACCCCGACAAACGTAAGAAATACGACCAGTACGGAACAGATTGGGAGCAAGCGCAGAACTTTAATAATGCGCGTCAACAGGCCTGGACGCGAGGGGCCAGCGGGCCTTGGGGGTCCGATCAAGATTCCCGCGGTCAGGGCAGCGGCGGAAACGAGCCCTTTTCGGATTTCTTTGAGAATCTCTTCGGGAACCGCGGACGTAGGACTGCCGAACGTGACGATCTTAGCCCACCGGGCGAGGACCTCGAGACCGATGTTCAGCTGGCGTTGCGTGAAGTGTTGACGGGTGTCACGAAGCGTGTGACGCTCCGTGAGCCGCAAACCTGCTCGACCTGCGTCGGGAGTGGGCGTTTGCGAGGGCAATCGTGCACGACCTGTCATGGGAGTGGAACAACGATGCAGCACAAGACCATAGAAGTGAGAATCCCTGCAGGTGTTCAAGATGGAACTCGCGTAAGAGTTGCGGGAAAGGGCCAGCCCGGTGCCTATAGTGGAAAGCGGGGTGACTTGTATCTCCACGTGAGCATTCTCCCCGATCCGATTTTCCGTCAGCAGGGCTCTGATTTGCATGCCACCCTTCCGGTCTATCCATGGGAGGCCGCACTCGGAGCGGAGGTCACCGCTCCAACCTTAACTGAGCCTGTCAAGGTCAAAGTGCCGGCTGGTAGCAAGGCCGATAGCAGATTGCGGCTGAAAGGAAAGGGACTACCGGTTGCAACGGGTGCGTACGGAGATCTTTTCCTCGCTTTACAGATTGTGATGCCGACGAGCGTGAGCGAAGAAGATCGGGTTCTCTACGAACGTTTGAGCAAGCAACGGCATCCAGATCCGCGCACGGACATTCTCGATACCGCTCGGCGGCGCTAATCCTGGGAGTGAGTCAAAGGGGTTCGCTTGCGTTGCATAGCTCACTATGGCAAGCTTTTGACCAGAGTGTCTCAACCAAGGAGGATTTCATGATGTCTGTAGCCAAAACGACCGCTGTCGTTGCGATAGCTTCGGTTGGTCTCCTGATAGGGAGTGTCCCCAACTCATGGGCGAATGATCCGGGCTATGGCCATACGGGAAGTGCATACGGTGTCGGTGGGGAACATGGCTATGGCAAAGGCGTGATGCATAGTGGGACGGGCCATCTCATCCGCCATCTGCTCAAGCATGAAAAGGATATCGGGCTCACGGCCGATCAGATTGCAAAGCTCAAGGAGGTGCAACTGAATCTGGACCGCATTCGTATCAAGACCGAAGCTGAGATCAAAATTGCCGAACGCGAATTAAAATCATTGACGGATGACGAGAACGGCGATCTCAGTGCGATTGAAGCAAAGCTGAGGCAGAGCAAAGACCTCCAGGTCGGACTGCGCATGACCGCTATCAAGATGCGGCGTGATGTGATGGCCGTGTTGACACCCGAGCAACGTGAGAAAGAGAAGTCTGAACATGACAAGGTGATGCAGCAGCACAAAGGTGCGGGAGCGCATCATGGAGGGGGTATGTCGTATGGCGCGTATCCGCATGGTGGAAACCCGCACGGAGGGAATCCTCATGGGACCAACCCACACGGTCAGAACCCACGTGACCCAGGCACATCCCCTACACCACCAAGTAACATGTCCGTCCATTAAAGTTGAGTACCAAACACCATGCGCAAACAAGATGACGCGAAGCTCAAGAGCCACGATTTGTTAATCGGCCCGGGACGTGCCCCGGCGAGGGCCATGCTGAAGGCTGTGGGGTTTACGGACGACGACCTCACCAAACCGCTGGTCGGTGTCGCCAACACCTGGATCGAGGTGATGCCTTGTAATTTTCATTTACGGCGGCTTGCTGAGCGAGTGAAAGCCGGTATTCGAGCAGCTGGTGGAACCCCGATCGAATACAATACCATTGCTGTTTCGGATGGGATTTCGATGGGGACCGAAGGAATGAAAGCCTCTTTAATCAGCCGAGAGGTCATTGCAGATTCGATCGAGCTTGTTGCACGTGGGCACATGTTTGATGCGGTCGTCGCACTATCTGGTTGTGACAAGACGATTCCTGGGACCGTCATGGCACTCGCGCGCTTGAATCTTCCGTCGCTCATGCTGTACGGCGGGTCGATTATGCCGGGACAGTTTCAGGGGCATGACGTCACGATTCAGGATGTCTTTGAAGCCGTCGGCAAACATGCGTCCGGAAAGATGACCGATGCCGAGCTCAAAGACTTGGAAGACCATGCCTGTCCTGGGCCTGGGGCCTGTGGGGGACAGTTCACTGCCAATACGATGGCCATTGCGTTTGAATTTCTGGGCATTTCACCGATGGGTCGTAACGGGGTTCCTGCCATGGATGGCCGAAAAGATGATGTGGCATTTGAGTGCGGCCAGATGGTGATGAATCTCGTCAAACAGAATCTCCGTCCGCGCCAGATCATCACACGGAAGTCGCTGGAGAATGCCATTGCTGCCGTCGCCACCACCGGAGGGTCGACGAATGCCGTGCTACATTTGCTCGCCATCGCTCGCGAGTCGGGAATCAAACTCAGCATTGACGATTTTGACAAGATCAATCGAAAGGTCCCTCTTCTGGCTGACCTGAAACCAGGAGGCCAGTATGTCGCGGCGGATCTTTTTGCCGCAGGCGGCACGACCTTGGTCGCGAAGCGACTACTTGATGCCGGACTCCTCCATGGTGCTCAACCGACAGTGACGGGACGAACGATTGGTGAAGAAGCCTCGACCGCCAATGAAACACCAGGTCAACAAGTCTTGCGTCCCCTCACCCACCCGATCAAGTCAACTGGTGGGCTTGTGATTCTGAAAGGAAATTTGGCACCGGAAGGCTGTGTGGTGAAGGTGGCCGGCCATTCGATGACCAAGTTTCAAGGGCCGGCAAAAGTCTATGATCGAGAGGAAGATGCATTTGTGGCAGTAAAGGCCGGTCACATAAAGCCTGGCGACGTCGTGGTGATTCGGTACGAAGGCCCGGCTGGGGGCCCTGGCATGCGGGAAATGTTGGGCGTGACCGCAGCCATCGTGGGAGCCGGGCTCGGCGACTCAGTTGCGTTGCTGACTGATGGTCGGTTCTCCGGTGCAACGCATGGATTGATGGCCGGGCATGTTGCTCCTGAAGCGGTCAAGGGAGGCCCGATCGCTGCTGTGAAGACCGGTGACATTATTACCTTTGATATCGTCAAGCGTCGATTAGATGTGGCGGTATCACAAAAAGAAATCAGCGCTCGACTCAAGAAGGTCAAGTTTCCTATTCCGCGCTATACCACAGGGGTGATGGGAAAATATGCAAGGCATGTGTCCTCCGCATCCGAAGGCGCTATTACGACATGATGGAGGAACCCTGGTAGTACGCTCACGAGATGTGACACAGCGCGGCCTCTGTCGTCGTTAGCGAAAATCCCGCCGTTGGAAGATGACGGAAGCAAGGGTGAGAAGGAAGGCGGTGTAGGCTATCCCATAAAGACCAATCACAAACAGATCTCCTGTCGGTACGTCGATCTGATGGGTGACATGCCCTTTGAGGTTGAAACGGTCGAGGTTCGGCAGGACGTAATACATCCCTTCCACGATCGTTTTCCCCAGTCCCCCCATCTTTTCGCCGAACGCCTTGAGGTCAGGTGTGAGGTGGCCGATCACATACAGAGCCAAGGTAAAAATGGCACTGAACGTGGCGCTTGAGAATGTCGAAAACAGCAGCGCGACAGCTGTGATGACCATAAACTCTACGACGATCAGGCCCAGCGCTTTGAAAAGCACGGCATGGATCGGAACCTCTTGCACATAGAGGACGACCAGCAATCCACCAGCCATGATCGCGGTATTGATGAGAAGTGTCAGGCTGAGACCTACATACTTGCCGAGAAGAAACTGAAAGCGAGCGACCGGTTTTGAAACGATCGTATAGATGGTTTTCTTCTCAATTTCCCTGCTGACAAGACCGATTCCTACGAAGATGGCGATCAAGACTCCGAAGAAGTTGATGCTGCCCAGTCCGATATCCAAAATCAGCCGATGAAATTCTCCCAGCGTCAAGCGCATCAAGATCAGCGAGCTTCCGATCATGAGGAGCGCGAAGATTAACAAGTTGTAGAGCAGTTTATCTCTGAGATTTTCACGGAACGTGTTGAGCGCAATCGAGATCACTTTCATGCAGGAACCTCTGTCACATGATGCACTCCCTTCGCCTTACGAATGAACAGATCCTCGAGCGATGCTTTATGAGGAAGAAGAGACACGAGTTTGGCCTGGTGTGATCTGATGACTTCCAACGCGTCATCGACGTGCCTCTGACTGGCCAATGTTGCAACCACGCGCTCTCCATGAAGCACGGTTTTGAGCGTGAAGGGCCGTAGCTGTTCGACACCCTCGGGAGAGAGTCGATCCACGACCATTTCTACTTCTTGCGTTGTTCCGTGGTCGATCAATTCAGACACCAGTCCACACGCGACGAGTTTTCCCTTCATGATCATAGCCACACGATCACACAGCAGCTCCGCATCGTGAAGGATGTGTGAACTGAACATCACGGTCTTGCCAGTCTCCTTGAGGCGAAGAATTAGATCTCGCACTTCTTTTCTCCCAATCGGATCGAGCCCGGACATCGGCTCATCCAAGATGACCAACTCAGGATCATTGATCATAGCCTGGGCGATCCCGACCCGCTGCAACATGCCCTTTGAGAACTTTCGTAATTGTAGGTCGCGCGCATGGGTCATGCCGACCAGCTCCAGCAACTCATCAATGCGTTTTTCAAGCGTACGCCCCAAGAGTCCAAAAAGGTGTCCGTAAAATCGTAAGAATTCTCGACTCGTCAGATAATCATAGAAGTATGGGGATTCCGGAAGAAATCCAACCTTCGATTTCGCCATATGGTTGCCGATTGGTTGGCCAAATAGGCTTGCCGTTCCCTTACTGGGGTAGATAAGCCCCATCAGCATCTTGATCGTCGTGGTCTTTCCAGCCCCATTCGGTCCTAGAAAGCCATAGATCTCTCCCTGCTGTACTTCAAGCGACAAGTCATCAACAGCGGTCACACGTCGCCCCCAAAAACCGACGCGAAACACTTTCGACAAGTGCTCAATTCTCACGATCTGTTCACGCGTCATGTTCATAGGGAGATCCAGTGGCTAGATGCCGCCTTCCAGATCACGCCGAAATACTTTCAGTCGGGTGGAATGGGTACTGCTCGTCACGTGTCCTGTCTTGGCATTGAGGTCGTACGATCCACCGAATGGCTCTTCTGGAATGTGCGAAAGATACCCTGTAGAGATGAGGTCTGTGAGTGTCCTCGGGACCATTCCATGTTGTGTCCGGTAGTGTTTGATTGCGCGTTCGAGTGTTCTGAGATCACGCTCGATTATCACTTCCTTGGCCCGCGTCTCTAGCTGTTCCCGGACGACAAGGTCTGGATTCTCTCTCCACAATGCTTCGAGAAACTGGAGAGCGACTTCCGGATTGCCGGCCTCTGCATGCATTCGTGTCGCTAAACCAGGAAGGAAATCTGGAGCGCCTGAAGTGCGCGCCGCTGTGCTGATGTAGTCAGCTCCCTTGGTGGCATCCCCGAGGACGAAATAGTGGTTATGGCCAAGCAAGAAGGGAAGATTCCATTCGCCTGGGTTTGCACGATGTCCCTTTTCCAATAGGCGGTTGCTCAGGTCGACGCGATTGGCATAGTTGTTCAGCACCACGCCACCCACGTAGTAGGCGTAGGCGTACTGCGGATCCAATGTGGTGACGACGTCGAGCGCATGGTACAGCCACTCATACTCGTCGGCAGTATTGTTCTTTTTCCCGAGGACTTGAAGGAGTCGTAACCACAAGACATCGGCACCCACATGGTGATAGCCCAACAGAGCAGGTTTGAGATACTCTCCACGAGGTAGTTGCGCGAGCTCTTCGATCTTGGCTGCATGTGCATCGATACGCAGATCTAGATTTCGTTGGAGGAATATGACCAGTGCCAAGAAGATGAGTGTGATCAGCGTGACAGCGGTCCATGCCAGGATAGGTTTCTTTGAGAATGCGTGAGTACGGGTGGCCGGGTATGACAAGCTCGACATAACGACTCGATCCCTAAATGCACGAGGTCCCGCCGACCGTCACCAGTCGGCGGGACACACGCACGACTCAGGACCTACCCTTTCTTAGAAGAAGCCAGGTACGCAGTCTGACGCACCCGTGGCATCAGCCGAGGCCCAGACCGAGAGGTTAGCATCTCCGTCCAGATTGCTCACCGCTGTCGCCCTGAACCCGGCCGCCGTCGGGCCAACGTCCGTGGCACCGTTTTCACCAGTTATTAAGGCTGCGGGGGCCGCTGTTGGTCCCAGGCAAGAGGTATACGAAACCGCATAGGTCCCAGTCCCGTACTGGTACAAGACGTTCCCCGTTGCCTGGAATCCAAGATTAGCAAATGTCCCCAACGATATACCGGCACCAGCAGCACCGACACACCATCCAGTGGCGGCTGCAGGGGTGGGAAGAAGCCATGCTGCTCCAGCCAGGTTCCAGTTCTGTGGCTGGCTCTTGGTACCGGCCGCCGGCGCGACTGCCGGTGCGAGGGCCACCGTCAGGAAGCACCCACGCTCACCCTGCCAGGACACCTCAGATGTCTTAATGGCACCGAGGTTCGTCTTGGCCTCGGACTGCCGAGACTTCATCTGGTACTGCAAGAAGTTAGGGATGGCGATGGCCGCCAGGATTCCGATGATCGCCACGACGATCATCAACTCGATGAGGGTAAAACCCTCTTGTTTGCGGAGCGACTTCAACATCGTACTGCCTCCTTGTTGATGGTTCACTGACGGCCCGGTTGATCATCTGCGGCGCCTGTGTTGCCGCCTACCGGTGCCTATAGCAGGTTTGGTGCCGGTCAGTGACAAGGCCTAGCGTACCAGCAATCCTTGATGATGCAACAACTTATGAAGAATCAGTCGTTGCTGAGCGGATAAGGTGCTTCTTGGCCTTCCCATAAACTGCTCGAGAGTGCCAAGAATTGGCACTCAGGAGCTATCCGGGTGGGGTTGGCGTCCTTTTAGGTCGTGGAAGTAAGGAGCCGAGAGTCTGGGAGAATCAGAGTGCTTCCCGCTAGGATCAGTGATCAGTCAGGATGGGTTTGAGGAGTGGCTTGGGGATGTTGCATTTTCTCTGAAACGCGGCGCTTGGCCTGTTGAATCCGGTCTTCGTAGGCCGGATTGGCCATGCCCTGCTCGCGGAAGCGCTGGAGCAGTTTTTCATTGGAGGGGTCGAGCTCCAACGAATGAATCCATGCGTCACGGGCGTCGGTCATCTTCTGCTGCTTCATGTAAATCTCTCCGAGATGCTCATAGATGACGGGGTCGTCGCCGACGAGTGAGACGGCTCGTTTGATTTCCGTAAGCGCCTCAGAGAGCTGCCCCGATTTATAGAATGCCCAACCAAGGCTATCGATGTAGTATCCATTTTCCGGTTTGAGTGCCACCGCCTGTTTGGTGAGGGATAGGGCCTGGTCGATCTTGATCCCTCGTTCGGCATAGCTATAACCGAGGTAGTTCAACGCATCAGCATGGTGGGGATCGAGGGACAGGGCGGTTTCCATTGCGCGTTCCACGTCATCAAAACGATTCAGCTTGTCGTAGGCCGTACCAAGGTTGAAATGAAGGTCGGCGTTTTTGGGATTATGACGAATCCCCTCTCGAAACGCGTCGGAGGCCTTTTCAAACTCCTCGCTTTGCAGATGTGCTAAGCCCAACACGATGTGGGGTTCTGGCTGCTTTGGCATGAGACGAACGGCTTCGTCCAGATGTGTGACAGCCTCGGGAAATTGCTTGAGCCGATAGAGGAGCACCCCAAGATGAATGTGACTGTCGACAAACCTTGGATCCAAGTGGAGGTTGTAGCGATAGGTTTCCATGGCCTTGGGAAAGTCTTTCGTCTCTTCGTACAGATAGCCAAGGTAGTCGCGCACTTTCAATTCGGCCGGTTTGGCCTTCAGAATGTCGGTCAGCTGAGCGATCGCCTGTGAAAACTCCTTTTGTTCTCCATGGATCAGTGCCATGCGTAATTGGGCATCCAGATCGCCGGGGTTTTCCTCCAGCATCGTGTTCAGTTCTGCAAGACCACCGGCATAGTCTTTGGTGGCGATGTAAAGTTGGATCAGATGCTGACGAACTTCTCGGTTTCTGGGATTCACCTGCGCGAGGAATTTTTTTAAAACGGCGATGGCCCTATCTTTCTCTTGGCGCGACTCATAAACTGATGCTTGGGCTAGATACGCCGGCTCGAAAGCTGGGTTCACAGTGATCGCACGGTCGAAGCTGGAGAGGGCCTGTTCCAGATTTCCGGCTTCAATAGAGATGCGTCCTAAGTAGTAATAGCCGACCGGTGAGTCCGAGGTATATTGCAAACCTTTCTTGACCGCCTCTTCGGCTTCGACGACTCGTTTTTGATTGAGTAAGATGAGCCCCTTTGGAAAGTACGACTCTCCCCGCTCCGGGTTGCGTGCAATCGCTTGATCTAATAATTCGAGTGCACGTTCTGGTTTCCCCGCGCTGGCGAGAATACCGGCCATCTGCGTCAGGAGTTGAGGGTCTTGCCCGGACCCTTGTCCGACTTCCTCGGCGTACTGGACGGCCTTCGTTGTATCACCGAGTGCAAAATGTAGTGCTGCCAGTCTCGATTTGACTTCATGTGATTGTGGATCGGCCTTGAGTGCAGCCTGGTACTCCTTCAAGGCTGTATCAAGATCTTGGGCGAGCTCCGCTTGATGTCCCATCATAAAATGATAGGTCGCATCTGATTCTGGAGCGGTCTGTGGCGCTTGCTGCGTGGTCGTGGCAGGAAGCGGATCCGTTATGTGTGGCTGAGTTGCAGTCACGCACGCGACCAGGGCACAGGGCAGAAATAGGATGGTCAGTCTTATTCCTTGGACAGTGAGATGATGCCAAGACGATCGAAAGCTCAAAGCCATTGGGGATGTCCCTATCGGTGTTCGTTCGGATGTGGATAGAGAAGGAACACCCAAGATTATACCGAGTGTTCGAGTGTTGCGCAAACCGAGTTAGGCTTCGCGCAGATCGAGGCTTTCAAACTTGGCAAAACGGTCCTGGAAAAATAGTTCTCGCTTTCCGATGGGCCCGTTTCGATGTTTGCTCACGATGATGTCGGCGATCCCCTTACGCTCCGAATTCTGGTCGTAGACATCTTCTCGGTAGATAAACATGACGACATCGGCATCCTGTTCAATCGCCCCGCTTTCACGTAAGTCTGCCAGCATGGGAATCGGAGGCTTGCGAGCCTCGACCGCACGGCTCAGCTGCGAGAGGGCGACCACCGGGACATTGAGTTCCTTGGCCAAAGCTTTCAATGAGCGGGAGATATCGGATATTTCTTGCTGACGAGATTCAGAATCGCTACGCCCTTGCATGAGCTGCAAGTAGTCCACGAGGAGTAAATCCAGCCCCTTTTCAGCCTTGAGTCGTCGGGCTTTGCCGCGCATCTGTTGAACGGTGATGCCGCCGGTGTCGTCGATAAAGATCGGTGCTTGCTCCAACCGTCCTGCGGCCTCTGCCAAACGCCACCAATCTTCTTTTTGGAGTTTCCCGGTTCGCAGCGCATGCGAATCGACTCGCGCTTCCGAACTGAGCATGCGAAGCACGATCTGGGGCTTGGACATTTCCAAGCTGAAAATGCCGACGACGGCGTTGGCATGGATGGCGGCATGTGTGGCAAACCCTAATGCCAGGCTTGTCTTCCCCATGCTGGGCCGTCCGGCCACCACCACTAAATCGGAGGCTTGCAACCCTGCTGTGAGGTCGTCAAGGTCATAGTAACCGGTCGGGACTCCGGTGACGTGTTCCTTTCGTTTTGAGAGCTGATCAATGACATCCAAGCTTTCCTTAATGACCTGGCTGATCGGACTAAATGCACGCTCGAGCTTGCCTTGCGCGATGCTGAAGACCGATCGTTCGGCAAAATCGAGAAGGTCATCGATAGAAGCCGTTCCTTCATACCCCCTGGTCAACACTTCCGTGGAGGTGCTGATCAACTGCCTCGCGACAGCCTTGTCACGTACGATCTTGCAGTGGTAGCGAATGTTGGCCGAGCTCGGGACCATCTGGACGAGTTCTGCAAGATAGGCGGCGCCTCCGATCGCCTCAAGCTCCCCGCGAGACTTGAGCTGCTCGGTCAGCGTGATCTGGTCGATCACTTCGCCGGTGTCGGACAGTTCCAGCATGGCTTGGTAGATGCGTTTGTGAGCCGTCCGATAGAAATCTTCATCGACGAGGAGTTCCATGGCTTTCGGCATGGCAGCGTTATCCAGAAGGATGGCCCCAAGCACCGACTGTTCTGCCTCAAGATTCTGTGGGGGAAGTTTTGGTTGAGAGAGATCGACGGCGCCAACGGATTTCATGACACACCTTCGCGGTTCGTGCTAAAGCTTGCAAGAAGGTCACGCAGTAACATCGTTTTCGTGTGTGGTGGAGCGCTCGTTTTCCCTGTGCGCTCACGTCCGCGATGCTGGAGTACAGTCACGTGGCCATGGCCCATCGTACCTGAACCGATGACGATGGTGGTAGGAACGGCAGCGTCGAGCCCAGCATCGGCGGCTACCTTGACAAGATCACGAGTCGATGCTGGCACAGCTCGTTGAATGACTCGAGCACCTGTCCGACGTAGTTGTTGGGCCACCGATACGATCTCTTTTGTTTGAGTCACCGGACCGACGACAAGGATTGCCGGCGTCAGAGCCTTTGGGGTATGAGTGAGGTTCAGTCCACGAAAGATCCGATCTACGTTGAGCGCGAATCCAGTGGATGGAATGTCTCGACCAAAGCGGCCAATTAAACGGTCGTATCGCCCGCCGCCACCTAACTCGATTCCAATACCGTCTGTGAAAACATCGAACACAATCCCGTCATAATACTCAAACTCGCGAAATTCTCCGAGATCCAGGAGTACGTCATCCTGTAATCCCATCGCGCCAAGCGAGTCATAGACCTGTGCCAATCGGTCTAAGGATCGGATCAGCGGTTGTTCACCCCTGGCCAAGGCGCGCCCTTTTGAAAGGACGTCCGCCCTCCCGCAAAGCTCCAGTGCATCCAAAATTGCGCGGGCGGATCGCTTGCCTACACGCTCGTGTGAGAGAATTTCTCCAAGCCAGGGAAAGTCCTTTCTTGCCGCAGCCTGCTCTGCCCGCTTCCGGCCTTCAGGGGACAGGCCGGCACGCACGAGAAGTCCTTTAAAAAACCCGACGTGCCCGAGCGAAATCTTGAAGGAAGACAATCCGATCTGGCGCAGGGATTCGATCATCAACATGATGATCTCGCAATCTGCGGACGAGTCATCAGCCCCGATCAGCTCGGCACCGACTTGAAAGAGTTCTCGATCACGTCCGGCATGTTCGGGCTCATAGCGAAAGACGGTGGCTCGGTACGACAAACGTAACGGCAACCGAGTGCCGAGCATGCCCATGGCCACCGTTCGTGCAATTTGTGCGGTGACATCTGGTCTCAACAGCAGAATACGGCCGGTCGTCCGATCGACGATCTTGTAGGACTGTTCCAGTAAGGCTGGTTCAAGGCCAGGCGCGAGGACATCGAAATACTCGAATGTCGGGAGGATAATTTCATCGTACCCATATTGATGGAAGCTGGCGAGCAGATCGGACTCGAGTTGCCTCAGGTAATTGGCGGCCTCTGGAAGGATGGTGGCCATCCCCACAGGGACTAATGAGTGCTCATGGGTAGGAGAAAGCTTCTCCGATGAAGGACGGCGACTCGGAGGAGCAAAGGTCATAACACCCTCATGACGAACACCGTTATGAGAGGTTTGCGATTTTGACAGAACGAATATTCGAGCTTGATCGGATTTCGTCCAAGGCCGAAGCGGGAAACTCTGTGTCGGACCCGATGATCAGCAACGCATCCCCTCCCCGCTTTTCCAACGCACATTGCATCCGGAGAATGTTAATTCCATGATCACCTAAGACCTTTCCAACCATCCCGATGACGCCTGGTCGGTCAACATTGTGGATCAGCAACATGTGCCCTTCGGGTACGACTTCCACTTTAAATTGGTCGATCTCGGTAATCCTGGCCTCTTTCTTATGATAGAGCGTCCCGGCTACCTGGTGCGACATCTTGCCGGCTTCAACGCGAACGCGTATGAGACTTGTAAAATCACCGGCATCCGTGCTCTTAATTTCTTTGACTTCGATGCCGCGCTCCTTCGCCACGATCGGTGCGTTCACATAGTTGACTGGGTGCTCCAAGATCGGAGTCAGTAATCCTTTCAAGACAGCGATGGTGAGTGGTGCGACCGACAGTGTGGCGACTTCACCGCTGTATTCGACCACGATTCGCTCAGTTCCTCCTTGAATCAGTTGTGTTTGGAGGGAGCCGATCTTTTCGGCCAGTGTGAGAAAAGGTTGCAGCCGAGGCAGTAGTTCCGGGGCGACGGACGGAATGTTGACGGCACCTCTCGCGACGCCTTTTGTAAAGTAGTCGACGATCTGCTCCGCGATCCCAATTGCGACATTTTCCTGGGCTTCGGTTGTTTGCGCTCCAATGTGTGGGGTGCAGATAAAGTTATCCAGGGCGAGCAGAGGATTGTCCGGCTTCACAGGCTCTTCCTCAAAGACGTCAAAGGCGGCGGCAGCCACATGTTTGGCTTTTAAGGCTTCACACAAGTCGGTTTCATTGATGATGCCGCCTCGAGCGCAGTTCACGATCAGGACCCCTGGTTTCATCTTGGCAATCGCCTGCGCATTGATGATTCCACGTGTTTCTGGGGTGAGGGGAGTATGAACTGAAATAATGTCGGCTCGGCGGAAGAGCTCATCGAGATCCACCATCGTGACGCCCATTTGCTCGGCTCGTTCAGGGGCCAGATACGGGTCGAACGCGACGACACTCATGCCGATGCCCTGGGCCATCTTGGTCAGGTGGCTCCCGATCTGTCCGGCACCCACGATGCCCAGCACTTTGTTGTAGAGCTCGACTCCCATGAACTTATCTTTTTCCCATTTACCGGTTTTCACGGAGGCTGTCGCCTGGGGAATGCGTCGGCTCATGGCACAGATCATTGACATCGTATGTTCGGCAGTCGTGACCGTGTTGCCGCCTGGCGTATTCATCACGACGATTCCTCGTCGTGTGGCGGCTGGCGTATCGACATTGTCGAGACCTGACCCGGCCCGCCCGACGACTTTGAGTTTGTCGGCGGCAGCAATGAGTTCCGCCGTCACCTTTGTGCCGGATCGCACGATCAAACCGTCGGCGTCCTTGATCTCCGTGAAGAGCTCCTCCTTCGGCATTTTGGATTTCACCACCACAGTGAATCCTGCCTTTTCGAGCACCTCCACGCCTTGCTTCGACAAACTGTCGCTGATCAAAATCTTCATGCCTGCTGCGGCCATGTCATCCTCGCCGTGGTTATTTTGCCAATAACAGTTCTTGGGCTTTTCCGACGCCGCTTCCCAGTTTAACCGGATGTCCGAGTCCTTTTAAGACCATCTCGGTGGCGGCTAAGGCTGTGATGACATCAAAGGAGTCAGCATAGCCCATGTGAGAGAGCCGGAAGATCTTTCCCTTAAGGTGGTCCTGGCCGCCGGCTGCGGTCATGCCGTACTGTACACGAAGATTCTTATAGATCGCCTGCCCGTCGACTCCCTCCGGTGCACACACGGCCGTCAGGGCATCGCTGGGAGATTCTTTTGGAAATAGGGCCATTCCGGCGGCCTTCACACCTTCGCGCATGGCATGAGCCAACCGACCCTGCCGGGCAAACATCTTCTCGAGGCCTTCCGCCTTCATCATTCGAAACACTTCTTGAAGGCCGATGATGAGCGACACGGTTGGAGTATAGGCGGTTTGGTTCTTGATCTGACTTTCACGTTCTTTCTTGAAGTTGAAATAGAACGCCGCGTTCTTGGCTTTATCGGCTAGGGCCCAGGCCTTGTCGCTGACACTGACGAACGCCATGCCGGGAGGCAGCATCAAGGCTTTCTGGGAACCGGTGATCACGACGTCGAGACCCCACGCATCCGTCTTAATATCGAATACACCCAGGGCGGTAATGGCGTCGACGACCAAAATGGTATTCGCATAGCCCTTGAGAATCTCTCCCAGGGCCTTCACGTCATGGGACACTCCGGTCGAGGTCTCACTGGCTTGTACGTAGACGGCTTTGATCGACGGATCTTTCTTGAGGGCATCGGCTACTTGTTGCGGATTGACCGCATGTCCCCATTCGACCTTGATCTCGGTTGCTTGTACTCCAAAGGTCTTGCAGAGCTTGCCCCAGCGCTCCCCAAATTTTCCTCCGTTGATATAGAGCGCTTTGTCGCCAGGTGATAAAAAGTTTGACACTGAGCCTTCCATTCCCCCTGTCCCCGAAGCCGCCAACATGAGGACATCATTGCGTGTTTGATACAGCCATTTGAGTCCCTCGCGTACCTCGGAAAAAATCGGGTCGAACTCAGGGGCGCGATGATGGATCATCGGGCGAGCCATCGCCAGTAATACCTCGGGGGGGATAGGCGTGGGGCCGGGGGCCAAAAGATAGCGCTTCAGCATCGATCAATCCTCCTCACAAAGTAACCATGTTAATCTGGTGGGATAAACTGTTTGAAGAGGCAGCACGCTACCATTTGCGCTGGGAGACTGTCAAGAAATCGAATTCCCGAACTAGCCGTGCTATCAAGGCTTTCTCTCTTTCGATCGCTTAATCATCTGTCTGCAAAACACGAAAACACGGTCGGTTCGCGCATCGATCGTCTTCGTCAATCTTATAGGATGAAAGCGGCCAGTAGGAACATTTTGCCCATACGGTTTCTTGACAAGTCTTCAGCAGGTCGATAGGCTCTCAACTGGTGCTTTTCATGATACGGACTTGGAAAAAACTGTGGGGTATGGACGTGAGACTGGCAGTAATCCTTGCGGTGAGTGTTGCGATCGTCGTCCCACAATCACGGGGTTGGGCGGACGAGACCACTTCGGTCCAACAAGATGTCTCTCTTCAGGAAACCTCCCCAGAGACCCTTCTCGAAGAAGCAAAAGCGTCACCGGAAACGCAGGCCGTTGACACCAGCGAAGCTTCGCAGGAAAGCGAAGATGTCGACCCCAACTTGGTCCCGTTGGAACCAGAGCTGGAACCTGAATTGACGGCCTCCCCATCAGAGGCGGATATGCCCGAGACTGAGGATAAGGGTGAAGCGCCCAAAGAGGATGTGGTAGACGCGGTGGAGGCAGAGCGCAAGGAGGATTTAGGTCCAGTCTATAACATTCCGGTTGTCTTTGATCAAACCGTGCAAAGCCACATTCGTTTCTTTAATACGTCAATCCGGGACCGATTTGAACAGTGGCTCTTACGCCTCAACCGATATCGCCCGTTGGTCGAAGACATTTTCGCTGAGTTCGATCTTCCGAGCGACCTTGTCCATCTGTCTCTTGTCGAAAGCGGATTCAATCCCTATGCATACTCCCGCGCGAAAGCGACAGGGCCATGGCAGTTCATGAAGGGAACCGGAAAGATCTACGGGCTACGCATCGATCACTACGTGGATGAGCGGCGAGATCCCATTAAGTCGACGATAGCGGCCGCTCGTTATCTCCGGGATTTGTACGATCTCTTCGGAACATGGCCTCTCGCTATGGCGGCATATAACGCAGGTGAGGGAAAGGTCCTGCGTGCGCTCAACAAGGCCCAGGCGGAATCATTTTCTGAAATTTCGAGAACGAAACATATTCGGCGAGAGACGAAACAGTACGTCCCGCGCATCATGGCTGCCACGATCATCGCGCGGAACCTGGACCAATACGGATTTAACCACGTTCCGGTCGCTCCGCATGAATTTGAGGAAGTGATAGTGACTCGCCCGTTGCATTTCCGGGCTATCTCCAACGTTACGGGTATTCCGTACGACGAACTCCGGCTCCTGAATCCTGAACTTCGGCGAGATGCCACACCCCCCGGCGATACGGCATATCATTTAAAAGTTCCGGTTGGGACGAGCCCCAAGGTGATAAAATTGCTCGAGCGAGTTCCAACGCACAAGTTCGCGAAGGTCTCTCCCGAGCGGACACAGGTTCGGAAGACCCGACAGACTCGACAGGGGAAGATCAGTTCTTCTCAGTGGTATCGTGTTCGGGGCGGAGATACGCTTGGGAAAATCTCCCGTCGGTTCGGTATTCCTATTCAGACCCTGAAGGCCCGCAACAACCTTTCCAGTAGCCTCATTCGTGCTGGGGACCTCCTCAATATCGCTCGGTAACGGACGGCCACCTTGAAGAATTGGGGTGCCGGAGGGCCTGCCCTTGGCCAGAGGAAATGATTGTCTTATGGCTTAGAGGGTGTGGAATCAGGAACTTCTGTAGTGGTCGGGGGCGACTCCGAAGTGTTCTTGGCCTCGAGAACCTTCACGCGCACGGCGGCCTCGCTGGTTAAGGGAGAATCAGGGTATGTCTTGATCAGGTCTTGATAATATTTGAGTGCAACGTCCGGTTTTGAGCGATTTTCTTCCAGCCGTGCCAGTTCAAACATCGCATAGTCACGATTCATCGCCCCAGGGATCTCAAGTATCGCCGAGTAAGTCTTCGCGGCTTGGTCGATATCTCCCTTCAACAGATAAGTATACCCAAGTTTTTGATGAACAAGGCCGAGAAGTGAGATGTTTGACCCGTACGTCGAAATGAACCGCTTATATGATTCGATGGCTGAGTCAAGATTGTTCGCCTGAAGAAATGCATTTCCCAGACTAAATTGCGCAAGAGGGGCGGTCGGCGTTCTCGGATACTCCTCTACCACCTTCTTGTAGAGTGCTATCGCTTCATTCACGTTTGCGGCTGCTTTCTGCGGATCGTTGCCTGGGCGTGTGAAGAGATGTAGGGTGGCCTCCCGCTCGATTTCTTGGGCCTTGCTGGCATTTTCTGCGTCATACCAAAAGACACCCCATATTCCCCCAGCCGTGAGCAGCAGAAGAATGAATCCTACGATGATGGACCATCGGTACCGCTGCAGTCCGAGCACCCAATGCTCCAATCCACTCACCAGGTGGGCTTCATCAACAGGTAATGTCCGAGGCGGAACTTTAATTCGATATGACATAAAAACCCATCACGTCAGTTAACGGTTGTCACCATCTTTCTGCTGCAGAACCGTTGTCTTATACTAGGGAATGAATTTCCTTGTCAATGCGATGAGGACTTGTACACCATGGAGGTAGAACGCCGCAGAGTGGATCATGAATAATGATAGGATCAGTATGATGTTTCGAGAAAAACTTCACCAACTCCGTGATCAGTCGTTGCTCCGCGCGTTGACACCGGTGGAGTCGGCGACCGGGTCGAACATCCACTATGGAGGACGCGAGGTGATCTTACTGTCGTCCAACGACTACCTTGGTCTGACCATGCATCCCGAAGTTGTGCAGGCTGCACGCGTGGCCACGGAACGGTATGGGACGGGGTCCGGTGCTTCCCGCTTGGTTAGTGGAACATTGCCCCCCCATGCGCACCTCGAAACGGCATTGACGATGTTTAAGGGAACCGAAGCCTCCCTGCTGTTTGGGGCTGGGTACCTCGCCAATCTTGGTGTCATTCCTGCTCTTATTGGAAGCGGCGGCCTGATCCTGGCCGATCGATTGTGCCATGCCAGCATGCTCGATGCGTGTCGATTAAGTCAGGCAGACTTTCGAGTCTTTCGCCACGGTGATTGTGACCATCTTGAGTCCCTACTTCGGAATCGCACCACGGATCGTTCCACACTCATTCTCACCGAAGGGGTATTTAGTATGGATGGTGATCTCGCTCCACTGCCTGACTTGGTATCGCTAGCCGAACGATATGGGGCGATGTTGTATGTCGACGATGCACACGGGACCGGCATCATGGGAGGGACTGGACGAGGCACCATTGAGCATTTTGACTTGGAGCGCCGGATACCGTTTCATATGGGCACGCTGAGTAAGGCGCTGGGCAGCTACGGTGGGTTCCTGGTAGGCACGCACGATCTCGTACAGTACGTAATCAATACCGCCCGTTCGTTTATGTTTACCACCGCACTTCCTCCCGCCGTCGCCGCTGCATCGTCGGCCGCGTTGACGGTTATCGATCGTGAACCGGAACGTCGGGCCCGACTCTGGTTGAATCGACAACGCCTCTTTGAAGGGCTGAAAGGCCTTGGGTGCAGGCTTTCTCCGACGGCCAGCCCTATTGTACCGGTTCTGTTCGGTGAGGCCGTCTCCGCCGCCACATTCGCTGAACGTCTGCTCGCGCATGGGGTGTATGCCACGGCCATCCGCCCACCGACCGTTCCAGATGGAACCAGTCGGATCCGCTTCACCGTGACCTCGGAGCACACCACCGACCAGATCGACGAAGCCCTCAATGCCCTGCGGCTCGTGATTCGTGAAACAGGTCTTCCCTAATCCTCACTGCCTGCGTTCGCATTTTCGGCCAATTTTCTTGCTTTCCGGATTTGCTGTGGCATGATGCACAAGAAATGTTCGCCTCACCTACAACCCAGACGCACTGAGGATCACGGGCGATGGATATTTCTAAGCTGCTCACATTTTCAGTCAAGGAAGGTGCCTCGGATTGTCATATCAGTGCCGGTGAACCTCCGATGATTCGTATTCACGGGGATTTGAAAAAGCTGGACCACCCTCCCCTGACTCCCGATGAAACACACGCCCTCATCTACGATATGATGAGCGATTCCCAACGGAAAACCTTCGAAGAAAAGCGGGAGTGTGATTTTTCATTCGAACTCGGGGACATTGCCCGTTTCCGAGTGAATGTGTTCGTGCACCAGCGGGGACTCGGAGCCGTGTTTCGGAACATTCCAACCACCATTGTCCCCTTGGAAAAGTTAGGGATGCCGCCGATCTTGCGACAACTCTGCGATAAGGAAAAAGGTTTGATTCTGGTGACGGGGCCGACCGGCTCAGGAAAATCCACCACCCTTGCTGCGATGGTGGATTATCTCAATAGCACGTTTGAAGGCCATATTATCACCATCGAAGATCCGATCGAGTTCGTCCATAAGTCCAAGAAGTGTTTAGTCAATCAACGGGAGCTGGGTGTCCACACGCTGTCTTTCGCCAATGCGCTGAAGTCTGCGCTTCGGGAAGATCCAGATATCGTGCTCGTGGGTGAAATGCGGGATCTCGAAACCATCCAACTGGCCTTGACCGCGGCGGAAACCGGACACTTAGTCTTCGGGACACTCCATACGTCGAGCGCCCCGAAAACCATTGACCGAATCATCGATGCATTCCCGCCGGCGCAACAAGCCCAAATTAGGACCCAGTTGTCAGAGGCCCTGGAAGCCGTGCTGACTCAAACCTTGCTGAAGAAAAAAATGGGTGGACGTGTCGCGGCTCTGGAAATCATGGTTGCCACAACCGCCGTCCGAAACCTCATCCGCGAGGCCAAGCTTCATCAGATTCCAGGTATTATGCAGGCCAGCCAAAAGGACGGGATGCAAACCATGGACATGGCCTTGCTTGAGCTGGCGACCCGTGGAATCGTGCATAAAGCCGAAGCGCAGTCCCGGAGCATGAATCCTAATCTGTTCGGGGCTCCGGTTTCCGGAGCTGCGTAGAACAGGCACAAAGGCAGAGTCTCATCATGGATGTTCGAAGTCTCTTGAAAGTCATGGTAGATCGCGAATCGTCGGACCTCTATTTGACTGTCGATGCTCCCCCGATCTACCGAATCCATGGAATGACTCAGCAAACTGATGCCCCGCCGTTCACCAACGAACAACTGGAGGCATTGGCACTGGCTCTCATGCGAGGTCAGCAGCGGAGCGAGTTCGAAGAAAAGATGGAGATGAACTTAGCGCTCTACTATAAAGAGTTGGGGCGTTTCCGTGTCAACATCTTTCGGCAAAAAGGTAATGTCGGGGTGGTCTTCCGTCACATTAAAGCTGAGATTCAGACGGTCGAGCAGTTACAACTCCCCCCGATCATCAAAGATATTGCGATGACCAAGCGAGGGCTTGTCTTGGTAGTGGGCGCCACCGGCTCCGGTAAGTCGACCTCGCTGGCGGCCATGATCGACCATCGTAATAACGTTCACCAGGGCCATATCATTACCGTGGAAGACCCGATTGAGTTTGTCCATCAACATAAGAAGTCGATCATTACGCAACGCGAAGTCGGCTTCGATACGCTAACCTTCCAGAACGCTCTGAAGAATACACTCCGTCAAGCGCCGGATGTGATCCTGATTGGAGAAATACGTGATACAGAAACGATGGAAGCGGCGATCACCTTTGCCGAAACCGGTCATCTCTGCATCGGGACGCTCCACTCGAATAATGCGAACCAAGCGATCGAACGGATCATGAATTTTTTTCCAGTCGAGCGCCATGCTCAAATCTATTTGCAACTGTCTCTCAATTTGCGAGCGATTATCTCTCAACGGTTGATTCCATCAGTCGATGGCAGGCGTGTTCCCGCATTGGAAATCATGCTGGATACCCCACGTATCAAGGATCTTATCAAGAAAGCCGAAGTCGATATCCTAAAGGAAGCGATGGAACAGGGGGTGGACGAGGGTTGTCAGACCTTCGATCATGTGCTGTTTCAACTATATAAGGACAACAAGATCACGCTGGAGCAGGCGCTCATCAATGCGGATAGCGCCAATAATCTACGTCTCAAGATCAAACTCGAAGGACTTAAAGGCGACGAGGCAGTCAACGCGTTGCTCGATAAGCAGATGGGAGATCACGGGACAGACGCATTCAAAATTCAAGGAGGCGCCTCCGGTAACGTGACCCCACTCCGGAAGCGATAAGCCAACCTCGTATCACTTCTCAGCGGCCCAGATTCTCCTCCTCCTGACGTTCCAGATAGGACGCCATCTTTTCCAGTGCCAACGCGCTGAGCTTGGATCCATACCAAGCTGGCATCGTATGCTCTGGGTACCCGTGGACGATGAATTGTTGCGGCTCCAGCACGGATTCAACGATGTACTCGTGCACGGTTGTGGCGTTCCCGTGATACGTAGGGTCGCGGAGTCGTTCTCTGCCTGTCGTGCCGAGCACTAAGCGAGGTCCCACTCGACCGTCGGCACCAGGAATTCCAGGAATGATATGACAGACTGCACAACCAGCTCGAGTAAAAATATCGATGATGGGTTCATCACCCGTGACTAACGGAATCGTTTCCGGAGTGAGAGTGGGAAACGCTGAGTCCCCAGGAGTCACTCTGGAGGATGGCGGCTCACGCAGTGCCCAAGCAGCTGATAACGTGACCAGCCCGATGGTCATCCAGACAGCGAGCCGGTCCCGTGTGTGCATATTGGGGTGTTTGGGCGAAGGGTCAAGCGTACGTCGTACGCTCTTCTTCAAGCACCCATCTTCCCTTGAACGAGTTTCATGAGCTGATCAAGCCCTCCCGCTTCGACTTTTCCGTTGGGTGTCAGCTTGTCGATAAGATCCGGCAGAAGGCCGGCAAGCTGTGAGCTTGCTGCGCCAGAGGACAGTCCTGCTTTTCCTGCTAATTGGTTGAGGAGATCACCTCCTAAGCCCTGTTCAATTTGGCTTGGTGTGGCCGGTGTGTTTTGTCCTGTGCTCACCCATGAGTTGACGAGGTCACCGAGTCCGTTCTTCTGGAATGCCTGAACGAGGCCGGCTAATCCACCGATTCCACTGTCCTTTCCGAGAAGGCCTGCCACAGCTTGCAGAAGAGGATTCTGTCCGGCCTGGTTACCCATCATTCCGCCAACGGCTTGTCCCAATTGATCCATCAATCCCATGCTCAGCTCCTTCCTTACATTAAGTGAAGTGACGTTGGAATCCTGTCGTCTTGCTGTATTCCCTAGGGCTTACACCATATGTCTTGAGAACGGTCGATCTGTCAACCCTAATTTTATCGACCCTCTGACACCGAATTATTCTTGGATAGGAAAGCGAAATATTCATCAGTCTGTCCATTCTTCTCAATCTGTCCCTTCGCAGACTTCGGTTGCCTGTGATGATGGCACTGTGCACGCACAAAAGTTTTGGTATGATGACGCGAAGGAGCACGCATATGCATACACAAACCTCGGTAGTTGCTAAGCAGTGTTGTCTAGCAGCGACGCTCATGATCCTCACCATGAAGCCGATTTCTACACCCGCGGAAATGTATGTTGCCGGAACCGCAGGGGTAAACTTTGCGGACCGCATCAACAGTATCGCCGGAACAGGATCTCAGGCCGGAGTGCCTGGTCCTTTTGTAGACTTTGACTTGCAAAATTCAATCACCTACGGGGCGAAGGTGGGATATTTCCCAGGACACAGTTGGTATGGCATCGAGGGAGAAGTGTTGCATACGACCCCCCACATCAAGCAGCTAGATACCGATCCTGGTATCCATATGAGAGTGACCACCGTCGGAGCCAATTTTATTGCCCGGTACCCAGGTCGCACGCTTCAGCCGTATGTCGGTGCTGGGATCGGAGCCGCCATCGCCCACATCGGCGATACTCCGACGGTACGAAGCGATTCAGATGTGGCGGCAGCATGGAACGTACTGGCTGGTCTGCGCGCGTTCCTCACACCAAAAATCGCGATCTTCGGCGAATACAAGTACACTGGTGCGACGCTCAAGTTCGATCAAGCCTTCGGTGATTTGGGTGGGTTCAGCGGCAATTACCGGGCACAGCATATCCTTGGTGGGCTGTCCTATCACTTCTAGGAGAGGAGAATGACCATGTCTCGCACGTCGATACTCGCTCCCCTGGTCGGGGCAGTGCTCATGTGTTCAGCCTGCGCAGAGTCGATCCATCAAGTCCAGCGTGATACGGAGCTCCTCGGTGTGCCTCTTGGACTGGAAAAAGAAATCGATACGACCGTCAGTTTTGCGGCGCTCAAACAAGCTCCCAGTGAGTACATCGGGCGAACCGTCATGATCGGCGGCAACGTGATTCGGGCCAAACGAACGGGAGCGGGAACCGAATTGGAAATCTTGCAACTGCCGACTGCAAAAGACGGCCTCTTGACGGAGGAGCGTCTTCGGTCAGAGGGACGATTCCTGGCGGTTCGGCCAGCATTTCTCGACCCAGCCAGCTTGCCGGAAGGAACACCCATCACCGTGATCGGGACTGTGACAGGTGAGACGACAAGACAGCTGGACGAAAGTGACTATACCTACCCGCTGCTTGAGGTGAAACATATCATCGATTGGAACAGCATCGCCGCGAACAGACGAAGAGATCGAAGTCCATACTACGGGGCTTACTATCCACCCTATGGGTATAGCGGGTTCAGTCCCTATGGTGGATACCGGAGTTTCTGGGGACCATTTGGTGGCTATGGCGGATATGGCGGCTACGGTGGACGTGGATTCTATGGGCCTTCTCGTGGGTTCTCATCAGGTTCAGGATCATTTTCGTCTCCGCCGCCACCTTCGAATGTCCACCCACGACTGAGGAGAAGATAGTGCATGCTCCATTCATGAGCGTTCTTTCGCGCCGTGACACACTGGTTCTGTTGGGAACCACGAGTATCGCCTACCTCATCGGAGGAAAACCGGGAGCAATACCGACACTTGACGCGATGTCTCGACCTCTCTGCGTCGTCCGTCCTGAGCAAACCGAGGGCCCCTACTTCGTCGATGAACGATTGCACCGATCTGATATTCGCACAGACCCGATCAGTGGGCGGAGCGTGCCTGGGACACCCTTTGCCCTCACCTTTCACGTGTCTCGCTTCCGCGCCGGCGAGTGCCATCCCCTGCCCGATGCCCAGGTGGATGTCTGGCACTGCGATGCGAGAGGAGTGTATTCAGATGTCGAAGATCCTGGATTCAACACGGTCGGCCAGAAGTTCTTGCGAGGCCATCAGATGACGGATGCCCAGGGCGACGCCCGGTTCATGACGATCTATCCGGGCTGGTATCCCATGCGAACCGTGCATATCCACTTTAAGATTCGCACGACACCGAGGGCTCGCCGGGCTGTTGAGTTTACATCGCAAGTATATTGTCCCGATGAACTGACCGATCGTGTCCAGGGGAGTCTCCCCTACTCGTCGAACGGCTCACGGAGAATGAGAAATCGGCAAGACTTCATTTTTCGGCAGGGCGGCGATGCGTTAATGTTGGACCCGACGGCCACGCACGACGGGTATGCCGCGACTTTTCCGATCGGTCTGGAGATTCCATGAGCACTATCCTCCAGAGTTCTGCTTATTGACTCTCCCTACCAAATCTCGCTATCCTCTTTCCCCCACAACATCCCTTTCCAGGAGGATCTGTTCATGAAATTCTTGCGTCATGCCACGATGTGGAGTTGCGTCATGCTCGCCCCGCTCACGGTGAGTGCGACATCCCTACCGGAAGTACAGGTCGATTACTCGGCCGACAGCACCATGGAAACAGAAGGCGGCATGACGATGAAGTCCCGCATCTATCATACGGCCAACAAGGATCGGATGGAGATGGGTGGAGCGGACGGCATGACGTCCATCATTCGGAAGGATAAGAAGGTCGTGTGGCAGCTGATGGGCAATATGTATATGGAAATGCCGATGGATGCATCGAGCCAGTCCGGCATGGACACATTCGATCTGGTCGAGCAGGCGGAGGTCGGTCAGGAGACGATCAACGGCATGAAAACCACCAAGTCCAAGGTCGTGGCCGTGAAGAAGGACGGATCGGGTAAATTCGGGGGCTTCTTCTGGACCACCAAAGAAGGCATCACTGTCAAGATGGACATGCTGTCCAAAGAAGGCGACAAGAAGATGCGCATGACCAGTGAGCTGACCAATTTGAAGATTGAAAAACAGAACCCCGCCCTGTTCGAGATTCCGGACGGCTACACTAAGAACGACATGGGTGCGATGATGGGAGGGGCTGGTGTGCCCAATCTTGAGGAACTTCGGAAAAATGCGGAGCAGCGTCGTGCGGGCAGAAAACAGGCCGGCGAAACCCAAGACAGTGGAAAGAGCGGCGACCGCGATCTTCCCGTCGACATGAATAAGATGATGAAAGGCCTATTCGGCAAGTAAGCGGAGGTCATCACCCATGCGCCTGATACAATTAGCCGGATATGCCCTGATCGGAGTCGTCCTCACCGCTCCGGTGGTCCATGCGGATGATCCCTGTTTGGGTGATGAGGAAAAGAAAGCGGCGTTGGCTCGATCAGCTGCGCTGCAAAAAGCTGAACAATCGGGTCAGCCGGGCGCCCTCTTTGTCGCCTATATGCAAATCGGCTTTGACGAGTGTATGGATCGGTATGATAAGCACGCGGTCACGAGGGCCAAGACCAACATGCCGAAGCTCGGGCGGGATTTGGCTAAAGCTGCCGAGGTCAAAGGGCTGCTGTATTCCGGTGAACCGGTGCGGGCCGATGGGCACACCTCGGCGTTTCGCTATTTTGAAACCATCGGCGACCAGCACGAAGCCAATCGGGTGCTCCTGAAGGCGGTTCAGGCGAAGCCTGACGATCTCCGACTTTTTGAGGCGGCCTGGAACATCGATAACAACCGGTCCGGTCCGGTCGATCCCAATACCGGCTCGAGAGCCTCCTATGCTTCCCCACCCGCGTTCCAGCAAGCGTTACGAAAGGTGGCGTCAGCCAATGCTGACCGATTGATGAAGGCAGAGGAAAAAGACGCGCAGGGTTTAACCGGCAATATCGGTGAACTGGGGAAAGCCTCGGCACAGTCGCTCGAGAAGCTCAGGAGCGCCGCTCTGTGGATGAAGTATGTACCAGGAGGAGACAAGCCGGCGAAGGATCGCGCGGAATTACGAGGCGACACCATCATGAAGCGCCCCGATCCGACGTTCACGCAGGGGCAGGCGATGATGTACTACGAATTCTCCGGCTCGCCGAAGGCCAAGGATATGGCGGCTCAGATTAAAAAGCAGAGCGAGGCGTCGCAGCGGGCCATGGAAAAAGCCGGCGAAAGTATGAAAGGCATGTTCAGCCAGAAAAGTGAGGCCGAGCAAAAGCAGTTCGATAAGAAAAAAGCCGACCTGGAAAAAGAACTTGGGTTTTGATCCGCTATGCTGTCCTCAACCTCATGCCAGATTCTACGAGACAGCTCGATTTAGCCAACAGCCCTGCTGATGTTTTGAACGATATCCGTTCCACTCTTGGTTATCGATGCATGCGGTGAGGGCGGCGCATCGGTTCTCGCACGAGTAGGAGTAAGAAGAGGGAGCGTCACTTCTGGCTCAGGCGAGAGTGTTCCTGTCTGCTTCTCTTGCGATTGCTCCGCATGTTCCACACGTATTCTGTCGTGTGCCTCAACCAGTTGCGCAACAGCCCCGGAGACGGTCATCAGACTTTTTGCAGCCGACGACTCGGGAGCGGCTTCGATGACGGGCATGAATTTTCGGACAGCTTGGCTCACAGCTGGGTCGTCGGGGATTTCGCCCAGCAGGGTCAGATCGCCGCCGACGTATTGGTGGAGGATCTTGCGGAGGTACAGGACGTTGACCTGCGAACTGCCGGATGCCCGATTGATGATCAAGCCAGGTCGAAACGATTGCAACGCAGCTGCCGCCGTGGCACGTCCCTCTGCGTCGGTTGCGCCGGCGACGTCCATGACTTCTTCTACGCTCGCGAAATCTTTGTTGGAGAGCACCTCCGACATAGGGCTCCGCGAGAGAAAACAGCTCAAGACACGGCGAATCGCGGCTAACTTAATGAATCGGTAGAGGTCCAGTATCGCAGTCGGTTCTGGAGTGGCTACAGCCAGATGAATGTCGGCCATCAGAAAAAAGTCGAGGGCGTGGTAGCTGGTCCCTGCTCCGATATCGAGCACCACCACATCGGCCTCGAGTTCCTGAAAATGTTTCATCAACCGCTTCTTACGGGCATAGGCCATATTGGCGGTCGCCAAGGTCTCGCCGGTTCCGGCAATGAGACGAAGGTTCGGATGAAATGTGATGGGGACGGCTATGTCCTCTAACCGGCTGACCCGTTTATTCAGAAAATCCGTCAGGGTCACTGACGGATTGAGTTCCCCAAACATAATATGAGCATCGGCTCCGCCCACGTCGAGGTCGGCCAGCAAGACCTGTCGTCCGGTCTTGGCCAGTGCCAGCGCCAGGTTGGCTGAGACCACGCTTTTGCCCACCCCACCTTTGCCGGATGCCACGGAAATGAGGATCGCCATTGTGTGCGCCTTTTCGTTAGAGAAGAGAGGCGTCGATCATCAAGATCGCTATCAATAGAGATTATGATGAAGTCATTCTACCGGTCGAGAGAGAAAAGGAAAGCAAAATGCAGGAATCTGAGAGGTCTCGTGGACATGAAATAGAACTCGGTCTCACATATGCTATCAAAAGAATCGATCTATGCTATTCTCGTTTCTAAATAGCCTTGTGGTGGTGATTGCACACGAGCATGCGAAAAGCCAAGATTGTCTGCACGATCGGTCCTGCGAGTAGTGCGCCGGCCATCCTCAGTCGATTGATTGAGAGCGGTATGAATGCCGCTCGGCTGAATTTTTCTCACGGTACACATGCATCGCATGCTGAGGCGATCACCGCCATCCGAGAGGCGGCTGACCGGCATGGGTCAGCGGTGGCGATTATTCAAGACCTGCAAGGTCCTCGCATTCGAGTGGGCCTGTTGCCGAAGGATGGGGTGCAAGTAAACGCCGGCCAAGTGGTGCGGCTGCGGATGTCGGAGGAATCTGAAGGGCAAGTCTCCCCTCCCCCTTCTGGGCTTGAGATCCCAGTCACCTATCCTGCACTCACCCGCGATCTTCGCCCAGGAGCACGCGTACTCATCAATGATGGACTGATTGAGCTCATTGTCGATCGCGTCATGGACGATCGGATCGACTGCACCGTCATCATCGGCGGGAAGATTACTTCGCACAAAGGCATCAATTTGCCCGGCACCGCCGTCAGCGCCCCAACGTTGACCGACAAAGATCGAATCGACATTCAATTCGGTGTCGAGCACGGTGTCGATTATGTGGCGCTTTCCTTCGTAAGAGGGGCACAGGATGTTGATGCGGTTCGGACTCTGTTGGCGGAGCATGGGAGCAACCTGCCGATCATCGCCAAGATCGAACGAGCAGAGGCCGTCCAGTCTTTACGAGAGATCCTGAACTGTGCGGATGGCGTCATGATCGCTCGCGGTGATTTGGGTGTGGAGATGGGGCCGGAAGCCGTGCCGGTGTTGCAGAAGCGAATCATCGTTGAAGCGAATCGTCGTCGGCGTCTGGTCATCACGGCCACCCAAATGCTGGAGTCCATGACACAGGCGACGCGCCCGACCAGAGCGGAAGCATCGGATGTTGCCAATGCTGTCTTCGACGGCACGGACGCCGTGATGCTGTCGGCTGAAACCGCCGTCGGCTCCTATCCAGTTGAAACGGTCCGGGTGATGGATCGTATCATCCGGGCAGCCGAGGAAGACGTCGAACCCGGTGTCATCCTCAAACGCCACACCGATATGGACAACCTGTCTTTCCCGGAAGCGATCTGTACCGCGGCAGCCTCCGCAGCAAAATCGATCGCTGCGAGCGCCATCGTGACATTCAGCGAACGTGGGTCCACCGCGCGATTGATTTCCAAACAACGTCCATCCGCCCCTATTGTCGCACTCACTCCGTTTGAGCCGGTCAGGCAACAGATGGCGCTCTATTGGGGCGTATCTCCCTACACCACGCCGCAGATCGAACAGACCGATGCGCGCGTGGAGGAGGCGGAACGGCGCGTAAAATCCGAGGGGCTGATCAAGACCGGGGGGAAAATTGTGATTCTGTCAGGCACTCGCGTGGGACAACCAGGCGGGACCAATCTGATCAAGCTGCATGAGGTGGGCTAAACGCGCATCGTTCAAATTGCCAGTCTCATCTACCGCACTCATCCCATTCGCAGCTGAAGCGAAGTGTCCGGCAAGCCAACCTCCTTCCCCTCGTCGTTTTCAAGACTCTTGATCTCTTCTCGCGAACGGGCTAGTCTTCTTCGGCGCATAGATGGTGCACGATGAGATTTTTCCTCGCCGGCATCCTCGGGCTTCTTCCATTCACCACACACGCCGCGTCATCCGACTGCCCACACATTGTCGAACCCGATTCAGCTCCGGCAACCGATTGTTCCATCGCGGAATCTCCTGTCGCCCCACCCAGTCTTGAAGGTGAAGTGTGGTTTTCAGACAATCCGTACAGTCCTGCCTCTCCGACGAACTTTGAACCGTTTATTGGACCGTACCTCTTTGTCCAGGGGCGAGAGGGCATTGTCCTCTACATCCCACTGTCGTTTTCTCACGGCATTGGTCTCGACGTCGATAAACCTTTTTAGAAAGAGAGGTATCTACCTACAGACATTCAAGAGGATCCGCCATGGGACACTACAAGCTCGGGCTCATCATTCCCCATCCCGAAGATCAGAAATGGGACTCGGTGTGGAAGCTGTTCCGGACGCCGAACCTGAATCTGCCGACCCTGGCCGCCCTCATTCCTGAGGACGAGTGGGATATCGAGATCCAAGACGAAATAGTCGGTCCGCTGAACTTCGAACGGGACTACGATCTGGTTTTCATCACCGTCACCACCGTCGTGGCCATGCGCGCCTATGAGGTGGCGCGGCGCTTCCGCGAGCGAGGAGCCAAAGTGGTCCTCGGTGGGATCCATCCCTCCACCCTTCCGGACGAAGCCATCCACCATGCTGATGCCATCGTCATCGGTGAAGGGGAGCTGACCGTCCCGCGGCTGATTGAAGACTTCAAAAAGGGCCAGATGCAGCCCCAGTACCGCATGCCCTACATGGTACCGCAGTGGGATGAGAAGCCCCCGCGGTGGGACCTGTTACCGCAAGGCTACATGTTCCGCGACGCCCTTACCGCGACCCGAGGGTGTAATTACCGCTGTACGTTTTGTTCGATCCATCTGGCCTTAGGAGGCGGGCAATACGGATTCCGCAAAAAACCCCCGGCCGAGGTGGTCAAACTTGTCGAAAAAATGAACGGGCCGATGGTGATGTTCTGGGACGACGATTTGCTCTCCGACCCGGCTTATACCCGGGATCTGTGCCACGCCCTAAAGCCGCTTGGGAAGAAGTGGATGAGCCAGATGAGTGCGACGTATGTGGCCCATCATCCCGAATTGCTCACGACGCTGAGAGAAGCGGGCTGCTCGGCCATGTTTATGGGCATCGAATCGATCAATCAAGAGTCGCTCAAGTCCGTCGAGAAACAGAATCAGGCGAAACTCTATGAAGAGATGATCACCCGTATCCATGACCAGGGGATTGATATCCATGCGGGCTTTATCTGCGGCCTGGACCATGAAGATGTGTATGATTTCGAGCGGACCGCGGAGTGGGCCACGAAGATGGGCTTGGCTGGGGCGCTCTGGCGGATTATGACACCGTATCCGGGGACCAAACAGTTCGCGGAACTGAAAGCAGCGGGACGGATTCTGACCGAGAACTGGACCGCCTATACCGGCGAACATGTGGTGTACAAGCCGGCCAAGATGACGGTGGAGCAATTGTATTGGGGGCACAAGTGGGCCAAGGGGCAATTTTACTCGTTCAAGTCCATTGGCCAACGGGCGATCCAACGGGCCTCACAGAATGGATTCGGCGAACTGCTCAATATCACCGGCTGTGGCCTGGGGTATCGCTCCATGTTCCACTTGGCGGCGGATTCCGCGCCGGTCAATGTCTACCGCGATATGCATCATTTACCGCCGCAAGAGGAACCGATCGCCTATCGGTTCCCCTATCCGCCGAAGACACGATTCAGCTTCGTCACGGACCGACTCGACCAACTCCGCGCCAAAGTGCAGCCGAGACCACGAATCAATAAGTGCTGACTCGCCCCAATACCGTGTACTTCTTGGGTCCTCCGGAGTCATCAAGGAGGACCCGTTCCTAAATTCAAAGACGGTTGATAAGATGATCTCTACAAGGAGGTCTCACCATGCCAGGAAACAAGACAGGTCTGTGCCTATTGGTGGCATCGCTGGGCATGTTGTATGGGGTCGCATGGGCTGAATGGGTGGCCATTGACGCTCGATTTCAGTCGCACCCGTTACAAACCGCACACATCGATCCTAGTACTATCCGTAGAGAAGGCAATCTGGTCGTGCTCTCAGCTGTGATCGACTGGAAAGCCATGCAGGGCGGACGAACTCCTACTCGCTTTTACTCCACCAAAATGACCAAACAGTTTGATTGCGCGGAAAAGAAAGTTCGAACCCTAGCAGCTACGGACTACGACCATCATATGGGGACTGGTGAGGTCATCGGCGGCGGCGTTCCGGCCAGTGAAGGCCATTGGGTGGCATGTGAGCCGGGAACGCTCAATCAAGGCTTATGGGAGGCGGCGTGCAGGAAGCGGTGATGCATCAGAGGCAATTTTATGCGGCCTGGCTAGCACAGCGGTTCGTCCTGGTCATCCGATCGCTTACAGCATTGCCGCGCATAGGCTGGCCGACGGGGGAAAGGACGATTTGATTGCTGCCATTACGAAACGCCATGGGTGCTCGCGATCATCGGAATCCTAGTGGAGGATGCCCAGCATGCCTATTCGGTCAGCTTCCTCATTCGGCAAGCTCGTACTCGGCAATCAGGAACCCGTTTGTGTCTTCCACTCTAAGCGTGACGTTCGGTGGTTCACCAGACGTCGGCATGCTGTCCAAAACGGCAGATCCATCCTCGCGCGCTCGCACGCGACTGATGGAGTGCGGTGTACGATTACGAGCGAAGTACGGCTGGCGATGATCGGCGTCCTCCCCGCAGCGCGCGCGGAGTCCAGCAGGCCGGCACGCCGACAAAGGCCCGACGACGCTGACGACACGCCACCGACTGACGCCGCTCGAAGGCGAATCAGCAAGCACCCACGCGGCAGCGACGGCATGCCGTTGCCCGCAAGTCCCACAGCCAGACCGTCATACGCAGCGAGAAATGACTGGACTCCCAGCCGCGCGTGTGCGCCCAGGAGTGCGCGAGCCGACGCAGGCAGCTTCGCCGGCGCCGACATCGATAGGTGCCGTCTGAATGCCTCAGGTTCACGATCGGCGGTGCGTCGGCCGTGCCGAGTTCGTACCGCGCCGCCCGCCTTGCGAGCCATATCCAGCGCCAACTGGTAGGCCTGGTAGTGCAGTGCAGAAAGCTGGCCAGACATCCAGACATACAGCTGCTGGTTCGTGAATTTGCCGCGCAGATACCGGTCTGGCCCGGCGGCGCGATCGATCGCTTGCGGTGGCTCGCGCCCGCCCCGACGAGCCAGCACGAATCCGGCAGCACGATCTGGCGATCTGGCCAGCTCCCGTTCGCGAGCGCCTGAAGGGTCCAGTCCTCCTGGCGCCGTTCATAGCTGCTCATGGTCGAGGCCAGGCTCGCCTTGTAGCTGTACTCACCGCCGATCAACCGCAGGACTGATCCAGCAGCCGCACGCATCTCGAGTTGTTTCCGCCAAACCCGACGCCCCTGGGTCGGCATGGCTGAGAATCAGGTGAAGAATGCTCGCGTACAACGCAAGTGTTTGTGAGGCGAATTCATAGTCGTGAGCTGTCTTCTGATGGGCAATCGTCGTGACCTCGCCGGCATTCATGAACTCCCTGCTCGCGTAGAACTCGAGCCGCTTCTCGACCGTTTGACGAGACTTGCGCAACGCTTCCAGACTCTCGTTCGCCTCCTCGACCTGACGATAAGCCTCATGTCGCGCACGACCGCTTGCTCGGGGGGGCGCAGCGTCCACGCCCGCAGCGTCGCGCTTCTCGAAAGCAGCCAGCAGAGCCGCCCCCAGTGCGCGTACTTCGCCGCAGAATTCCAACGCTTTCTGCTGCATGACCACATAGCGGTAGTGCGGACGTTCTGACGTCGTGCGCAGTGCTGATCGCAAGTCGATACCCGCTGCGCGCGCGCGAACCAGCAAGCCCGGGTCAATCGGCGGGTCGAACAACGGCAATTGCCGCAGCCGCCCTTCGATGTCCTGACAATGACGGATCTTGAACAGCCGGTCGGCCAACGTGTCCCAGCCCAAGTCGGTGGGGCAGGACACGACAGACGTACCGGCTTGCCTCTCGCTCGCCGCGAGGTGCCGCTTACGGCAGGCGCGATTCGGTTCCAGCCAGATGTCGCCGAACCGTCCGCAACCCGAAGTCGGCATAGCTATAGTCCGGTCGCTCGACCGACGGCGCCATGACTGGGCGTGGGCCCAGGAGTTCGGACGCCAGCAGATACAGCTGAACGGCTTCATTGATGGACTCGCGCCGATCCTCGCGAAACAGTTCGTCGGCCCAAGCGATCAGGTTGTCGAGATACGCCATGACCGTTGCCTTCATGTAGGCGACGGGTCGCAAACGCGCGATGGCATGCGGGTTAAACGGATCGCTGCGCCAGGTCTCCACCTGCTGCAACGCGTTGGTGTCGCGCGAGGCCACGCGCTCGAGCAGTTGCCCGAGGGTTTCGGGGCGTTGCCGTGCCAGCTCGAAGAACGGCTTGACGCGCCAATGGCGCTGCGGGCTGGGGTGACTGGATGTGTCGGTCGGATCGAAGATGTAGTGAAACCAGCGGTGCGCTCTCAGCAAACTTCTGGCCGTGAAAAATCGTATGGCGACGAGTAGAAGGTGGGAAGAAGGGCCAAAGTTTTCCAGACCGTAGGGCCACCGCAAGCAAAGTCGATGTCTTCGACCTGCGTTCCAGTAAACCTCGAACTGATCATAGTCGAATATCGGTGAGGGGGCCGCAGGTCCTCCCCTGTGCTGGCGGCCAGCATGGCGAACCGCCCCAGCGCGGCTGACACCATCACACGAAGCAAACCACCAACCTCCGGAAACCGCCGAGAACCAACAGATAAGATCGTTCGAATCTGACGCACGAACAAGTGAAAATGGAGTAATAGATTTGGACTTGCGGACTGACTAACAGGCTGCGATCGGCGTCCTGGAAGACGAACGGCGTCTGTCCATCGAGTCGACCAAACATCGAGGAAGGGAGAGCACGAAATCGTCCGGGCGTCCGGCGCAATAGCAGCTGAGAGGATGCGTCTTCCAGTACCCGTCTCGCCTCAGCAATTCCGATTGTGCCAAGAATTAGACTTCCCACTAACGCGCCGCCCAAACCTCCTTCGTGCATAAGCCTTTGAAGAGTTGTTTCGGCCGCGGGATCGATCCTGATTAAGTCGCCGCCAGTCGCCGGTGAAAGAAGATAAAACCCATCCTCAGACCCGATCGCTTCACGAAATCCCATCTCATATGTACCGGTATTCCTTGGGAAGGGTAGCAAACGAACAGGAATCGGGGCCTCTAACTGAATCCGGTCGTTGCAGAGGTCGATGTGAAATGCTACGACGGATGCAACGTAGTCGCCAGACACACCAGGTAATGGCTCAAGAGGACAACGACTCGGAGTCCGCTGTCGGTGCTCTCGACTCGAAAGGTCAGGCGCTCACGGTCTTCCGACGAGAACAACTGTCGGGCCGTGCTGCTCTGCGGCGAAGTCCACCCTCCATCTCGATACCGACTGATCGCCATCCGCCCCGAAGAACTCGCCCCCGCTCGCTCTCGCGCAACAACGCCCAGAACAATACAACCCGCCGGTACCACCCACAAGAGGCCTCAATATTCAGCTCGCCTTCCCACCCGTCCAGAGCCGCGTTGCGCCGCCAAAGTACGATGCGGCTCGCCGAAGCTGCGCCAACAGGCACACGCTTGCGCAGGTCGCCCTGCGCAGGCATCTTCCCAAGAGAAGGCGCGCAGATCGGCCGCGCCACCTGAGCAAGCCGCGAAAATTGTCAAGGCGCGCTCCACCGCGCGGTTAGTTCGTCCTGCAACAGCGTCTCGAACGCCACGAACAACGGACCCCCTTTGCGCCCGCAACAAGCCAGTCTCCGGAAGAAGAACACCTTGCGGTAGCCGCTCCCGAGGATAACCTCCTCACCGGCCGGACCAGTGGCGCCAACCAGCTGGTGGGGGACGGGCACGTCATCGACTTCCAGGTTTTGTAGGATGCGCTGCGCAAACAGCTGAACCGCCGCCGGGCCCGAGCCGCGGCAGCAACCGCATTTAGGATCGATGAGATGCGCATACCGCGGCGCAGTCCGAGGTGCGCGCCACCTGACGGTCGCGCCTCCAGCCAGCAAGGCGCACAACAGCACGCTCCGCTGCGTTCCCGCACAGGAGCACACCAAGCCGCGTCGCGGATTGCCTGGTACGCGCCGGCCTGAAGACCCGAAAGATCCGCTGTCGCCGGCCGACCACGATCATTGCACGGGTGTGGCCGCCATCGCTGCATCCAACCGACCGCTGTCGAGATGCGTGGGTACAGAGCGGCCACGCGAAACGAGCGCCGCGTATCGGCAGCGGTCGTGCTGCCGCTGATCGACTCGGTAAACCGTGCGGCGACCGTGCGTTCCAGCCCTTCATAGCGCGCACCGGTGGTGGGGTCGAGACTCCAGCCCGTCGCGGCGTCGAGGTCCGTAAAGAACTCTTCGTCGCGCAGTCGTTCTCGGCCCGCAGCGGCCAGCCAGTCGAAGAGATGGGAGTCAGCCTGGGGAAGCTGCCGGAAGGCGACGGCCGCGCGAGCGAACAGCAACCAGGCGCTGAACCGCGCCGCAAGCGCCTCGCCATGGTTCCGGGACAACACCGGGTCGATGAACCCGTTGTCTGCTCGAACGGCTGCAGCCACGGAGTAGGCGTTGGCCGGCAGGTTCAGGTGACGCAGCAGAAGCCCCGCCCGGCCCGGACCGGCAGGGCCGCCGCATCACGGCACCCGCATCCCCGCCAGTCGCGGGCCGTCGATGCGCCAACCGCGACAACGTCCAGCCCGAGCCCCCTCGGAAGCGCGAGCGTCGGCGACCGCCGCCATGGGCGACGCGCCGCAACAAGTTGCCGGCGGCACGCTCCGCCTGCACCAGCGCAAACAGCCCGTCGAGGAAGGCGTTTAGTTCTTTTCAGGGTCGGGCGAACACCGTAGGGATCTGGTCCGACCCAGCGTACGAAGGCGAGTTCGCGCGGCCGGCACGGAACCGAGCCAACGTTCCAGAAGGATCTGCTGACGCGACAACCCACATGGTATGGCCGTGGAAGCGCACAAAGAGGCCGCTTCCGCTCGGTATGCCCGATCCAGCGATGCAGGGGTGTACCGCCGCGCATTCGTAAGCTCGGCGATCGGTCGGCCGAATTCCCGAGCGACGTGATGCGCGCGCGCCAGCAGGGTCAACGTTTCGAATTCGATTGTGTTGCGCCCCAACGCGCGGAGCAGGCCGTCGAGCACATTGAGGGTCCAACCCAGGCGCCGCTGCAAGCGCAGAAAGCGATGGATCTGGTCGAGCACCTGGTCGGTGAGTTCGCTCAGCCGCCACTGGTCGAAGTCGCAAGGATCAGCGCCGGCGGGAATGGTCAGTTCGACATGGCCCACGCCATCGGCGGAGAGGAACCAAGTTCGCACAAGCGTCTGCAGTTCATCGGCGTTCACATCGGCCTGACGCATGAACGTCGTCGTCACACGCAGATCGGCAACGGTGCCCCACACGCGGGCGCGCACGAATGCCGCAGCCGGTGCGCGCGGGCCCAGTCCCACGACCGGGGCCCAGTCGCACGTCGATGTCGGACGTCTGCCGAACAGACGTACAGGCGACAACTCAAAGCGCAGGTGCTCGCGAGTCCGCGCACCCGTTCTCGTGAACAAGATCCAAGGCCATGCGACGGGCCAGGGCCACATAGGCAGACGCAACCGTGACGCAATGCGCGCAACTCTGCGGCCAGTTGTTGTCGGACTTGCCCCCGTCACCGAGTCAGGCCTCGCCCACGCGCGCCGGCCACGGCCGCCCCGGACGTGACCAGATCAGGGCAGTGCGACATTGGCGTTGGCGCAGTTCAGCTTGAGGTGCTGAATGTCGGGCCGGCGGGCAAACAGCACATCGAGCGCACTGATCGCACGAATCGTTTCCCTGGGTGTGTCCTTTAAAAACTCCAGGAGATCCACCAGGTAGGCGGCCGGGCCATACATAGAACTGCATTGTTCGCAGCGGCACGTTCAGCGAGCCGAACAAGCGCGCCCAGTCTGGCAGATCATGCGTGTCGCCGGTCCACCCTGGGAGGGCAGCCACGCGATCGGCGATCCAGTCGCGCAACGAAGCCGGTCGCCCACGGCGCCGAACTCGGCATTACGCAGACCCGGCGGTCGCGGACGGCGCGGCTGAATGATCGATACCGGCGCGTTGCACGGCGTAGGCCGAGGTGAAGCCGTGGCGCATCAGCGCTTCCGTGTGCTTCGCGCGTTGCGCGTCCGGCGCGATCAGCGCCGTGCGTTGCCAGGTCTTCAGACGCACGCGCAAACCATCCTTGTCGGCTACCTCGGCAAGTGCCTGGCCGCCGTCCAGATAGTCGTCGACTATCGTCGAGAGTAAATCGAAGTCCGGGTGCGCTTCGAGGAACTTTACTGCTTCCGGATGTCCGAGCACACGGTCGCTCCCGATCCGCTGTGCGATCACGGCCGTCGGAAACGCGCGTTCCACCCTGTCCGCCAGTGCCGCAGCGTAGGTATCGACGCTGTTCTCGCCACCCGGAAGGGAACCGGCGCGAGAGGCCACGTTCTTCCAATCCGCCGGCGTGAGCCGGGCCAGGTCACGCGCGGTGTTCAGGCTCAGCCGATTGGCATTGGCTTGCAGCGCCTTCAGCGTGCCCAAGTGCCCGCCGAGCACGACATCGGTGTCCACCGCGAAGCGCGCCGCTGCCAGCGTGGGCGCGTCGACATCGCCGGACTCGGCCAGCGCTTGCCACGGGTCGCTGTCCCCTTCGTGCAGCAGCACGAACCGCGCAATCTTCCGCTGCGCCGCGGGCGTGAGTGTGGATGTGGCGAGAACGGCGCCGACGGGTACCGATGAGTTGGCATCATCGGGCACTTTGAACGACTGCTCGATGGCGAGCTCAGACAACCGCTCGATCACGGAGTCGAGGGTCGCCTCTTGGTTTGACGAAATGATTCGCCCAGCCAGCGATGCCTTCAACGCTTCACGCCAACGTGTGGGTTTCTCAGCCAGCAGGCGCGGCAGGTTGGTCGGCAGGCCTTGGCGGAAGAGGCCGTAGAATACTTCGGGCGCCAGATTGTGCTCTTTGCCCAGCACAGTTGCGCGGCGCAGGAAGGCGACATGCTCGGTGGCGATGCCCGTCTCGGCGGCGACGTCGGGCACCTCGTCGTCGGTCAGCTCGGCTAGGCCGATCGCGGCGTGGTCGAGCAACGGCAACAGCGTGGCGATGTAGCGCTCGACCTCCGACTCCTTTGCGGGCACCGCGTGCGGCAGCGTCAGGTCGATGCGGTGGATGCGTCCGGCGTTGAAGTGCTTGGCGGACTCGGTGACGACGGGCCGGTCGTTCTCGTCGTTGAAGGCGGCGCGCAGATACAGGTCCGCCGAAGCGATCTCACCGGCAGTGACCTGCTGGTCGGTGTACCGAACCAGGTAGAACCCATCGGCCCGGGTCTCGGCTTTGCCGAGCAGCGTCGGACGGCGCAGGTCCCAGTCGAAGAGTTCGACCAGCACACCGGTGGCTGGTGCGCCACCAGGTGTCGAGACGAATCCATACGCGGCATTCGCGTTGGCCTCTTCGACCGCAGCGTCGAGATTGGCGGCGGTGGCGTCGTCCAGGATGCGCGTGACCGGCAGTCCACGCTGTGCTTGGAACGCGCCGAGAGCTTTCGCGGTCGCAGCGTCGAGCTTATCGACGGCTGACTGCCCCGCCTGCGGCGGAAACGGGTCAAAGCCGAGCAGCAAGAGCGAGACTTTGGCATGGATGAGATGGTGGGTCGCTGCGCCTGAACGTAGGTGACCATTGTGACCGGGCATGGTGCCTCCTTACATCATCGATTCCATTTCACCGTGATGAGATTTCCACCTCTGCAGGCAACTCCTCCTTGATCCTGACCTGCACACCCCCGTTCTGGCCGAACGGGACCGATCTTGCGTCGGAGTTTTTCCATGCCAGTACTCGTGTCACCGCTTCACCGTCAGAGGTCGTGTCAGAACTGATTCACCCTAGACCGGTGCGATCCTGTTCGCCTGTTCACACACCGGGACGTACGTCCCCCGTATGCCCCTGTGCCCAGCCACCTTCCGTGAGTCCATGGGACCTGAGTGCATTCCGCGCTCTCTTTGCCAACTGCGAGCTCATTGCCGCCCGCGCCACCCTCGTTCCTCTCACCGGAACAGTCGCAATCTGCCGCGATCCCGATGACGACCGCATTCTCGAAACCGCGATGGTTGGGAACGTGCGATATCTCGTGACGCGGGACGATGACATCAAACACGACCCGCTCGTCCGCCGATTTTTACACCCACGCGGCATACAAGTTGTCACTGTTTCGCACATGTTGGGTATCCTCGAGGCACTTCCACCCTAGGCATGATTCGGACGACACGAGGTCCGTGACATCTGTTCGGATGTTTATTCCGTCCATCGTCGATTCGCCTACTGATACATGACGCCGCCCCATTCGCTACGTTGCCCTCCGGGATCGTGTCGGCGAGGTGCGGTACATCTGCAGAATCACCTTGCGCAGGGCGCCGATGGCATAGGCCCAGTTGTGGCACTTGAAGCTGCGGATATTGTCGATCGCCGTCTTGCACTGGACGCACGTGAGCCCTGCGATCGCGCGCGGCGCTTCCGTGTTGACGAATTTCTGCTCGCCAAGAATCACCTGGGCGATCATCTCCCGCTTATGCACCTGGCCCAGCGCCGACGACACAATATCGAGCCAGTTGGTCTCACGCCGGCATTTCGGGCAGCGTTTACGGTCGCCACTCACCCAGAGCGGCGCCCCAATCGTGTGGGCCGGCATCCCCAGCACCTCCTCGATCTTGCGCACGTCCGCATCTATCGTCAGCCATTTGTGTTTGCCGGGCAAGGAACGCGGCGAGTCATAGACGGCTTTGAAGACCCGGTCACTGACAGGAAAGGTATTGCGTGGTGAAGAAGTCGTAGGCATCGTGCTCCTCCTTGGGTTCAATCACATACCGGCTTTTGATATACCTGTGTTGGTAGCCTCGCCTGGCGAATTTAAGTAGCCTGCCCCCATTTCACAATCTTAAGTAGCCTGTCCCTTTTCTTCTTCCCCGGTATCCAATTCCGCCGATAAACCGGCATTTATCCTCCCAAAAGGGTCATGGTTGCGTAGGGCGGATTCGGAGCGCAGCGACAATCCGCCATAACAAAGCCATACCCAATAACCGGGTAATTCACCATCAACTTGCCGTTTGATGGTGGTTTGTCGCTGTGCTCCGTAACCACTCTAAGCTCCTCCCCCAACAGCCGGGCAACATTAGGCATCATCAAGCCTTTTGTGGTGGATTGCCTAGCGGCGAATCCACCCTACGGTCCTCAACGGCTAAGGACTTTGAATATGAGATCGCAATGCACTTAATACTGCAGGCATCGTGTGAAGATAAGCACGAAAGCTTAGGCCTGTCTGCAATGGTAAATCGGGAATAGTTCTGTCTAATCCGAAGCCAATTGTGGATGGCTCTAATCTTATTCTTCTCCCCTGCGCCGCATGAATTCCACCGGGTATTTGTTGCTGCAACGCGTATTCATCGACGATTGCGCTATCCTGTGCAGTGCTAACAATTTCGCCTTCGACATAATAGGCCGTAATTCTTTGTTTAAGCCGATATGCTGACATTAAATAGTGAATACTTTGTTCTAAAATGTCCGGTGTAAATTCAGGGTTTCGTGCAATCAAGAAAGATCGCAAAGTTTCCGGGTGTACACCAGCAGCGTTAAAAGTGACCGCTTCGTCCCCTGTCAAAATTGTTGCAGCTGCTGCAAGCCCTCTACCTAAAGAATGACCAGTAAAAACGAGATGCGGATGCGACTCTTCAGTTCCTTGTCTTTCTAATGCTTGATGAACGCGTTGGGCAAGATCGATGGCTTTAATATACTCTGACCCACCACCCCCGGTTGCTTGTGAGAAATCTTGTAACCATTCAGCTAAACTTGTAGCGTCGGTACCACGAAAACCTAATACATATTCGTTTCTTTCGTAATTAAAGAACAATTCTGCATGGAAACCTTCATCTGATTGGAACAGCCTTGGATCTATACCCATGTCACGAATTGTTTCTTCTGAAAGACGTAACCAGCCTTCAGGTAATGGATTTTCCTCCCGATAAGTCGCATTACTCAGAAGAGCATAGTCATAATCTGTACCTTCCAATCGAGGGGGCGGAGGCGGAATAGGCGGTCCGTAATCCTCACCAGGCATCCTTTCTACCCCGCCAGGAGGTAAGGGCATTCTAGGTTCAGCCGATTGGGCCTGTGTGCCTGCCATGTCTAATAGTTTAGTGGGCATACAGTGTGCGTAAAGAAATGCGTTCGTTCCATCAGCAATCCCTATTGGATCCACACTCCCCCACCTCCCCAACCACGGCAAATAATACCGTGCCGTGTGATAACTCAACCCCGTTTCCTCATCCCTTTCCATCCCCGTATACCGATACCGCTTCGCTGTAGCGGATACCGCCGCATTCTTCGCCTGATATGCCGTCGTCCCATAGGGATGGTATTCCTCATAAGAAATCACCGCGCCGCCGCCATCCAGTTCCAGCCCCACCGACCCCAAATGGTTCCCATACTGATAACGATACAAAGCCCGCTCACCCAAAGCCGCATCGTCGGTACGCAACACATCCTCGACCATCAACACCCGCTGATCATCGACAAACAAATGATGGGTTTCGATCTCCTCGACCAAATTTCCGTTAAGCCAACGCCGGTACCATTCCATCCCGCCCAGGTAAAAACGCTCTTCCAGGGTGCTGCCGTTATGCTGTACCCGCTTGCGGGTGCGTTGCTTGTCGGCGTCGTAGTGATACCAGGCCTGTCCGCCCCCACCGAGGTTGACATGGTGGATCATGTCGCGAGTGTCCCAGTCCAAGCGATACTGATCCGGCACATTGGCCAGATTGAGCATGCTGCCGTGGAGGTCGTATTGGAAATGGACCGCATTCACTTCATCGCCGCCCAGCCAGGTGCGTTCCAGCCGGTTGCTGTTTTCGGCCGGTTCGCTGTGCCGGGTCCAACTGCCGCCATTCGCGCTATGCGCCATCCGCAAGAGGTTGCCAACGCTGTCGTAGTGATAACGCTGGGTATAGTTGCGTAAGGCGTTGGGGTCATTCGATAGGCTAATCGGAAAGTTTACTCGCGGCGCGTCGGGCAAGCGCTGAGGCGGCGCGCCGGTGGCGCCGTATTGCTCGCGTCCGGTGGCTTCGATCAGGCGATAAAGTGAATCGTAGCAATAACGGCTACGCGGTTCGACACGCTGATTGCGAAAAAAAACCGGTTCGTAGGCCTCATCATAAATCTCAGTGATGTTTCCAGAGGGATCGTAACGGTAGGAGAGCTGTTGCAGTACGTTCTCATCCCTTAACCCCGAACGGTGTTCCGGGAAAGCTGGAGCATAACTTCGATGGGTGGTGCGAAGCTGCTGTAAGCGGAGAGTTTCCGCATCATAGTGGTAACGCGTTGTGGTGCCGTTCCCGTACTGGATACGGGTGCGCTGGCCTTTGGCATCGTATTCAATATTGTCGACGGCTTCGGCGGTTGTTTCGTTTACGGCAAGGGATTCACCGGACAGCAGCCCCCGTGCGTTATAGCGTGGCCGATAAACGGCGGGCGTTTGACCTGCACGGTGCCAGTTCTCCAGCCGCGTCATGCGATTGAGCGCGTCGTATTCGGTGCGTTGGGTAAAGGTTTCCGCTTCAAACGCGCTATCCGGCGGATTGTCCGGCCAATGGATGATCCGGTCATCGTAGGCGCTGGCCAGTCGCCGCGTGACCGCCAACAAATTGCCCTTGAAGTCGAAACGCTCATTGGTTATCAGTCCGCTGGGGTCGTAATGCCGGTAAACTTGGCCACGAAAATTTCGCCCGCTGGCATCGGTTACATTCTCCCCATAGATGAAACGCTCGACCGTTTGCCAGGTGGCGCCGCCATCGAGAGTGAGTCGCTGCCGCAGGGGGCGGCGCAAGTCATCATAGGTCGTGTGATAAATGCGGTGCTCTGGTTCCGATCCGTCGACGCCGTTGACGTCCCAGGCATAGAAAGGCTGGCCAGCGGCGTCCATCAGCATCCAGCGATCGCCGCCGTCCATGCTGTGCTGAAACAGCAGGTTGCCGGCGATGTCGTAGCAGGGGGCGCTGTTAGGCGGAATCGCTTCGTTCGGCTGCGCTGACCACATCGTCGGCTTGACCGGCGCGAGGTACTGCATTACCAGATTGCCGCGGGCATCGCGGATCCATAGCGGCTTGCCTTCGGTATCCAGCTTGGTGAAGGTCAGGTATTTTTCGTCGCGCCAGGGGCGGTCCAACAGTGGCACATTGGCATATTCACCGGTGTCTTCCGGAACCCGGTTATGGGCGATACTGACCACCTCGCGGCCGAGGCTGTCGAGAAAGACCGTGGACGGCGTGTTCGCATGTTTTTCCGCCAGGCGGGCGGCCCGACGATTTTCCGGTGCGTCGTATGCCGCGAACCGCGGGTGCGACGGATCGGTGCGGCGCCGGTACCAGTCGCTCTGCCGGTTTGGATCGTCATGATAGGCCGTATCGCTGGGGTCGAAGCTGGTCACCTGCCAGGGCGAAAACTCCACCCGGCTGAACGTGCCGTCCGGCAGTTCGGTGCGCACCAATCGGCCTACCGCGTCGTAGTACATCACCGGTGTCACGCCTATCTCACGCGATTCCTCGAACACGTGCAAGTCAGTGAAATAGGGCTCGTACTGTTTGACCGGCTTGCCCTTATTGTTGAGGATCGTCTTGCCCGTGACAATCCACCGCAACGGTCCACCCTCGGCCTCCGGTTCGGCGTGGGCCTTCTTGACCAGCACGTTGCCGCTGCCGTCGGAATATTCAAAGGCGACTTGAAGCTGGGTGGTCACGCCGGTGCGGCGCTCTTCCGCCACATGGGTCTCGCGCAGAATCCCCGCAGCACAGGGCGGGTGCCTATCCCAAGCCGTGATAGTGCCGTCCGCATCGACTTCTTCGCCGAAATAATAGAGGTGGCGTGCGGTGGCAGTGGCCAACAATCCGCGCGACCGCGCTTCTTCGTAAGGGCGCACGAAGAGTGCCGCGCGCTCGGCGGCTGGTGGATCGATGATGTCGTCGGTGAGACCTGCTAGGGTATCGCCTTCATCGCCTTTGCCCATGAGCGCCACTGCGGCCGGCAATCCAAGGGTATCAAAAGCCACTTCGGAGAGGTTGTCGTTGATGTCGCGTATCTGCTTCGGCGCGAGCACCCGGTAGTCGAAGTTAGTCACCGCGACCGTATTACCAAGGGGATCGCGGCTGGATTGGATGAACAGGTCTCGATCGTCATAGGTCAGCGTCGTCGTATGGCCGAACGGATCAGTGTAGCGCTCAGGTAGAAAAAAATGTGTTGCGGCGTCCGGCTGGAACCCGGCGATGCCGGAACGGACCCAATGCTGCCCGGCGGTGTCCTCGCCCGGGAATCGATCGAGTACTGCCGTGCCGGAAAGGTATCCGCTTCGGTTGGCATCCTCCAGGGCGGTTCGCACTTCAAGTGTCACCTTGTCGCTCAGGATCGCCGTGAGGAGGGAATCAGTCAGCGCGAGCTTGTAGGTTTCGTAGGGCAAGCCGATGGCGCCGAGCCGACGAAACGGCAACGGTTCCGTGAGGAAGCCGGGCATGGCAGGATGGTCTTGAAAGAAGAGCACTCGCACATGCTCGACGATGCGCTTCTGCAGACTGCCATCCGGTCGATCGTGATAGGCAATCTCACCCACTGCTCTGTCCCCCGATGGATAGACCGTGCTCAACTGCAAGCGCCTCAGTTCGTCGAGGGTAAAGTAGCGGTTGTCGTGCTCGTCTGGCGTGGTACGGTCTTCATCGTCGTCCGGACTAATTCCGGTCACCTCGTAGGACAATACTTCGCAAGGCACGCGCAGGCGGTAGAGATCGGGATCGCCGGAGTCATTGACGTCATTGGTGTACCGAGTCTCGGTGTAAGCCAGGTGCCGTTCCCTCTGCACCGCGGCGATGCGCTCCTCAGCCCCGTCCGGCAATGCGGCGTCGATATGTCGACCGATGCGGGGATAGGCCACTGCCACGGCTTGGCGTACGTTGCCATACTCGTCGATGCTGAGATTGAGAGTATGGGCGATGCGCGGATCCGGTGTCAGCCTCTCTGGCCGCAAGTCCAGGTCGTAATGATAGGTGATCGCCTCGCTTTCAGTGGTCAGAAATACTGCATGCGGGTTTGTTCCCCGCTTCTGCAGGCAACGGACATGACAGTTGCGATAGGCGGAATGAAACAGCCTGACTCGCACATGCTCGCCGTGCGCGAGGGCGTCCACATCGAGCTCATAGGTTTCCTGGCGTAGCACCATGCCCTTGCAGGCACGCAAGGCCTCGCGCCACTCATCTGCGGTGAGGTCCTCCGCTGCCAGATCCGGTTCGGGCAACGCGTTTTCACGAAACGAGCCGAGGACGTTCGTCATTGCAGGGTTCTGCTTCTCGAACCAGTTCGGGAAGTACTCGTCTGTGTACTGAGAGAGCACACGGTCGCGATTGAGGCAGGCGCCGGTATGAAACCAGCTGATCGTTTTCACCGGCGGCTGGTAGAGGGTGTGGTCGTCCGTGATGAAGGGACTTTGGGTGTTTCCGGCCGCGAAGGTCCCGTACTCCTCCGCATCCACCTGCTCCACCCGCCCGAATCCTCTGAACTCACGTTCTTCTCCATCGAAGTAGCCATGGTGATAGCTGTAGGTGCTAGAGAATCGCGTGTTCCGCCACTTGTCATGGACCGTCACTTGTTCCACAACATGCACTGGAAAGGGCAGTCGCGTGACCCAGGGTTTTCCGGCGAGTTTGTCGGCGAGATAGAATTTCGTCGATGGTGCGTAGTCGATAGTCGTTTCCGCGCCGAGATTGTTGCGGGTCTGTACTAAGAGATGCGGCTTTTGGCCGCCCATCAAGTTGACGTAGCGCATCGGCTGCCGCACATCGCCGGGCAGGGGCGATGACCAGACGAGGCAGGCGGTGCCGTTGCCAAGCAGATCGGTGGGCACGACACTCACCATCTCGTCGATACGCGGGAAGACCTTGAGGACGTGCGGCTGGCTCCAACTATTGCCCGATTGGTTGAAGTAGAGTCGCACCCCGTCGCGATGGAGATAGATGATGTCTGTGGTCCCGCTGCCATTGATGTCGGCCAGGCGGATGCGTTTCTGATCAAACTGATCCGGATGATCGAAGTGCGGCGTGTGGTCCATTGTAACCTTGGCGCCGAACGTGCCATAGCCCAAATTGGGCCAATAGCAGACCTCCCCGTTTCTGATACGGACCAGATCCGTGAGACCATCACCGCTCAGATCGGCAAGATGGATCGATTCCGTGCCGTCGGCGAAGACCAGACGCGGACCCCGCTCTTCGTCCATGGCTTGGGAGACGCGGCGGGCCGTATCAAACCCCTGCTCTGCCAAGGACGGATGCCAGATGAATGCGTCATCTTCGGTGATTAGCACATCGGCATGGCCGTCACCATCGAGATCGACGAATTTGAGATTTGGGTCGCGCAGGTCGCGGTTCAGTCGCGATGTGAACGGCCTGAATGGCTGCCATCCCTCTGCCTCATCGTGCTCATACAGGCCGGGCGTCGGCCCGTCCCATGTCACCAGATCCGGCAGTCCGTCCCCGGCAAGATCCATGAACTGGGCCCCACCGGCGAGGGCCAGATTGGGTTTCACCGCAACCGTCTCGACCGGTGCGAACAGGGCCTCGGGCTGCATCTCGCCATTGCGGGGTTTCATGTTGATGGGGCTGAGATTGCGTTTGTAGAACCAGGCCCCGGCTTGCTCGGTGAGAATGCCGGGGATGCCCTCGCCGTGCAGGTCGGTCCACTGATAAGCCGCGCCGTTGAGGCCAATGGGAAGATTCTCCAGACTTTCGGGATCGACCTCTTCGACGAGATCTTGGACTTCCGGCTTACTATAGGTGAATTCGATCGGCGGCAGACTGCGTGAGTCGTAGCCGCCGTTGTTACGACGGTATCCAGTCTGTGTGACCTCTTGCAGGAACGTGTAGACGGGGTTCCGAGCGCTAGTCGGCTCTTGCTCGTGTGAATAGGTGAAATCGGTGGAACGGACCAGACAATTGGCCTCCACGTTGTCTTCACCAGGGAAGTGGTGAAACATCAAGACCCGCTGGCACAGACGGTAGGTTCGAACTTCGAATCCCGCTCGGTAGGAGGAGAACGGATCCTGCCGCACAGCCCACGAAATCGCTTCAGTCGGCAGCGGACCGTCCGTCGCGTGGTCGTCATAGTCGAACACCGTTTCAAACAGCCAGTGGGAGCTTCCATCCGTATCATTCATCCCAGGCGGCTCAGGCCAGGAAGCGGCTGGTTGCAGTTCTGGAAAGTACGGTACGTGGTTCCCGTACCGAATCCGTTTGAGGTATCGTTGTGCGGAGCGAGATGCGTCGCTTCGATTTCGTTCATGAACTTGGGTGACAGCCACACCAGTGGAATCTTCAGCCTTGTATCCGTAGACCACGACATTGCCTTTGTCGTCGTACGTCTGGCACATGAGCCAACTGAAGATGCGGGACGGATCCGCCTGGTCTTGAATGCGGCTCTCCGCAGTCTTGCCGTACCATGTCGTGATGTTGTCTTTTGAGATCGATCGCCAAAAGGTATCGTCGGGTTTGTGCTTATTAGTCCAACGTTCAATCCGGGCAAAGAGTCCTTCAACACGGGGACGATAGCGGCGAATATGATAGACCTGACCGTCCACAGTTCGGTCGGAGACCACTTCCGGCTCCCATGTCCCATCCGCCGTCTTCGTGAGTGTTGGAACGAGGTCTTCTGAACCGGAGAGAATGAAGACGTCTGACTCAATAGAGTCTTGGTATTGCGGCAGGCCTTTCTCAGTCTTTCGCGTGATCGATGGAAGTGACAAGCTCCAGCCGAATCCAAACGGTCCGTTGCCGGCCCCGGAATCATAGGAAAGCGAAAGCTGGGGGCCAAAGCCGGAACGCCCTGGGCTCGTGGCAATCGGCACGGACATGGAACCCGTGCCGGTGACCGGATTCGCGGCGAATTTCTCGCCCATCCCACGAATCGCCCCGCCGCCTTTCGGGAGGGAGATCGACGGAGCAGAGATCTGAAAGGATTTCTCTTGGGTGGCACCAGACGATGGGGTCGTTGATTGTCTGGCATCCGGCAGACCTTTGTCTCCGGCTGATTGTCGCCCCGTCTGCATTGGATACAAATCACGCAAGATTTGTGCTGTGGTGACTACTTATGTGATCGTATACTTTTCAAAAACTTAGAGATCCTCACAAGACTGGAGCAACAGAGGGTGTATCTAATTGTAATCTATCTGAATCGAAAAGGATTCAGTATAAAGGGAAGGCAGTAAGTGGGATGGTGTCTCACTATGGAACAGGAGAATAGGTGCTGTAGGAACATCTGCGTGATGAAGAGAACTCTGAAAGACTATTTGGATTGAGACTGTGACGCGAGTTCGCTGGGTATGAACACGTGTCGTTCGGCGATGGTCCAAGGCACGATCGGTTAGCTCGCTTCACCAGCCAACTTCAGAACTGCTGCCCGAGTGACTGGTGACACACGAAAGCGATGAAACTGGAGCCGATCGATCTGTTCTTTGACACTTACCACTAACCCTGGCCTTCACATCAGGCAGATCAATACCAATTGATCGCCCTTCCTCAAGTTCGTGCAGTACGGCGGGAGGAATGAAGATACGTCCGGCAAGAGCAGGAAGGAGATGGAGCAGATCAATCTGATGCAGGTATTGGATCAGGGATGTGTCGCAGACAATGTCAGGCAAGGCGCGGTTCTTTCAGGAGCTGCTCCTCATTCAAGCGGAATGTGTCTACCCCATACTCTGCTAGCTTGGTGAGAAAGACCGTCCGAGAGACGCCGGCCAGTTGGGCGGCAGCCCCTGAAGACAATTGCCCCAACTCGAACAGCTTGACCGCCCCAGCCATACGCAACGCCTCTCCCATTCCTTCCGGAGACAACTTCAGCGCCAGCAAGGCATCATCCGGGATATCCAGCATGATTCGGCTCATAAGGCCCTCCTCTTCTATCGGTAGTATAGCAAATTTGCCGAGAGCCGAGCGATTAAGTGATCACCTCTCGTCTTGGCGTTCTGCCAACAGAAACTTGACGATATCTCGCTGGAGCTTCAGCGGTGATGGAAGTGAAATCTGCTTGAGTGAGGGAGCCCCGGGTAGCGGATGTCGAACTGTCAGTTGGGTGCCTTCCTTCTGTACATCGTACATGATCACTTTCCCTGAAACTGTGCCGCGAGGTCACCCGGTTTGAAGACCCCTCGCTCGGTGATAATACCAGTAATCAGTTCAGCAGGCGTCACGTCGAAGGCAGGATTGTAGACCTCGACATCTTTCGGAGCGACTGGATGGCTGCCATGGATGGTGGTCACTTCGAGAGGATTTCGCTGCTCGATTGGAATGTCGTCTCCGGATCTCGTGTTGAGATCGATGGTGGAATAAGGAGCTGCGACATAGAAGGGAATGTTGTGGGCCTTGGCCAAGACTGCCACGGAATAGGTGCCGATCTTGTTGGCCACATCCCCGTTCGCGGCAATGCGATCTGCGCCGACGATACAGAGATGTATCTTCCCTTGTCTCATGAGCGAGCCAGCCATGTTGTCGGTGATCAATGTCACTGGAATCTGATCTTGCATCAGCTCCCATGCGGTGAGCCGTGACCCCTGAAGTACAGGGCGAGTTTCATCAGCGATCACATTGATTTTCTTGCCTTGTTCACATGCAGCACGGATGACTCCAAGTGCGGTTCCATAACCGGCCGTGGCAAGCGACCCGGCGTTGCAGTGAGTCAGCACCGTCTGTCCATCCTTAATCAATTCAGCTCCATGGCATCCCATAGTCTTGCAAAGGCTGATATCTTCTTCAAGTATCGCTTGAGATTCTAAAGTAAGAGCCTGCTTGATTGTCGAGATGGGTTCAGTTTGTAGTGACTCCAGTTTCTGTTTCATCCGTTCAATAGCCCAGAAGAGATTGACGGCGGTTGGTCTCGTCGCCGCCAGCTCATCGCAGATTGTGAGCACGGCCTGAGCAAACGAGGAATACTCCGTTGCACTCACCGCTTGTGCCCCTAAGGCGACTCCCATCGCTGCTGTGACCCCAATTGCTGGGGCTCCCCGAACTTTCAACGTACGTATCGCATCCGCAACGGTTTGGTAATCCTGGCAATCAAGAAATTCAACCGATCCGGGAAGTCGGCTTTGATCAAGCAAACGGACGGCGCCATTTTTCCATTCGACCGTGGGAACCATGGGGAGATCTTTTAGCGGGAATTGCGCAGGAGTGCAAGTCTTTATCGGCGGCGACCGCTGATTTCCAAGATCGTGAGCATCGCAGCGATTAACCCTGCCTGAATGAGGAGGAGCACGGCTTCAGTGGTGCTGGCATGACGGAGTGCCAGCGCAGATAGTCCAAGGCAAATTGTGAAGAGAAAAATCATGGCGACACTGGCCTGACGTGATCCCAGTGCTCGTTCCAATCGGTGGTGTAGATGGTCCTTGCCGACGTAATCCAGCCATTCCTTCACGGATCTGACTTTCCCGGTGAGCACGCGCTCCACGGTGATGTGAATCATGTCATAGATCAGCACGCCGAAGATCAGCAAGGGATTGCTGAAGGACACGATGGGGCTGGAATCCGCCCAATTGCCTTTAATAGCCAAGCACGCCAGTGTGAATCCAATGAAGGTCGAGCCGCCATCACCCAAAAAAATGACGGCAGGTTTTCTCCCTCGAAAATTGTACGGCAGAAAGCCAAGACCGGCGCCGATCATGGCAATGGCGAGCCATCCCAGTTCTGCTTGATTGGTTTCGAATGCGACCACACCCAGAAATCCGGCGAGCAGAATGGCCAGGCCGGTGGCCAATCCGTCCATCCCATCAAAGAAATTGAATGCATTCGTGATTCCGACGATCCAGAAGAGTGTCAGCAGCATGTTGGCGACTTCCCCGAGCGGTCCGGGTGGAAAGAGTGTGAGGACCTTCCCCGAGGCGATCACGATGCCGGCGGCCAGCAATTGTCCGATCAGTTTTCCAGAGGCCGGCAATTCTCGAATGTCGTCAAGTACTCCGATAACGAGAAGAAGAGAACCGGCCACCAGAATAGCGATCATCCAGTCGGGGACGATGGAGTTGAGCAAGAGCGACCCAACGAAGCCCGCATATAACGCAACACCGCCGATCCGTGGAGTCGGGAGGACGTGGATCTTGCGATCAGCCGGAACATCGACAAGGTTCCACTGATGGCCGATCCTGACCATCAAGGGTGTGACGGCTCCTGTACCAAGAAACGCAAAGAGGAAGACATGCAGCCATCGCAGCCCTTCGAGCTGAAAGATTTCTTGAACCGGAGGGATCGCCAGCGCGATAGCTCCAAGCGCTGCACCGGACACCACCGGCGTAATCCAGCGCCACGTGGTCGCTGAGAAAGGAATCGTCAGTTCTGGTTCAACGACCTTCATGACCACTCCGAACGCAAGGCCTGGAGAATTTGAGCCGTATCCTCATCCGTCAGTGCCGGGAACAGTGGAATGGAGAGTGCCGTCCGTTCTGCTTCCTCGGCAAAAGGGAACCCGTCCAACTCGAGATAGCGATGGAGCGAGCGAAATACCGGCTTTCGGCATTGGATCCCTCGCGCTTCAAAACGCCTGATGATGTCCTGAAGTCCGTCCGCTTTGGACGCAAGATCTGGGAGACGTACGACAAATCGATAGTAGGTGTGCGTGTGCCCTGCTGGCACGGTTGGCACCACCAGGCCGACACCGCTCAGTGCCGCTCGGTATTCGTCGGCAAGGCACCTCCGGCGTTCAAGGAACGAGTCAAGACGTTCCAGTTGCGCCAAACCAATGGCAGCGTGGAGGTCAGTCATTTTCAAGTTTGTCGATCCAGGATGGAGGGATGGGGTTTCGTCATACTCTCTTAATCGGCGCACTCGTTCCAGTAAGCTCTCATCTCTCGACAGCACCATGCCTCCCTCGCCGGCGCAGAGCAGTTTGGTGGCATAGAATGAGCAGACCGTCAGTATGCCGATGGATCCTGCGCGTCTGCCCTGCTCCGTTGCGCTTAACGTTTGCGCGCAGTCTTCGATGATGGGCACGCCCAATGCTTCAAGTTCGGTGAGAGCGGCGGAAAGACCGAACAGATGTGGCACGATGATGGCCTTGGTCTTTGGTGTGACGGCCTGGCGCGCTGCCTTTGGATCAATATTGAACGTGCCGAGATCGATATCGACTAGCCGAGGTATGGCCCCGACACGCTGAATGGCCAGCAAGGGGGCGGCGCACACATAGCTGGGCAAGAGCACCTCATCGCCGGATCCAATGCTCAATGACCGGAGGGCGACTTCCAGCGCAGCTGTTCCGGACGTAACTGCGACGCCTCCGGGCAGCCCGAAATAGGCTGCCATACCATGCTCAAACCGTTCCACGACTCCTCCCTGAGCAATTCGGCGCGAGTGCAGCACCTCCGTTACCGCGCGAATGTCGGCTGCCTCGATAGCAGGTCGTGAATGTGGAATCATCGTTGCCCCGGTGATTAGATTCCGATGTTGATAAACAATCGCAGAGGGAGAAAGCCTTCGGCTGTTCTCACTCGGCCTTGGATCCCTCGAAAATGCGCCGAGGACCGCACCAGATCGGCAATGCTGAGTCCCTCGATATTGGTCTTTCTGATTTGGGATGCGTGCGCTTCCAACGATTGAATCTTTCGATCCAACGCTTGTTGGATATCCACGAACACCGTCGGAGCAAAATTTTGGGTCGTCGGGCCTTCGTAAAACAGCACATTTTTGGTGTATCGCGTGGCGGTAATGGTGCTCATGGCCAGATGCCGGTGATCTTGATGGGTATCATCATGATAATGAACAAAGATGAAATGAGGCTCAATCTTTCGAACAATTTCCTCCACTGTCTGAATCAAATCGCGCCCGAGTGGAACCTCGGTGTCTTGATACCCGCCCCAAAACACTTCCTCAGCCTGGAGCAATTTGGCTGACCGTTCTTGCTCCTGTTTTCGAACCGCCGTATTCCCTCCCGCACCACCTTGAGTCATCACCATCAGAAAAATGCGATGGCCATTCTCGGCATATTTAATCAATGTCCCTCCACATCCGACTTCAATATCGTCCGGATGGGCTCCCAGTGCGAGAATGCGCATTGATTCCTTGGTGTTGATGGCCATGATGCAAAATCCTCCTAGGCAGTTGTCATACAAGACTTGATTGTTCGCGCATGGCGCAGTGTCACCCGCGCGTCGGGCCCTTGCATGAATAAGAGATCAAGCGCGGAGAGATTCGGCTCGAACGGCTCATAGATTTGGCGATAAATGGGGTGATGGAACGCTTGTATCTCTAATCGTATTCCGGCGGCTTCAAAACGTACTCGATCCATGTAGTGCTCTGCACCAGGTCCTGCGAGATACTGTGTGGCGCCGACTGCCCGACAAAGATCAATCAACCGATCCGTTGGTTCCTCACGAGCGAGATATTCGGATGCACAGCGAACGGGTGTATTGATCCCATATGCCTTAAGCAGCCATTGCACGGTGGCCTTGTTGAGATCGCACAGCTTGATCCACGCTGTGGAATAGAGCTCGCGTAATTGAGGCAGATAGGGGTCACGATAAGGAGCTCGAGCATAATGCATTGCTAGGGCACGGAGATGTTGAGCTCTCCATGCGGTGGTGGGATTAATCAGAACATCATCGATGCGCTGGCCGAACTGGTGAAGGACAGGGACAGTGAGCCATTGCCATCCGTGAGAGCTACGAATACGATTGCGATTTTGCCATTCGTGTTTCTTAAATTGCACGGTATCCAATAGAAGAAAGAGATCGGATTGATCGATCTTGTCGAGATACCCTAGCCAGGGCATGAATTGCGGTTGGTGAATGGTTACGCGCATGATGGCTTCAAGCTCGCGTTACCTGAATTACGGCGTACTCCTTGAGTCGCGCTCGCAGGTGTGCCGGCGCGGGGAGCGACATAAATCGGGTTGGTCAACAACTCCCCGCTCGTGCCGATCGCCTCCACGCGATAATTCAGCCACTCTCCAGACTTCGCCTCACGATCGACGAGGTCAAGCTGCATGGGAGTATGGCCTTCGATTTGCCTGATGACCTGACCCGATCGAATGACTCGGAGCTTTGTCGGGTGAGATTGTCCATCAACGGTTGAAAGTCGGACATGCACGAGGATATCGCTGATCGCGCTTCCCTGAAGAGTCTCACCGATCATCGCCGAGGTATCCTGGTTCGATACCAGAAACGCATCGAGTTGCAGCAGGACATTCTGGTCGCCTCTCGCTACGGCATAGGCTCGGCCGGTCCGGATTCCATCCATGACACTGGCTCTCGTTCGATCGACAGCTTGGATGACGGTATACACTTGATCGAGATCTTTCCCCGCATCCGAAGTTCCATGGAATGCCACTTCTCCGATCATTGTCGGGCATGCGGCTTGAGCGGTGGTCATCTTTGAGTGAAGCAGTTGGTCCCACACCCCCCCTGGAGTCACGACCCGTCTGACGTCTTGGTACAGCCCGCCGAATCCCGTGTAGTTCCGTGTCAACACTAGTGCCTCAGGATGAGGCTCGGTTTTAATCGTCACCATCCCTAGAGGGCCAAATGAGTGTTGACTGAAATCTCGAGCTTCCGTCATCGACCAAAATACCAATGCGCCACGTTCAACCGCCTTATCAATAAGGTCCTGATAGGGTCTGTACCCTACAGTGGCATCATGAGAATCATATGGCGGCATTTTGATAGGCCAGGCATTGACCGTGAGTCCGAGACTGATGGCTAAAAGGATGATCGCACAGCCCTGTCGTACACGAGACCGATCTCCTATCGATTCGAACGCGCGTGATCCGTCATGCGTCCATAGCCAGGCCACTGGGACCAATAAGAGAAGCGGGAGTCCATTGGCCAAACTTTGCCAGTTCCACACAAAAGAACCGGAGTTGCCACGTGCAGGAAGCCGTTCATAATCCTCTGCCTTCTCAAGCCCAATCACCAAGAGATTGCGCTGCGCATTGTGCATGGTGAGATTGCCTTGCAGAAGCGAGCCTGTCCAATAGTAATGGGGAGCGACCTCTACCCCAGGGATGATCATCAGATTCGGATGACGTTGCTGAACCGCCTGAATCTCGTCGAGGAATCGTTGGATGCCATATTCCATGATGGATGGGAATGTAACCTGGTGCTTTAAAAATCCTTCCAATGGGTGAACGCCATAGTCATATCGCAGAGTAAAGTTCTCCGAGAGAATGAGGACATCTAACTGCTGCTGTTCGGCTCGTCTTGCCAAGGATTCCAAATTCAGCATGCCCGTACTCATCGTACTGTGTACATGAATGGCAGCCCGTAGAGATAACGGCTCTCGGTCCGGCATTGCGGCGAACCCGGTTGTGATGGTGGTGAGGGACATCGCCCCGGCCCATAGCACACATGTCTTGACATACCGTGCTCTAAGCATGACCAGCGACTGCTTCCCTATAGGTTGACTCGATGGCCTGCACCATAGCTGGAATGCTATAGTTCGTTCCAATGCTGCCCATGGCACGTGTCCCCAATTCATGGGACCATGTCGGATTCTCGAGGAGACGTCGTAACGCGCTTGCTAATGTCGAACTGTCTCCGGCTGGAACAAGTAGGCCGTTCTTCCCATCCTCGATAAGGGAAGGAATGCCACCGACTCGGCTGGCAACGACCGGAAGTCCGGCAGCCATGGCCTCAATCAGGGCACGCCCCATCCCTTCATTGAGCGACGGCAAGACAAAATAATCCAAGCCTGCCAAGCAGACTTCGATATCCTCTCGATGCCCGAGTAGATGTACGGCGTGGCCGATTCCAGCATTCTCTGCTTGGCGCAGGAGCCTGTCATGCTGGTTGCCTGTTCCGATAATCACCAAATGTAGATTATGGTGCGTCTGTCTCAGGAGAGTGACGGCATCGACTAAAAACCGATGCCCTTTGATATCAGTGAGCCACCCGACTGAACCAATTATTTGTGCATGAGGGGGGCATTCGAACCAATCAGGGATGACCTTCCCATTCGCGCGAGCCTTTCGAAAACGATCAAGATCGATTCCGCTCGGCACTACTGCGAAACGATTGGCCTGCCCAACTCCTCGCTCAAGATGTTCCTGTTTCTCGGCAGGTGTGAGTCCGATGAGTCGATCAGTCTTCCATGCCAAGGCCCGCTCAAGCTGGAGAAATATCCATGAAGGAACGGTACTGAAATGTCCGTAAAACACGTGACCGTGCGGAGTATGGATAATCACAGGAGTTCCGGCGATCCATGCAGCCACTCTCCCGAGTACTCCGGCTTTGGACGTGTGCGTGTGCACGATATGTGGGCGTTCCTCGTGCAATAGCCGAACCAGATGCCACAGTGCTCTTAGGTCTGACAGTGGGCTAATATGACGAACCAGCGACGCCACCATGTGATGCCGAATCGACTCTTTCTCTAAGAGCCGAAGGTTCTCAATGGTTGCTATGTGCCCTCCTTGTGCGTCCCAGCTGCCGGTTTCTCCGGTGATTACAACCGGCTCAAAATGCGAACGATCATGCCCGAGTGCCGTGAGCATAGTGTTCCGAGCGGAGCCTCCCCGATCAAGCCGAGTAATAATATGGACCACTCTCTGAAGTGCCATCATTCCTATGCTGCAAGCCGAGACGACATTCCGCCATCCAGCATTCTGGCAAGCTCGCTGCAATGTTGTGTCCAGTTGTAGCGTCTCTCAATGAGCGAGCGTCCTTTGTTTGCAAGACGGGCAGCTTCACCAGAATCTTGTAATCGCGTTAACACCCGTTCAAGAGCTCGAGCGATCGACGGGCCATCGGTTCCTTGAGCGACGAGAATGGGATCAACCTGGTTCAAGACTTCCGGAATCGCTCCGACCGGTGTTCCAAGTACGGGCGTACCGCAGGCGAGTGCTTCGACCATCACCAGTCCGAAGCCTTCAAGCTGGAGGCTCGGCATCACGACGAGATCAGAAGCCTGATAGTAGTCGCCGAGGGTCGATTCAGGGACAAATCCGACGAGGCGTACGGACTCGCACAAATGCTTTTGACGTATCACCTCTTGAAGCCGTGTCCTCAAGGGACCCTCTCCTCCAATGACGAGCAGGAGTCGTGGCTGCGAGGGAATCAGTATTTCAAGGGCGCTGAGTAAGTTCTCCAGTCCCATTCGTGGGACGAGGTTGCGAACGGTGAAAAGGATGGTTCGGTCGCTCGGCAAGTTGAGAGTTGCCCGTGCTGCCTGGCGTTGTAGTGACGGTTTGAAACAATCTGGGTCAACCGCTCCGGGGATCAGTCCGATTCGAGCGGATGAGATACCGTGCGCAGCCATGACCCGTTGACGCATGAACTGGCTCAGGACCACCACGCGATGGCATCTGGACATCACTACGCCTTCGACAGAGCGCCTCGCTCGAATATTTGCTTCTCGGCGCAAGCTTGCGATCGCCGACTGGGCCGGAGTGTTTCTCGTGTCATACTCTTCGTGCGCGAGGGAATGGCAAAGATAGATCCATCGAGAGGCGGCATGACGACGAGTGAGAATTGGTCCAAGTCCGGCCATCGCTTGATGGATGATGACGGCATCCAGAGGTTCGGTCGTGCGGAGGCGATCGAAGCCCTCGACCGAACGCCGTACCGACGACCACACAAACGCAGCTTCATGCGTGCGATTGACCGGATAGCGCCATTCCCGAATTCCATTCATTTCGATCATACTCGGTGATCCCACCTCAGGAGCCCGCGTCAACAACTCCACATGATGTCCGAGCGCCGCTAACCCAAGCGCCTGATTGCGAAGAACCCGTTCCGCCCCGCCGATCACCCGTTCTGCTGAGACATCTGCTAACAACACCACATTCATGATGTAGCCGCCATGGTCGTTCTGTCGGATGCGCTGAGCGGCAGACCTTGATGCCAGAGTTCCAGCACAATGAGTGCGTACAATTGATCGGAAAAATTGCGACGACGGCTCTCATGCTCGTCCAATAACCACCGGACATAGGCCGGTTGAACGTAGCCCCGTTTTCTGATGACATCATCCGCTAACAGGTCGTGAGCCATCTCGCGGAGGTCCTCTCGAAGCCATCGAGCCATCGGCACCATAAAACCTTGCTTGGGAGCACGAAGGATTTGATCCGGCAACAGACCTCGTAACATTCGGCGCATGAACCCCTTCAATTGCCAACCGGTAAACCGAACTCGAGAGGGAATTCTCAGGGCGGCGGCGAGCAGTCGATGGTCGCAGAATGGGACGCGAAGCTCGAGCGAGTGCACCATGCTCATGCGATCTGCCATGCGTAGAAGATCATCAGGGAGATAGCTCTGGAGATCGACACCCATGGCACAGTTCGCAGGATCGGAGGATGGCCACTGGTCGAACAGCATATCTGTCGGTCCAAGAGGTCGATCTCCGGCAAACATCGGCTCCAAGCGCTCGCCCCACAGAGTCCCGTTCCATTCGGCTGGAATGAACGTGGTCCAGCGCCGGTATTGCTCCTGAAGTGAGAGGTGACCGTCTTGGAGGAATCGTTTTAAACGGCCGGCTTGATCGCGGCTGGTTTCGTGCCCATCAAGATGGTGGCTCCAAGTGGCCACTCGTTCACGGAGTCTCTGTGGGAGATACTGATAGTGTGCGGCCGTGCGAAGACCCAGATATCGAGGATATCCCCCGAACAGTTCGTCTCCCCCAATCCCGGACAGCGCCACTGTGACGGTTTGGCGTGCAACCTCAGATACCAGGTAGGTGGGAATAGCCGATGCATCAGCGAACGGCTCACCCATGCCTGCAACGACCTTGCTGATCAGAGAGACGGCATCCGGCCTCAGGATTGTCTCAGCATGGGTCGTCTTAAAATGCGTCGCAAGAAACCGCGCTGACTCGAGTTCGCTGAAGGATTGATCGGAAGGATGTTCATAGCCGATCGAGAAGGTCTTGATGGGACCGTTCTGGCTCTTTGCCATGATGGCCAACAAGGAGGCAGAGTCGAGCCCGCCCGAGAGAAAGAGTCCCAATGGAACGTCGCTGATGAGATGAGCGTTCACCGTCTCTTCGAACGACTGTAATACGTCTTTGGCCGTCTCGTTGATGGTCCATGATTGGCTACTGTGGAGATCTTCGTCTGGGCTGTAGTAGCGCAACAACTTTACTTGTCCGCCGGATATTTTCATCGCTTGGCCTGGACGTAACTGATGGACCCCAGCAATGGCGGTGTCTGGTCCTGGCACGTACAATTGCATGACGTATTCGGCGATGCTCTCCGGACGAAGTCGCCAATCCGGCACGGCTTCGAGCAACGAAGGAATTTCAGAGGAAAAGACAACGCGGGTGCCCACACCCGCTTCACTCGGACGAATGGCATAATACAGCGGCTTGATGCCAAGGCGATCACGAATCAGCCATGCGATATGACGCTCCTGATCCCACAGTGCAACTGCAAACATGCCTCGTAATCGGCGAAATGCTTCGAAGCCTTCTTCTTCATAGAGGTGGACTAAGACTTCCGTATCGGAGCGAGTCAATAGCTGGTGCCCTTTGCTCAAGAGATCGTGTCGTAATTCTCGATAGTTATAGATTTCTCCGTTCATGACAGCCCAAACAGTCCTGTTCTCGTTGTGAACCGGTTGGTGCCCACCCTCTGGATCAATGACCCGCAGTCTTCGTGCACCAAGCGCGGCACCGGGCTGACGATAGATACCCTCTTCATCGGGTCCACGATGCACCAGCTTCTGCAGCATTCGCTGAAGGACGTCGCCATCATCTTCACCGATGATTCCGCAAATGCCACACATGGTGCTATTTGCCTTTCTCACGCACGGCACGGTCACGGCGTTCCAGTTCCTGCCGTTCGCGCTCATGTTGAGGCGATACCGATTGCGGTGGAACGTCCACCGGCTCGTATCGTGTGTGCTTGGCCGTTCCGACTGAATCCAGTAGTGTTCGTACGCCGAGCGCAGCCACTGCGCCAATAAGACACAGAAGGAGGAGCGCAGCCCACCCACGTAGGATCCGCTTCCAAGACCGCTTGTATGTGCGGGAAGTACTCATCGCGCATTCCCCGACCGTTGAGCGATAATCTCGAACGACGGCGCCCACACAAGGCGTCTCCGTGTCACGTAATAGAGGAACTGAGAAAGTGGCCACAGCGCCAATCGGCTCAGGGTCCATTTCACTTGACTGAACCACGGGTGTATAGGCGAGAGAGGACCTCGACTCGGTGTTGAGTTACGGAGACTGATGACGGTGAGTCCGGCCCCTTCCATCAAGACCGTGAGTGCCTTGGCGCTATAGAGATACCAATGAAACGCTTGGTCATATTGTGATCCAATCCAACGTGCAGGAGCCCTCATCGACAGATGAAATGCGCTGTTCGTAGCGCGTACGATGACAAGCCCATCAGGCGCCAAGAGGGTAGTGGCCTGCCGCAACATGATTGCCGGATCTGCAACGGTTTCGAGCACGTTGATCATGGTCACGATGTCATAATGCTGTGCCCATTCGCCCCTCTCGAGCATGTTCGGAGATAAGACCGTGAGACCTTTTTGAGCCGCGCGCATGGCGGCCTGTTTTGACAACTCAATCCCTGAACAGCTCCACCCGGCATCGCGACAGAGTACGAGGAACTCCCCGTCTCCGCACCCGATGTCCAGCAAGGTACCAGGTGAAGAACGGTAGAGGCACAGGTGATGGAATACACTCTGGAACACCGGCTGTCGGTCGTCTAATGCCTCGACCTCTCCATAATCTCCGTCATAGTCTTCCTGGAAATACGCTTCTAAAGTGTCGCGAGTCGGCCGAGGGTTAAGAAAGACGAGATCGCAGGCAGGGCAGCGAACGTATTGCCTCGTCGGGGTCTGAAAGGCTTTATCCAGTGGTTCATTGGCTCCACAGGGACACCCGATGCCGACTGCGTAATGATCGCTCAGGGTCGTCATGCCGCTTCCTGTCGAATCGTTGGAGAAGTCCCGACGGAGACCGTGCGTAACGCGGGCATCGCTTCTTCGAACACTCTGACGGTGTCGTCAACCATGTTGCCTACCGTAAAAGCACAGGCCACGTGGTGCTGCCCGGCCTTGCCCATGCGTGCGGCTTGGACGGGGTTGCGAAGCAGACTCCGAATCGCTTCCTCCAATGCCTGAGGATTCCGCGGTGGGATGAGTAATCCATTCAGGCCATCCTGGATGATTTCCGGAACCCCATTGACGCTGGAAGCGACTACAGGACGAGCCATGGCCATCGCTTCAAGGACAACGAACGGAAGACCTTCTGAAAGCGACGGCAAGACCACCACATCTGCCGCCGCATACCAATCGTCGACGTTATTCTGAGCTCCGACAAAGCGACAGGCATGCTCAACATTTATGGTTCCGGCCAACGATCGAAGTGCGTCTCGGCACTCGCCTTCGCCCACGAATAAGCAGACGAGAGACGGCCATTCTGCCAACAGTCCCGGCAACGCTTTGATGAAGAATCGGTGGCCTTTTTGTTCCGTTAGTCTCGCTACCATAAGCAGGGTTGGACCGTTGCCGACAGACCATTCCTTCCTGATCTTGTGAGGATCTCCATTCCGGGAGAATCGCCTTTGGTCAATGCCGTTCCGTATGGTTGTTATTCTGGTCGCGACACCTGGGCAATCGGCAAGGACATCCCGCTTGATTGCATCCGACACACAAATAAGCCGGTCTGTCAGCGGTAATAGAACTCGCAGAATTGCGAGGTAGAGATAGCGCTTGATCAGTCCCACCTCATAATCTCTGATCGAATTATGTATCGTTGCGACAACACAGGGAACTCCGGCTAGACGTGCTGCAAGGCATCCATAGACATTGGCCCGTGCTCCATGGGTCTGAAGAATCGCCACCTTATTGCGTTTGAGTAGGTTTGCCAAGTTCACAACTGCCAGTGGGTTGAAGAGCGGTCTGAGGTGAACAATATGAGTCGGAATGTGCCGGGCTATCATCTTGTCCACAAATGGGCCTGGTTCAGGGCAAATCAGTATCGGACGAAAACGGTCGCGGTCTACGTGTTCAAAGAGAAGTTCCAGGTAGCGTTCTCCTCCTCCGTACCCGGACGAGCCGGCTAGTTCTGCAAGCACCACGGGTGTCATGGTTTTTTCCCAACGATCAAGAGACTTCCTCGTAGATGCGGTACGGCGTAAAATGGCCATTTCGCCCAATTGATGCCATGTTGACTCGCCGTCTGGCGGCAGTCTTGCGTGTCTTCCCCAAGAAAGTATCGAGACTCTGCAATGTCAAAGCCCGTTTGGCGGAGCATGTCGGCTAATTCATGCATCGCGTATTCTCGTGCATGCGGCCGCCATTCATCATCTGGATTCTTGTAGCCTGGTGGAGCCAGCCGATCGTTTGGTGACCGGCCGATCAGCAGTTTGAAGACATTCCCGATCCGAGTCACATTCGGTGTTGTGAGGATGATGTGACCGCCTGATCGAAGGACGCGATAGGCCTCCGCAAGCAAATGGAAGGGTGATGTCAGATGCTCAATAATTTCTAGTGCGAATACCAGCTGCGTCGAGTGATCAGGAAGAGGGACCTCCTTGGAATACCCCTTGGTCTGAAAGTGACCTCCTACGGGATCAAGGTCAACGGTCAGGATGTTTGCCTGGATATCGTGTTGCATAAAGTTGACGAAATCCTGGGAAATCATGAGCCCGGCTCCATACAACTGTGCCGATTTGGTATAGTCGATTCGGCGAAGCAGTCGTAAGAGGCTACCGGGGAAAGGCCCTAAATCAACGATGGTCTGTCTGTCCGATGGCAAGGTACGCAACCCGATCCTTAATGCCACGTGCAAGCGGTCTCGACATTTCATGGCATGGTGCATGGGGACGGAGAAACGTTCGTCTTGTTGGCCGAAAGACTCATAGGGAGAGGGTTGGTAGGATTCAAGAAGGTTCAAAAAGTGATGTTTGGTCAGGTTGTAGGTCATCGTATGCCTGTCATGCCTGGTGCAATACGTCGTTTCCAGAAAAACGGCTGCATGATTGATACATGATGCACAGCCGCCACCGATAACATCATGAGGCAGGGTAAGACGGGTAATGCGTAGCGACCTGCCTCTACAGTGAAAGGGACATAGGCCACCGTCAGGCCGATAGGAAACACATAGAGAGGAAGGAGGATCTTCCAGCGATCTCGATGAACCCAGGCGCTGTAGCAGGCGAAGACAATGAGAATTGGGACTAGCACCAGGCGTTTGAACAGACTGTAGAACGCCACTACCCATCCCCTTTCCTGGGCATCCTTTGAAAGCCCTAGGAGGACTCCCTGCTGCTCATCAAATAAGTAGAACGAATTGCCGACCCAAAAGTCCCAGACTCTTCCGAGCGTCAAGCTCAGATAGCTCAAAGGGTCTGCCATGATCCGCTCAATCCCCTTTTGCCGCAATAGTTGATCTGTCTGGACCTCATACATCGCATAGGCATGGGGAAGCGGTGTGAGGCCAGCGCTCTCCCAGATGGCATATTCTCGCTCGAGCGGCATGGGCCAACTTCCACGAGAAGCTGGGTCACTCCCCATCCAGAATCCGACTCCTATTCCGGCTGACACTGGAATAATGTGATGAAATTCTGTGAAATTCCGCACGGACCATGGCAGCACGAGAATAAGACAGGCTGTTCCGTACACGATTCCGTAGCGCAGCTTTCGTGAAATGCGATCTGTACCGATTCCGATCAGTGAGGTGAGTAACACCGCCAATACGAGAACGACTGGCTTGCACAAGACGGTCAATCCAGCTACGAGCCCCATGATGGCAAAGCGATGTGCAGATGGTGACTTCATGGCTAAGATCGTCGCCCATAACCAGAGACTCATTAAGAGCGTGAGGAGCGCTTCGCTCCGTATTCGAGGGTCATAGGTCCAGTAAGCGGGATAAAGGAAAAAAAGGGAAGCCGCCCAGGCTCCCACCCGTGAATCCCATAGGATAGTTCCCACTCGATAGATACCCCATGCTGCGCAAAGGTCGAACAGAATGTGTAGCATCGGCACCCACTCTGGTCGGTGCCCAATGAAGAAATAGAACCCTGCAAGAACGGCTGGATAGAGAGGACCCACATGTGCAGCTGGATTGACGCCATCGAGGGTGAACTGTCCAAGAGATACGAGATTCCATGCCAGCGTATCGAACAATTGATCAACAGCAAAGGCCTGATTGGGAGCCTTCCAGATGACTCCTACCCGTGCAAGCAGTCCAAGGCCAATGGCCGGCAGCAGAATCATTCCGGACGGGGTGAGGTGTGCATTCCAATGTCTAATCATTTCACGCACACCCCGATTAAGTTGGTATCCTGAGCGATTCCTTCTGTGTACTCAATGTCGGCAGGCACAAGGTCTCCCAGGTCGGGACCCCCATGTAATCGACTGATCAGGCTGCCGATCCAATGACGAACCGGACGTGGAACACAGGTGCGTAGTCCGAGGGGGTCCCATGTGCGGATCGTGTCCATCGACTGTTCTGCTGTCCTGAGCCGGTGGCCTTGACGACGTCCGTACCAACGAATCGTGGAAAAGTGGGGTGCCAGCAAATCCATGAATTCTTGTGCTGTGTATTCTCGAATATGGTAGGGATCGCTCGGCTTGACCCCCTTTCCTTTTCCATGGGGGGTAAAAATGATGAGTGTGCCATGCAGCTTCAACACGCGAGTCAGCTCAGCCACGAAACGGCCATCATCTTGGATATGCTCGATGGTGTCTTGTGAGACGATGCAGTCAAATGATTCATCGCGAAATCCGAGCGCGCATCCATCCATTGCGAGAAAGTGTACGTTAGGTCGAGGATAGTCGGACCGACTCTTGGCCGCGACCGCCTGAACACAATCGATGGCCACGATCGTGTCCGCGCAGGGTCCGAGATAATCCGCACCGTACCCGGTCCCGCACGACAAATCTAAGATCCGATGAGGGTGTGCGGCATCGAGCTGACGAGCGGCCCACACATATCCCGATAGATTGACAACATGCTGTGTGTCAGTAGGATAGGCAGCTCGACGTTCCATGAAAGGGTTCCTTATCCTCTCCCCTGCCCATTCCAGGCCAATTCGGAATCAATCGAGCGTTTTCCGGTCAAGATCCGAGAAATGATCGACAGAGTGGTACCGAATGCTTCGCCCTGAGCGGTCGATGTAGAGCCGATTACGCTACTGATCAGTCTTACGATCGCTCCCGTAGCAATCCACGTTTTCATGATCCAACGGGCGAAGAGTGAAAAATGCTTTTCCACATATCGGATTCGGCTGAACTCCCAGACAAGATTCAACTGTTCGCGATGCCTCTCTCCGCTACGACCGATCAGATGCGTGACATCCGCATCAGCCATGTGTCGAATCCGATACCCCTTTTTCCGAATCGCCCGACAGAGATCGATATCTTCAAAATACATAAAGTACCCTTCGTCTAACCCACCACATGCCTTCATGAGATCACGGCGTACCATCAGGCATGCCCCATTAATCCAGTCCACATCCTGCGACTGGGAACAGTCGATGGCCAGCTTTGACGCGAGAGCACCTTGGAGTCCAGGGGCGCATCGACGAAAGAATGCTGCATAGGTCAGATGGTCGCGAACCGACGGAAAAGGAAAACACGATTGATACATCCGGCCGTCTTCCGTCCATTGCTTGCAGCCTACGGCCCCGATATCCGGCTCTCGATCGAGGCTGGTGACCATGTGCTCTAATGCATGAGGGTGTAGGCGCGTATCGCTGTTCAACATGAGGAGATACCGTCCGCAACTTACCTCAAGTGCTTGATTGACTGCTTTGGAAAATCCTCGATTCTGAGGATTCACGATGAGTGACATTGTTGGGTACTGGTTTCTCACAGCCTCCGGTGTCCCATCGTGAGAATTGTTATCCACAAGAATCACTTCGACTGTCATCTTGCCAGAAGTCTCAAACACCGACTTGAGACAATCCAGCACCAAGGTTCGCGTGTTGTAGCTGACAATCGCGATCGACAGGTCCAGGTCGTCTCCAGAAGTCATGCGCGCACACATTGCGATTGATAGTTCCAGAGCGCATTGAGCCGAGGTCGTTCGATCCACCAGAGGTATCCGCCGAATAATAGGATCGCAACTAAGCCAAGGATTTCTGGTGTCCATGACACGAACACTCGATGCTGGAGCTGAACCGTTGAGAGAACCATTCCCATTAGAATACCGAGAGACCCAGTGCGACTCAGCGAGAGAAACGTGTCATTGCTTGAAGAGCCGAGGAGTCGTCGACTCTCCCATGCCTGCAATGCAACGCCGAATAGATAGCTGCCGGTGAGCGAGAGCGCGGCGCCGAGCACTCCGAGCCAGTGTGTCATTGGAACAATAATGGCCAGATAGAGGGCACATTGCCCAATCCAGCTCCTCATTTGAAGGTCCGGACGTCTCATTCCGTAGTGCAAGGATGCCATGACGCTGGCATAGCCGCTGCAAACAGCGTAGAGACAAAGAACTCTCAGTGGGTCGACGATATCGCCCCATTGCGGGCCGAATACAACAGGCACCATGACCGGTGACAAGGTTCCAATCGTCACGGCAAGTGGGATGTAGATAACACCAATGAGTCCGACTTGAAGATTGAATACACGAATGAGACCGAGCTGATCCTGTTGCAAGGAGGCATAGGTCGGCACGCTGATCTGTTGCATGAGTGCAGTAGCCCGCGCCCCAATGAGGAGAGGAATGGCCATCGCTAACTGGTACATTCCTAATGCTTCGGCTCCCAGTAGGCGACCAATAACAAACTCGCCGCCGGTCATCACAGCAAAGGCACAAAGTGTTGTGGCGTTCAGTCGGCTGCCGTAGTGGGCAAAGTATGAAAGGGCGGATCCACGTAACGACCAGTGAGGCACAAACCGGGTTACACGAAATGACAGCAAGCATCCGACTGCCAAGGCGACAAGTTGTCCGATGACCAAAGCCCAGACGGTGCGATACACAAGCGCAATCGTCAAAGTCACGGTCGTTTCAACACCGCGTCGGACGGCATCGAGTGTGACGCGACGTCTCAGGTCAAGTCGTTTCATCATGACAGCCAACGCAGGGCTGTAAAGACCCTGTATGATCAAAGCCCAGGCATGGACTCGAAGCAGTGGCTCCAGTAATGGCATACGCATCAGTTCACTGATCATCCCAGCCATCATCCAGACCCCGCTTGCCAGCACTAGGCCTCGTAACGCCGATGCCGACCAGGCCGTCGCCAGATCCTCTTCTGTTACATTCTCTTTTGCAATCAGGGTGGCTTCGATACCGAACTCACTGATTGTCAGCATGGCGAGTAAGACGGCCGCCGACGCTGCCATCACGCCAAAATCTGCCGGAGTGAGGATTCTTGCGAGGATCACCAGCTGTACTGCCGCAATGACCTTGTCGAAGAGGAATCCCCCTCCGGCCCACCCAACAGCGCGGAGGATCCGGTCGCGAAGCCGTGGAGAGATTGCCGTACTGGTAGGAGGACACTTCTCCGGCAGATTGTCATGTTGTTCTTGGTTCTCCATCCCATTCACGCAGCTAACGCTGTTTGACCGATAGCCTGTTGGCATACCTGTTCAAGCTGTGCTGCTCGAGCAGACCAGGTGTGAGTTTGCACAACAGCAGACCGTCCCCGTTGGCCCATCTTCTCTCGAAGCTCTGGATTACCCAGCAAGGTCAAAATTTGATGAGCCAGATCATCGTGATCGTCGGCTTGAACGGACAAACCACAGCGGAAGTCAACGACGACATCTCCGTATCCAGGCCCGGCTGTCGCAACCACGGGACGTCCACACGCAAGATACTCCCACAATTTCATCGAGTCGCCAGGATAGGACCTCGTCTGTCTGTGTAACACCACACAGACATCGCAGGCGGCAATCCATTTGGGTACGGCGTCGAAGTCGGTCCGCCCAACGAAATGGACATGGCGAGAGAGATCTAGACGATCAACCTGTGCTTTGAGCGCTAGTGTGGTCTGTCCTTCTCCGACCAGAAGGCATTGAACGGTCGGATGCGACTTCGCGACAATGGCGATCGCATCGACGAGTGTGTCGAGACCGTGCCACGGGAAAAATCCACCGACAAACCCGATATAGGGTCCCTGATCGACAAGCGACAATGCTGTTCGGGCCGCGTGATGAGGCTGAGGAGAGAAATGAACAGGATCAACCCCATTCTTGATTACCGCACACTTGCCTGAATTGACCGGCTCCAATGACTTGAGGCTGCGGAAGAGTTCGGGACACACGCTGACGATCGCATTCGCGTGCCTTGCGGCCAGACGAAATCCATGGCTCAAGAGGCTACGGAATGGCGTGAGACGCCACATCCCCTGGACTTCTTCGTTCGGGAGTCCATTCACAAAGTACACGACGGGGCAGGAATATTTTTGTACCGCCCACAAGGGGGCGAGCTGTCCTGGAGAATCAAACCACAGCAACACGTCCGGAGTTGTCTCGCGTAACAGTCTCGTCAATATCTGTTTTGAGCTCAGTAGAAAAGAAATAGGGCGCAATCCTCCCCATCTGATGACTGGGACCATCTCAATGTGTATCTGTGATGGAACAGAAACACGAGGTCTGGGTTGCTCAGATTCCGGTGCTACCACGGTGACGTTATGCCCGCGGACAGCTAATGCCTTGGCAAACTCCAACACTTGTCGCGAACCTCCGGCCGCTACGCCGAGGTCTTCATCACAGTACATGAGAATGTGCATGATGGCTTTCCATGATGTCTTCGCTGAGCCAATGACGAAGCTGCTCCACGATGGCAGTCCAGGAAAACCTGCCCTCTATAAATCGACGTCCCTGTTGCCCCATGACTGTGCATCGAGCCGGGTCGTTCAACAGCGTAATGATGGCGTCGGCTAGTGGACGAGCCTGGTCCGACGGGATCAGGTGCACACCGCTATCAGGAGTAAATGTGGACGCAACCGATGGAATCGCGCTCGCGACCACCGGCCGTTGGCATGCGAGGTAGTCAAAGATCTTCACCGGAGAAGTCTCTCCACGGTCGCCACAAAATGGGGCTACGCAGAGATTCATGGCACCAATCCACACCGGCACCTCCTCGTAGGGAACACGACCGGTCCAGATAATGTTGTCCTCCATCCTCAGATGTCTGGCCTGTTGCTTCAGCTCTTCAACCACCTCCCCATCGCCCACGAGTACAAGTTGCGTGGTCGGGCAGACTTCCTTGATCAACACCATCGCATCCAACAAACAAGCGAGGCCCTGATATCGGTAGAAGCTCCCAACGAACCCGATGTATGGGCGTGCAGGTAACAGACCAAGTTCAAGACGAGAAGCCACAGAATCACGCGGACCAAACTGTTGTTCATCTGTGCCGCTGGGAAGCACTACGATCCGCTCAAGGGGAACGCCATAGCGATCATGCAGTAACCCTCGCAATCCATCCGTCAGCACAACAATCCGATCGCAGTGCTTGAAGGCGAGTTTGGCCAAAAGTTCTTTTAGGCGTCCCCTCCCCCACGTTCGTTCGCCGAGCCAGTCAGGAACCGGCTCACCGTTTACTTCGCAGACGCACGGGACGCCTAGCACCTTGGCGAGAATCAAGGCATGCGGACTATCCATCCATCGGTAGTACACAATGTCCGGCTTGGTCAGGAGTGCACGAACCAGTCCTTGAATAAACGATCCCAGAGCATAGGATAGTGGACGAATCAGCGGGAGATGGATGACTTTGATGGGAATGACTGTGCAGGGACGACGGCTTGCCGCCGATCGGTACCGAGGGGGAAACATCGTGACTCGATCTCCGATTTGACTGAGGGTCTCTGCTAATTTCCACATGCGAACCAATCCCACCGGATCTCGGGGGGCATCCGGCTCATACCAATAACAAAAGAGAAACCAGGTCACGGCGCCTCCTTCAGCTTGCGAGATACGTCTTGTTCAGCTGATAGAATCGGTAACAACATGACGAGACCGGCACAAAGCCAAAACGGCTCCATAATGCGAATGATGATAAAAGTATTGGCGCCGACGCCGTGTGCAAGCATGGCGAGTAACCCTAAGAGAAACCCATGGGCCAGCCCTTTTGCAAATGGATCAGTCTGTGACACAAATGACTCTCTGGCACATCGCCAGAGGCGATAGATGATAAATCCGAAGGCGACAATCCCTGCAAGACCTGTTTCCCCGATGATTTTCACGTACTGTGCATCCGCCCATGCATACCCAGTGATTCCGCGACCCAGGATCGGATCATGAACCCAATCTTTCAAGACATATGCCCATGACTTCAGTCGTTCAGTTGTGGAAAGGTCAAGTCCGACAGCGCCGACTTTGATCTCTCCGCCATATTGGCGACCGAAGAATGTTTCGTTCACACGATGTTTGACGTTTTCTGGCGCAAACAATGGGATTAAGGCGATGATGAGAAGCAAAACTGTGACCACACGTGGCCGTCGCCACTGGGTTACCCCTACGGCCGCAAGCAGGACGGCGCCGGCCAGGTAGGAAGACCGCGACAAGGTGGCCATCAGCGCCAAAATGGCAAAGCCGCCCAGTACCAGCAAGGCGACACGAATCGCGCCGACTTGGACATGCAGTAACAGTCCCGTCATGATGGCGAGCAGAAATACCAAGTAGCCACCTAACGTATTGGGTTCTCCGCTTTCTCCTTCAAATGGTGCGGATGCGCGTATACCGCTTGGTATTTGAGAGATGGCATAGAAACTCACGAGGAGGCCGACGACAAGTAACGCCACCACGAGCCCCACGACCTGCTGCTGAGAGCGCACGTGGTTGACGACCATAAAAAACACAAAGAAATATTCAAAGTACTTCAGCACAAAAAAGAATCCCGTCATCGGTCTGACATGTCCATTGAGCACGCCGAATAACGTTGAGACGACGCAGATCACCATATACACGGCGATCGGTCGATTCAGAGGTGTTTTCCGAAACAAGGCCAGTTCGCGGTAGAGAATATTCTTCACAAGCCAGCTCGCTCCGATGATGACCAAAAGAATGTCGTCCATCCGGAACGATAACTCTCGTCCTCCGACACCACGTCCCTGGATTTGCCCAATGGCAATCTCCGGCGACAACAACATCGACGCAATAAGGAGATAGAGCGCGGCTGATACGGACGTGAAGGCGATAAGGATGATTAAAAACCCGAAGACGGCTTGGAGGCCGATCGCAGGTGTCGTGAGTGTAAGACCCAATGCGATGGCGATCGCAAGGACTGAAACCACGAGGCTGTCTTGTGCTGTAATGGCCGCTGGTTGCATGACGGTGCAGCTCCTGAAGTCACGTCAGCGATACTCGTAGCGATAGAGTCCGTACTCCGGCGTCACTTCCGATTTCACGTTCGTCAGGACCACCCCGAGAACATTGGCCTGGGCATGGTCGAGCAGGAATTTGGCACGTTTAAGGGCGTTCCGACCGATTCGACCGACTTGGTACACCAAGATGGTCCCATCGACACGAGAGCTAAAGGCGACCGCATCCGTCACCGGAAGAATCGGTGGGGTATCGATCAAGACAATGTCATATTCTTCTTGCATTTCGGCTGTCAGGGCTTTGATTTTATTGATGTTCAGAAACTCGTTCGGATTACCCGATTCCGATCCGCTGGTCAGGACATGTAAATTATCCAACCCTGGTGTGCTCATGAGTCGATCGACACCGACCGTCCCGAGCATAAGATCGGTAGCCGAGCGAACATAGGATCGCCAAGAGGTCGTCCCGAGCAACGCATCGACCAAGCCTGGTTCACGGTCTAGGCCGAGCCGCTGATGCACAATCGGCTTTCGAAGATCGGCATCCACCAGCAAGACCTTCATTCCTTCTTGCGCCATGGTAATGGCCAAATTGATCACACAGGTACTTTTACCCTCTCCAAGACCGGCACTGGTGAAGATGATCGATTTGACTCTGCGGTCTAAACTGGCGAATTGAATGTTGGTCCGTAGCGAGCGAAGACTTTCGGATAAGACAGACTTAGGATCGAGCAGACAGATCAATTTCGACAAACTGTCTGCCACAGAGTCTGGTGTATCCTGAGGCAACGACTCCTGAGCCATGTCCTTCAGGACCTTGTGGTCGAACTGCGGAATAATTCCTAAGACAGGAACTTTCAGAAACTCCTCAACTCCTTCGATAGTTCCGATGGAGGTATCAAAGGACTCCCGCCCAAACGCCAGTATGATTCCAAGGAAACATCCCATCACCCCTCCGATCATCAAGTTCAAGGTGACATTTGATGCGTTAATGGGGCTTATAGGCGTCATGGCTGGAGCGATGATCGTGACTTCCTCAATCCGTTCGGCTCCTTTGATCAGCAATTCCTGATGTTTGGCCTTCAGTGTTGCCAGGAGATCCGTATTGACCTTGACCTCACGCTCCAATCGCGTCATCTGTATCGCGGCTCGGGGGTATCCAAGATAGCGTGTTCGGTAGTGATTCCGCTGTTCTTGAAGAGCATCCTCTCGATCCATCAGCGTAGAAACTTTGGACCTCAGCTCTTTGACCATTTCCGATTTAACATTGTCGATCTTTTTCTGCTGCTCCGTCACTTGCGGGTGATCCGACGTGTAGTTAATGAGTAGCGTGTCTCTCTCTTGAATCAGATCCAATAACCGCTGATTCAGGATTGTGAGAAGCGCATTTTGCTCCTCAGTAAAGATTCGGCCGGTTTGATTCCCGATGATCGCGTCAGATCGTTTCAATACCTCAATCTGACGTTCGCCTTCCGCACGCTTTCGTAAGACTTCATTATAGTGTTCTTCAAGTCGGGTGAAGGTATCCAATGCAGCTCTCGCTTCATCTGACAGAAATACTTGTCCTTCTTTCTCTTTAAACGTCCTCAACGCCTCCTCAGCATCATTCAGACGTTGTTCCAAGTTCGCCAGCTGTTCTTCCACGAACCGTCTTGATTCGGTGACGAGGCGGTTGCGCGCCGCAATGTTTTCCACTCGATAGGCGGACGCGGTGGAATTGGCCATCTGCTCAGCCTGTTCTGGTTGATCGGACGTGGCAGAGATGCGAATGATATTCGTATCACCTTCTCGTTGTGCCGTAATTTCTTGGCCCAGGTTGTAAATAATATTAAGATAGGCCGCTGATCGCTTCGTCTCCTCTGATGTGTCCGGAGCGACTCGGCCCAGATCTGTTGCCACTCGTTCCATAACTGGAAAGCTTCGGATGAATTCCGTCTGTGTGCCAATATCATCGAGGTTTGAGTAGGAGAGTGATTCCAATAGCTGCTGGGCCATCGTCGCACTCCGCTCAAACTTGACTCGCGCGGATGCTTCGTAGACAGGATCGGGCTTGAGCAACTCCGAAAAGAGGAATGTAAAGATCACGACCATGACAGTGGACAGTAGTATGAGGTACTTACGCTTCTTGAGAATCAGCCAGTAATCGATGACGTTGAGTTCGTATTGTGCCATGAATAGCTTTCGTCTTAGCTCATCGTCTTACGGCTTGAACGAAGTAAATGCTGGGATCAGATAGGCCGGATAAATCGGCATGATCGCAGCCTGAAGGATCGGCGTCAGTTTCTTCGCTGCTTCTGTCGCGTCGCCGAGCTGTTCACGCGGAACATAAATAACATCATTTTCCTCAAGAGCGATGTTTCTCGAGAGGTCGCCATACGTAAAGAGCCGAGCTAGATCAGCCGTCAAGATCTTCGGATTTGTAAAGTCTCCACCTCGGACCACTCGAATTTCTTCCAAGAGTGCCGTCTCGTAGAAATTATCCACAGCTGCCAGTGCCTGTAGTACCGTCATGTTGCGTGCCATCGGAACCATCCCAGGTTTCTTGACGTCCCCAAATACGAATATCCGTTTGATCTTGAGCAGTTTCTTTTTGAGTGTTACCTGGGCGCGCGGCTCCTTCATAAATGGCTTAGCTGCGTCTTGTACTCGCCGTTCAGCTTCAGCGACCGTGACCCCTCCGACAGGGACTTCTATGAATCCAACAGAGACGGAACCGTTCTCTCGTACGAGACTGCTATATTTCTCTTCTCCTGCTCCACGTCGAATGACGACCTCCAAAGTATCGCCCGTTTCAATCGAGGCGTCTGCTGTTGGTACTGTTTCGTCGGCAAATACATCCCCTTTCGGAAGCGGAGGCAGTGATTGTGGACCGGTGCTCACGGCTGATGGCGGCAATGTCGATTGTCCAGGGTTGCGACATCCAGCCGATAAGACAAGACCGACCCCGACTGCAACGACAACAACGGCTAACGGTTTGTTATGCGATCGCAGCATAGCGTCTCTCCTACGATGGAGCCCTACCGTGCAGGACTTCTACGACATGTCGTGACATTCCTTGTGATAAGTCCAACTCACTCGCTTCCCCGAATTTTGTGAGTGTCACGACGGGGCGGAGTGGGTAGCGGGGATTTGTTTTTGTGACCGTCACGGTTTCACCGGTATTGAGTCGTACGACTGTTCCGATTGGATACAGCGTGATCTGGTCTCCGACTGCTTTCAACACGGGAAGTGAAAACGTTGTCCTACCATGAAGAAGGAGTTCACGCATGGCCTGATGAGGTGAGATGCTGTGGCGATAGGGCCGTGCCGTTACCATCGCATCCAACGTATCAACAATTCCGATGATCTGTGCTGCCTCCTCAATCTGTTTGCCTTTGAGCCGACAGGGATATCCGCTTCCATCCCATCGTTCGTGTTCCTGTGCACTAATGCCGGCAATCCATTCGAATACAGTACCCTGTCCGGCAAGAATGCGGCGACCTCGCTCGGGATGAGTACGAATGATGTCTCGCTCTTCTTCAGATAAGACTCCTCGTTTTGAGACGAATCCCTCAGGGACTGTCCACATGCCGATGTCATGGAGCAAACCTGCCAATGCCAGGCGCTCTAGCTCGTGGTCTCGGTAGTGCAGACCGAAACCTACCTTCGTGGCCAGCACTGCGACATGCAGTGGATTGTCGACGAGATAGTCGTCAGTCTGCCCGTTCAACGCCCATTCGATAAGATTCTCGCTATCCTGCAGTCGTTGAACAATCTGCTCAGCGTAAGGGGCACAGCTTTTGACATCCGGGACTTTGTTGGAGCGGATGGCGTCCGTGATCCGGAGGAGTTCTTGCCTCGTAGAAGTGATCCAAGAACGATCGGCTTGCGTCGAGGACGCGGCCGCCTGGTGCGGCCGTGTTCCACTCCCCTGAGGCTGAGAGGCGTGCTCTCGGATCAAATCAGACAACCGTGCCACTGGTCTATGTTCTCCTCAACGTGAAGCTCTTCATTGAGTACCCGCTTTTCGAGTCGCGGGATCTTGGCGGATCTCAAGTTTATTAAACTCTCGTTCCAATGTGGCACGGATGAAGCCGCTCGTTGTGTATCCCTGCTGTTTCAGGGCATCGAGTTTTTCCTTGAGCTCGACCGGAAGCTGAATGACGATGCGAACAAGCTTAGCCATGATCAGAACTCCCTAAAGACAAGGCACGTGTCATGGACAAGTCGTTTGCACATGCTGTGCCTTGCTGGCAATTAGATAACCCTGTGAAAGTATTGATACTTCTGTTGCGATCTACTAGCGTCTAGGCCAGGAAGAGCCAAAAACTGTCCTTCCTAACCGGTCTTGTACGGTGGCGAGGACCGAGGTGAGGGACTCCTAACTGCTGAAAATGAGTAGGAGAAGTGCTGGTCAGTCGAAAGAGGCAACGAGTCGGTTCCAGTTGTGGTATTCACAACGCCAGGGACGGTTCACCAGGTCAACGGGTTTCAGGACAAGATCCCGCATGCGTCCGACGGTGAACTCAGATGTTGATAGTCGACCCGAGACCCAGACTGCTCCGTCAAGATCCGTGCGATAGATGGTGGCCTCCTGATCCGTATAGGCTTGAAGCACCGACCCTACGGGATGTCCATACGGGTTGCCAGCTCCAACCGATATGATGGCATACCTCGGGTGAACGTGGCGGATCCACTCATGATCAAGGGAGCTGCGTGCTCCATGGTGTGGCACTTTCAATACTGTCACAGGCTGTCGACCGTCGGCTGTCAAGCGGCTCAAGCCAGCGGCTTCAATATCGGCTGCGAACAAAAGCGAGTACGTCCCGCATTGTAGTCTTGACACGATGGAATGGTTGTTCAATGAGGTCCCACCTTGGAGTTTGATCAGATCAAGATCTGCGGAGCGTTCGGGCGGGTTGAGAATGGTCAAACGACAGGGCCCGGAAGGCAACAGGTCTTGCCCGAGCGCTGCGATGTGTTCATCGATTCCTCGAACACGAAGAGCGGATCGAAGCTCTTGGGAGAATTGCTCGGATCGAACAACGCCACTTCCCCAAAACTCACCGATGGAGAAATGACGGAGTATCCAAATGAGGCCGCCTACGTGATCGACTTGATCATGTGTTGCAATAACCACATCGAGATGGGAAATCCCATGATTCCACAAGAAAGGTGCGACGACCATTTTCCCCACATCGAACCTCTCACGACGCGTCCCACCGTCGATAAGCACAGTCCTTCCGTCTGGAAGCTCGACGACGGCACTATCTCCTTGGCCAACGTCGAGAAAGGTGACTCGCCAATGGTCTCCATCTCCGCGCAAACCTGGATGCATCAACCACCAAGCGAGCAGGATGACCAACGTGCCCGCACCTATCAGACGAGCACGATGCGGCAATGTTCGAATAACAAGAAACAGACCACCACCATAAAAGAGGACCATCATGGGTATCGATGGTGCCGCCACATACCACTCTCCGCCGGGAATACTGGCGCACCATCGTAGGCTCGTTACCATCCAGTCGAAGCAAGATGCTAGCCAATCCCCCATGATCAAGAAATCGTTCCCGGTGAGAATAGTCCATACGGCGGCCAGTAAACCCAGAGGGACTAGGACCAGACCTGTAAAGGGGACAGCCAGGAGGTTCGTGACGACTCCCATCCATGGAACTTGGTTGAAATAGAATGCGACCAAGGGAAGGGTTGCCAATGTGACTGTTCCACTGGTCATGAGGGCGCTGAGGATTGCGGTCGTGATGCGAGAGTGGGGATGCCGATGGGGAGCGGCTTCGTCCTCGTTCTCGACTTGTATGTGAGCAAGCAGACTAAGTATCGCCAGAACGGAGAGAAAGGAGAGCTGAAAGGAGATGTCAAAGATTGCTCGAGGATCATGCAACACAATGATCAGAAGAGCCACTGCCATCGCATGTCCGAGATGACGCTGGTGCCCAAGCCAGACAGTCGCCATTCCTAAGGTAATCATGATAAGCGAACGAATGGTTGCCACTTCGGCTCCCGCCAGGGCTGCATACAGGGTGACGGCTGGCCAGGTCAGAAGAACGGCAATCTGAGAGGGAGTGATTCTCCGCGATATCGTTAACAACAGAGCAGACGGAAGCCATAGGATTGATCGTTTCACTAATCCAAATAACACGACGGCGACTAGCCCGAGATGGGAGCCGGAGATTGAGAGAAGATGAATGGTGCCTGTGATCATAAACCATTCTTGAATGTCCTGTTCAAGATAGCCACGCTCACCGATGATCATACCGAGATAGATTCCCAATGCTGGCTGATTCAAGGTGTGGATGGCTGCCTGTCGTACGATGTTCCTCCACTGATCAACCTGGCCCAAGATGTGCCATCGACCCGTGAGTGGCCTTTCGATGAGCGCTACTGCGTCAGGACCATTTAGTGCAGCGATAAAATCAATGCCGTGATGCACCATATACGTGGCATAGTTGAATCCAGATGGATTCAAAGATCCTTTGGGGCGGTGAATAGTGCCCTGGAACGTAACGCGATCCCCCTGGTGTAGTGTCAAGCCAGGATCGCGCCATATCACGCGTATACGACTGGACGTCTCTGACGTGTCATCGGTTTTGATGAGGACCGTCTGACGTCCCACCCCATGCTGAACTGGTAGAACAACTCGTCCCGAGATGCTAGTTCTATGGCCATCTTGGAGATCCGAGGAAGTTGGATAAAGAGTTGGTGGGGGAATGAGGAGACTCCAATAGACCACCCCTGACAAAAGGCTCAGATACAGAGGGAGTGTTCGATGTGTGTCCAGGTGGCCGCCCCGTTCAAGGAGAGTGAAACTAAAGGCGATGGCAGCCAATAGTGCGATTGAGGAAATCGGGAAAAAGGGAAGCCAAGATCCAACCAGAAGCCCAAAGAGAAATGCGACCGTGAGAGATGGGAGCATGAGCGTCCCTCGTGCTCGAGAAGGAACACTCAGCCGAGATGTTCACGGATGATACTGGCAAGGTCATGAGCAATTTCTTTTACGATTGTAGAATGTTCCCCCTCTACCATGATGCGCAGTAATGGCTCAGTGCCAGAATATCGAATCAGGACACGCCCACTTCCGTTCAATCGTTGAGTACTTTCTTGGATCGCTCGATCAATAGCAGGAATGGTCTCCAAGACTGGTTTCTGCTTGACATGGATGTTGACCAATATTTGAGGAACGGCCGCCATGGCTTTTGCCAACTCCGACAAGGGTTTCTTGGTTCGTTTCAGCAAGGACAACAGCTGGAGTGCTGAAATCAAGCCGTCTCCCGTCGTATTATGGTCAAGAAAAATAAAATGTCCGGATTGTTCTCCGCCGAAGTTATACCCCTCAGACAACATGCGCTCGAGCAAGTACCGATCGCCGACGGGTGTTCGCACCAACTTGATCCCTGCTTTGGCCATCGAGAGCTCGAGCCCAAAATTACTCATCACGGTTCCAACTAACGTCTGTTTGCTCAGGAGCCCATTCTGGTAAAGATCAAGCCCCAGGGCAGCCATCACATGGTCTCCGTCGATGATCGTCCCTTGCTCGCAAACAAATACAGCCCGATCGGCGTCCCCATCGAGAGCGATACCAATGTCCGCCTTCTGACGTAGCACGGTCTCCTGAAGAAGCTCTGGGTGAACTGCGCCGCAGCCAGCATTGATGTTCATTCCATTCGGTTTATTACCGATGACTTCTACGGACGCTCCCAATTCTCTGAGGACGGTCGGAGCGACTTTGTATGCGGCGCCGTTCGCGCAATCGACAACAAGCTTAATTCCTTGAAGGTCCAAGTCTTTCGGCAAGGATCGCTTCGTGAATTCGATATAACGTCCTTCAGCATCGTCTATGCGGTATGCTTTGCCGATCAGATCCGCGGTCGGACGGAGGTGACGAATTTCATCGGATACGATCAGCTCTTCGATTCGAGCCTCGACCTCGTCAGGAAGTTTGAACCCATTGTTGGAAAAGAACTTAATGCCGTTGTCTTGGTAGGGGTTGTGTGAGGCAGAAATGACCACACCGGCATCGGCGCGGAGACTCCTGGTTAAGAATGCAATGGCAGGAGTTGGCATGGGTCCTACCACCAACACATCGACACCCATGGAGCAGATCCCAGCCATAAGAGCAGATTCCAACATGTAGCCAGAAATCCTGGTATCCTTTCCGATCACGATCTGATGACGCCCGGCTCGTCGCATGAAGATATGCGCAGCCGCTCGGCCAAGTTGCATTGCCATTTCGCTGGTCATCGGATCGAGATTTGCGACCCCTCGTACTCCATCAGTGCCAAATAATTTACGCATTGTACTCCTGTCCAATAGCTGCCCAGTGAGGGCTTAACGCAGCCGCCATTTTCACTACGTCGATGGTCATTGCAACGTCATGAACACGGATAATATGAGCGCCACGATCAACAGCTAAAGCCACCGCTGCTGCCGTTCCCCATTCCCGGTGTTCCACAGATTGTCCGACAATGTTTCCGATGAAGCCCTTCCGTGATAGTCCAACAAGTACAGGACAATTCAATGTCAAGAAAGAGGATAGTTGTCTGAGTAGATCCAGGTTATGGCATACGAGCTTACCAAAACCAAATCCTGGATCAAGGATGATGTTGGTTTGAGCAATCCCCGCCTGAATGGCGGTTTGGACACGCTCGCCAAGGAATTGCAACACGTCTGATCCAACCTCGAAGTATTGGGGAGACTGCTGCATGGTCTGAGGGGTTCCCTGCATATGCATCAAGACCACGGCCGCGTTTGAACGCGCGATCACAGCGGCCATGGCCGGATCCTCTCGCAGGGCACTTACATCGTTGATGATCGAGGCGCCACACTCTAGCGCTTGTGCGGCCACTTGAGATTTAGTGGTATCAACCGAGATAGGAGTGGTCACCTGGCGAGCCAACCCCTCAATGACCGGGATAACGCGGGCCAGTTCCTCATGCTCAGCGACCGGTTCCGCACCGGGCCTAGTTGATTCTCCTCCGATATCGATGATATCTGCCCCTTGTTGGATAAGTTTCAGGGCATGCGCAATGGCGAGCTCGGGTAATGTAAATTGTCCACCATCATAAAACGAATCAGGAGTAACATTCACGATACCCATGATCAATGGACGCGTCGCACAGTGTATCTTGTTCCCTTTGGCAAGAAACCAGTTCCGGGGTTGCAATGGCGGGTGATGGCGTGAGACTTGATCCAACTCTTTCACCGAACAAGGCGAAAGCCAGAATAAAGGTTGGCTGATCCAGGATGGTATCTCATGGATCGAATAGAACATCCATATGCGTGGTTATCTGAATAAGACGGCTCCCAATTCAGTGGGAGCCGTCGCTGAATGTCTTGGTCAATCTAGGCAGGAACGGTTTGAGAGGAGGATTGCAGCAGAATCTGGTCGATTTCTGGTGCATCCAACACTTCTTTTTCCAGGAGCGCTTCTGCCAAAGCTTTAAGGCTCGTCATCTGCGCTGTCAGCACGCGCTTCGCACGCTCATAGTTTTCAGTCACAAAGCGCTTAACCTCAAGGTCTATTTCAAGTGCGACCTCATCACTGACATCCCGTTTGGTGGTAAAGTCTCGACCGAGGAATACTGAATCTTCTTTTTGTCCGAATGTGAGAGGCCCCAACTTTTCGCTCATGCCCCATTCACAGACCATCTTTCGGGCAAGCTCGGTTGCACGCTCAAGGTCGTTGCCGGCCCCGGTCGTGACATGCTTAAACACGAGCTCTTCTGCGACTCGTCCACCCATGAGAATCGCCAGGGTATTGTAGAGAAAATCCTTGGAATAGTTATGCCGATCATCGGTGGGCAGCTGCATTGTCACACCGAGTGCCCGACCTCTCGGGATAATCGTGACTTTATGAACCGGATCCGTTCCTGGCAAGAGCTTCGCCATCAGCACGTGACCCGCTTCGTGGTAGGCCGTGACCCTCTTTTCTTCGTCAGTGAGAATCATGCTCTTGCGCTCGGCCCCCATCATGACCTTGTCCTTAGCCATTTCAAAGTCGATGTTTTCAACTTCTTTTTTGTTTTGCCGAGCCGCCCACAGTGCGGCTTCATTGACCAAATTTTCAAGGTCAGCTCCGGAAAACCCAGGTGTTCCTCTGGCAATCTTGTCGATTTCCACATTCGCTGCGACGGGCACCTTTTTGGTATGAACTTTCAAGATTTCAGAGCGTCCGCGGAGGTCCGGACGATTGACGACGACTTGTCGATCAAAACGGCCTGGTCTGAGCAATGCTGGGTCAAGTACATCTGGCCGGTTCGTCGCAGCGACCAAAATAACACCTTCGGTCGTATCGAATCCGTCCATTTCCACGAGTAGCTGGTTGAGCGTTTGTTCTCGCTCATCGTGGCCACCACCGAGACCCGCACCTCGCAATCGGCCAACTGCATCGATCTCATCGATGAAAATAATGCAGGGGGCATGTTTCTTCCCCTGCTCAAACAGGTCACGAACACGAGAGGCTCCCACTCCGACGAACATCTCAACGAAATCAGAGCCGCTGATACTGAAGAATGGTACTCCTGCTTCACCGGCGATGGCTTTCGCCAGCAACGTCTTTCCGGTTCCGGGAGGACCTACGACCAGGACGCCTTTCGGGATCCGTCCCCCAAGCTTCTGAAACTTCCTTGGGTCTTTCAGAAATTCGATGATTTCGAGCACTTCTTCCTTGGCCTCATCGACACCGGCGACGTCCGAGAACGTAATCTTTTTTCTTTCTTCCGTGAGCATACGCGCACGACTCTTCCCAAAAGACAGCGCCTTATTTCCACCAATCTGCATCTGTCGCATCAGGAAAAACCACAGACCCAGAAAGAGAACAAACGGCCCCCACGTCACCAGGAAGGTGATATACCATGGACTTTCATCCGGTGGCTTCACCTCGATCTGGACGTCCCGTTCCCTAAGGATTTTGACAAAGTCAGGATAATCGGCTGAGTAGGTCCGGATGCGCGTCTTATCCTTGAGGACACCACTCATATTATTGCCTTTAATGATGACCTTTTCAAAATCACCCTTATCGAGCTTCGCCATGAACTCACTGAATATCACTTCTTCCTCAGGCGCATGAGTCGGTACACTAAATAGATTGAAGAGGAGAATCATGAACAAGCCGACAACCACCCAGAAGAGCAAGTTCTTAACCCGGGAATTCATCCAGTTCTCCTTGGCCGGGATGTTGGACGCAACCTATTGAAAACTCGAGGTGATGGTACCATAGCCTTGCGTAAATTCACAACAGCTCGTGAGAAAACGCACATGCGATACCGTTACGTCTCGTGCTCGTTCAACTGATCAAGAACAGCGAGATAAGGAAGGTTGCGATACTTCTGCTGGTAATCAAGTCCATACCCAACGATATACTCGTTCTGCACTCTGAAGCCAACATAATCTACTTGCACGTTGACGATTCGGCGTTCCGGTTTGCTCAGCAACGTACAGACCTTGATGCTGTTCGGTTTCCGCTTTGCCAACGTTTTCATCAGATACTGGACCGTCAACCCTGAATCGACAATATCCTCAACCAGGAGCACATCCTTGCCTGTGATTTTTTCGGTCAGTTCCGTGACCAACTTCACCTTTCCGGAGGTCTTTGCCCGAGTGCCGTAACTGGTCACGATGATGAAATCGACACGGACCGGAATTCGGATGGCGCGGGCGAGGTCGGCAAAAAAAGCGTAGGCGCCTTTCAACACCCCGACAAGTACGAGGTCCTTACCCGTATAATCGGTGCTGATCTGCCGTCCTAGTTCTCTGATACGACTCCGCATTTGTTCCTGGGTGACGATTGGGCGTCCGAACATCCGTTCCATCTCACACAGTTCCTTCCCTTAAAGGTGGATCATCAACGGTGAATACGAGGCAGCGTTCCGTCGCGGCGGTGGGGAGCCAGCGCTGATCTTGCCGATAGCCGACGACCCACACGATTCCTTCCGGTGCCACGACCAGGGGAATACGAGAACGGACGGACTTGGGAATTTTGAGATTAATAAAAACATCCTGAAGTTTTTTTGAATGTCCATCCATGCCGTATGGTTGAAATCGGTCACCGGGTGCCCAATTTCGCACCATGAGAGGTTGAGAGATACGAGCAGCATCGACCACGATCCGATCCCGTTCCGGTTGTGACGGAGCATGACTGTATGCCTGGGGTTGTACGTGAAGTCGCTGACCCGTTCCAGACCACATGAGAGAACCAGGCACACTCATGTAGTGTCGGAGGCTGACGGATGGATCACGATCAAGCGCGATCAACGCTTTGTCATAGGGGATAAACCGGAGATGGCGGTCAGTTACGATCACCCGACCACCTCGAATATGAATGCGAGAGCCAACCTTCCCATGTGCGGCAATCTGGAGAACTCGATCCACGGTTTGGAGTCCAAGCGCGTACGGCTGATTGAGGCTCTGCCGAATGACATTGCGGATCCCGCGCCGCTGAAGAGCGTGGGGAAAGGTCAGGAGCTGGGTCCGATCGATGGCCCAGCCTCCTTCTGATTCCCATGTCAAGGCGACTGAGAACAGAGCGGCAGCCTGTTGATCTAGATAGCGATCATCTTCACGGCAAATGTTCGCGAATCGGCGGAGTGCCCCAAGGCTTGCTGGCGCCAACCGATTGAGAACCGGAACCAGCTCATGCCTGATTCGATTTCGCAGGTAGAGGGGTTTCGCGTTGCTGGAGTCAGTACGGAACGGTAACCCGGACTTCCAGAGATAGCTGAGCACCTCTTGACGCCCGGTTTCGTATAGAGGTCGGACGATCCGGCCTTCTCGATCAGCCGGCATACCAGCAAGTCCGGTGAGCCCGGTTCCGCGAAGCAACCACAGCAAGATCGTCTCAGCCTGGTCATCTGCCGTATGGCCGAGCACGATACGGTCCGCTGCACACTGTTCGGCGATCTCCGAAAACACCTGATAGCGAAGGTGACGAGCCACTGCTTGCAGAGATGATTGCTCTGATCGCTCGTGCACTTGGAGCCGTCGGACATGGAGAGGGATGTTCAATTCTCTGCAGCGGGTTGTAACGAATTCTTGATCACACTCCGACTCAGATCCACGCAGTCCATAATTACAGTGCACAGCGGTCAGGGTCAGCGACCATCCTGGACGGAGGCAGTCCAGGAGCGACAACAAGGCCATGGAATCAGGCCCACCGGAAACGGCCACCAAGAGGTGGTGACGAGGTTGAAAAAGATCTGAAGTCCGAACGGTGCGGACCATCTGATGAAGTAAAGGAGGCCACGATTTACGGGGAGAATTCATGACGACCAGATGCAATGATTCACGACCCTCCGATCGCTTGATGATGTCGGCGGAGAATTGCCTTGGCCGATTCTACATCAGATGCGATCTGACGACTCAGGGCTGTTTCCTCGTCGAACTGTGCGTCTCCTCGAATACGTTCAAGAAACTGAACCGTCAGAGCGTGGCCATACAGATCATGGGATCCATCGAGAAGGCTCACTTCCAGCAGTCGTTCTCTCCCATCAAAGGTCGGTCTTGCTCCAATGTACGCGACAGAATCGTGCTGTTTATGATCGACGATCGTGACGGAGGCATAGATCCCGTCGGCCGGCGTGACACGGTGTGAAGGCAATTGAATATTTGCGGTTGGCCATCCTAGGGCCCGGCCCCTCCCCTCGCCTGGGCTGACGATGCCGCGAAGCGTGTAGGGGCGTCCGAGAAGAGCAGCCGCCTGATCCACCTGCCCGGAAATAATAAGTTGCCTGATTCTGGTAGAACTGACTACTTCTCCAGCCATGATGACGGGTGAAGTTGGGTGGACGGTGAAGCCGAATCGTTTCCCAAGATCGGTCAGATCATGGATTGTTCCAGCTCGTTTATGTCCAAAAGCAAAATGTCGCCCGACGAACACCTCCCTCAGTCCCAGGCATTTTGCGAGAATGTGGTCGGCAAATGCTTCGGGAGAAAGGGACGCAAATGCCGGAGTGAATTCCAGGAAGACAACTTCATCGATACCTGCCCGTTCGAACAGATCAAGCTTTTCCTCCGCATCCGTCAAAAGTCGTAAGTCGGCGTGAGGCGCCAGAATTTTTACCGGGTGAGGGTCGAAGGTCAACACGACGGCAGTTCCTTGCGTCTGGCGTGCCGTCTCGACAACGAGCTTCAAGAGTGCCTGATGACCGCGATGGTGCCCATCGAAGTTGCCGATCGTACACACCGGATACGGTCGGACGGCCTCGCTACGATATCCTCGTGTTACCTGCATGGTCGATCAATGGAGCAGTTTGGCTGCGTCTTTAGAAAAGTACGAGAGGATCAGGTCTGCTCCTGCTCGCTTGATCGCCAAGAGCGATTCCATCATCGCACGTGATTCATCGAGCCATCCCGCTCGTGCCGCCGCCTTGATCATACTGTACTCACCACTCACCTGGTAGGCCGCTAAAGGGAGTAGTGTGCGGCCACGAGCCGTTGCGATGATATCCAGATAAGGCAGCGCCGGCTTGACCATCACGATATCGGCTCCCTCCTCAATATCCAGCTCGATTTCGCGGAGGGCCTCACGGGCGTTCGCCGGGTCCATCTGATAGGACTGGCGATCGCCGAATTGAGGACTCGAGAACGCCGCATCACGAAACGGTGCGTAGAAACACGAGGAAAACTTGGCGGCGTACGCCAGGATTGGTAGGTCTGAGAACCCCGATCGATCTAACTCACTCCGAATGGCAGCTACTCGTCCATCCATCATGTCAGAAGGTGCCACCATGTCGGCTCCAGCCTCGGCATGTGTCCGAGCCATGACTGTGAGACACTCCAGCGTTTCATCGTTGAGGATCTTGCCGTTCTTCACAATGCCGCAGTGCCCGTGACTCGTATATTCGTCGATGCACACATCGGTGATGACCAGCAACTCGGGCACTTGTTGTTTCACGGCACGAATAGCCCGTTGCACGATCCCATTGGGCTCCCACCCTGAACTCCCACGCTCATCCTTGTGGTCTGGAATGCCGAATAACATGATGGCAGGAATACCGAGCGCCAGTATTTCTGCGGCCTCTTTGATCAGCAGATCGACCGACAGACGGTACTGACCGGGCATCGATCCGATTTCTTCACGACGAGCGGTCCCCTCAACGACAAAGAGTGGGTAGATAAAATCTGCCGGGGACAAGATGGTCTCACGGACCATTCTTCGCAAAGACTCATGCTGTCTCAGCCGTCGGAGACGGTGAATGGGAAACGCCATCGGCCGTCCTACTTTCTCGGAAGATTGGTTAAAAAGACGACGAGGTCCCGAACAGAGATGATTCCGACCAACTCGCCGTTGCGTGTCACGCCTAAATGCCGAAGATGGGACTGGGCCATCAGATCATTGGCATCCAAAAGCGTTTTGCCTTCTTCAATCGTCATGATCGGGGCCGACATGATTTGCTCGACCGTCGTTTTTGTCGCATCGGCTCCGGCGGCAACGACCCGGCGCATCATGTCAGTATCCGTGATGATTCCAATGATCTCACGATCATTGGTCACAAATAAGCTACCAATACCACGGTCTCGCATGATGCGAGCAGCAGTTTGTGTGTCGGTATCTCGCGGAACCGTCACGAACTTGTCTCGGGGTATCATAAAAGACTTTACAGGGACCATCTCGCCCTCCTCTTCATAAACTAGCGATGCATGATACGTACATCCGTTGGCATCAGACTATGTCTCCCGTGGCCGCCGGTTTACCACGCTGAAAATAACCGGCGATCGCGTCTGCCAGTGCGGGAATCGTGTTCTCTCCTGGCATGACCGAAACCGTTAGACCATACTCCTCGGCGGTCCTTGCCGTGATGGGTCCTATACACGCGATCGTGACGGACTGTAGAAGCGGCCTGACTGTATCGATCCCACCCGACATGGCCACAAAATTCTTGACTGTAGACGAACTGGTAAAGGTCACAACATGGATGTGATGGTCCATGAGTTGCTGCCGCCATTCCGCATCGTCTTGAGTGGGTGTGACTGTTCGGTACACCGGAATGACGTCGACATGAGCACCATGGGCACGAAGCTCTTCCGGCAAGATCTCCCGAGCCACCTCGGCACGAGGGATTAAGACACGGACCTTCCGGAGATCCTCCCGTAGGAGTGCCTCCAACACTCCTTCAGCCTGATAGGCTGCAGGTATTAGATCTGCTTTGACCCCAAATGTTTCCAGCTCCTGTGCGGTGCGGGGTCCGATGCAGCAGAGCCGTCGTCCTGCCAGGCAGCGGGAGTCAAGTCCTTTAGCCCACACTCGAGTCATAAAACGGTCCACGCCGTTCACACTGGTGAAAATGATCCAGGTATAGGATCTGATTGCGGAGATGGCGAGATCAACAGGTGCCCAATCAATAGGGTTAACAATCTGAATGGTCGGAGCTTCGACAGCGTCGGCTCCGTAGTCCGCCAGAAGAGCAGCTAATTCGCCGGCCTGTTCTTTTGCGCGAGTCATCAACACCCGTTTACCGAAGAGCGGACGTTGCTCAAACCAGTTGAGCGTTGGTCTGAGTTTGACCACTTCACCCACGACGATCACCGTTGGAGGTTCGAGTTGTGCAGCGTCAGCCTTGTCCACAATATCGGCTAAAGTGCCGACGACCGTGTGTTGGGAGACCCTTGTGCCCCAACGAATGATTGCCACGGGGGTTGATGGTGCCAGTCCCTCAGAAATGAGGCGTGTTGTGATCATGGAAAGATTCTTCATGCCCATGAGAAAGACTAACGTACCGTGGCTGCCAGCGAGGCGTGACCAGTCCAACGTCGTGGAAGGCTTTTCTGGATCTTCATGTCCGGTGACAATCGTCAGTGTCGAGGCCAAAGTTCTGTGCGTGACCGGGATCCCGGCATACGCGGGGACTGCCACGGCTGCCGTAACTCCGGGAACGACCTCGAATTCTATCCCGGCTGCCGCCAATGCCTCGGCTTCTTCACCACCTCGACCGAACACGAACGGATCTCCCCCTTTGAGACGAACAACTACTTTCTGGGCTCGGGCACGTTCAATGAGGAGCTGATTGATCGATTCTTGTTCCGGGTACGCTTTCTTTCCACGCCGTCCGACGTACAGTCGTTCAGCGTGGTCTGGAGCGTAGGAGAGCAATGCGGGATTGGCAAGATAATCGTAAAGAACCACGTCGGCCTGTTCAAGGCACGCCTTTCCTCGAACCGTGAGGAGACCGGGATCGCCAGGACCGGCCCCGACCAGATACACCTTGCCGCTTGTCTGTTTCACTGTGGTCATACTGATCCGTAAATCTCCCTGAGGATCTTATCTCCTCCTCGCGAAAGCAGCCGTTCGGCCAGTCGGACACCTAGCGAGTGAGCCTCCTGATGCGTTCCCGTGATCTGATCGCGAATCACCGTTTTTCCATCGACGCTTGCGACAAGACCATCTAAGACCAGATCGTGATCGGACAGGATGGCATAGGCGGCGATCGGAACCTGACAGCCACCTTCCAGACGGTGCAAGAAGGCGCGTTCCGCCGTTACGGTCGTCTGCGTCGACTGATCGGTGAGTCGCGACAGGATGGACCGCACAAAGCCATCATTGGTCCGCCCTTCAATACCCAGGGCTCCCTGCCCTATGGCGGGAAGACTCAGAATTGGAGGAAGATACTCCGTGATGGTTTGGGACCATGCCAATCTGTGCAGACCGGCAGCGGCCAAGATGATGGCATCAAACTGTCCCTCCTTGAGTTTCCGTAGGCGGGTATCCAGGTTACCGCGGAGCATTGTAATCTTGAGATCCGGTCTCGCGTGTAACAGTTGAGCCTGGCGTCGAAGGCTAGCCGTGCCAACGGTGGCGCCAACCGGAAGATCCTGAAAGGAGCATCCTTCACGGCTGATAAAGGCATCCCGTGCATCTTCGCGCAGGGGGACGCATAGAATGTCAAGCCCGTCCGGCAATTGCGCGGGAACATCCTTCATGCTGTGGACGGCGAAATCAATTTCTCCGGCGAGCAAGGCATCCTCGATTTCCTTGACGAACAGGCCCTTCCCTCCTATTTTTGCCAGTGGGACGTCAACGATTTTATCACCGGACGTCTGTATCTTTCGGAGAGTCACCCGAACCTCTGGCGCCACTTCCTGAACCTGAGATTGGAACCATTCGCTTTGGCAGAGAGCTAATTTACTGCCCCGTGTGCCAAGGACCAAGGTCGGGCGTGGAGTATGTTGTGTCGACACGATGAGATCCGTTTCCTTTTATTGAATGGTCACTGGGCTTGTTTGCGCATGGATGGCTGCTGATCCGGCTCTTCAGCGTCTACGCTATCAGACCGGTCGTTGAGGTAGCGCGATAGGTCCGCACACTCTTCCGTTTGTCGACTCGACGAGGTAGGTTGGTCAAGGTGAAAAAAACGGCGGGCCGCTTCAACGAACGCAGGGCCGCTTGAGGAGTTCACCTCGGTCTTCAAGGTGATCATCGTGCGATGAATTAATTTATTTACGATTGATGACGCCAGTCCTTCGACCAACTCGCGATCTTGCTGAGAAAGATGTCCCAAACGCCCTAAGACTTTTTCGACCTCCGCTCGCTTGATATCATCCACCCGGCTCCGGAGGGCAACGATTGTCGGAGTAACCTCCAATGACTTCATCCACTCCAAGATGGTGGCCACTTCCTCAAGGACCATTCGCTCAGCTTTTTCCGCTTCTTGGACCCGCTCGGCTCGGTTCTGTTCAACCCGATGCTTGAGATCATCAATGTCGAAGAGAAAGGCATTGTCGACATGACGAACAGCTGGATCAATATTGCGAGGAACGGAGATATCGATTAAGAACATCGGGCGATTCATCCGTTCTCTGACGGCACGATGCACATCCTCTGCACCGACAAGATAATGCGACGCGCCCGTGGAGACCAGAACGATATCTGCTGATGCCATATCGTCCTTGAACTGATCGAACGGGACCGCGGTTCCCCCGAACTTGGCGGCTAGATCGACGGCATGCTGAGGAGTTCTTGTCGTGATCCGTACGTGCTCGACCCCGTGTGCGATCAAGTGTCGGGCCGCCAGCTTAGCCATCTCACCCGCTCCCACCAACAACACGGTTTTCTCGTCGAGATTCGAGAAAATCTTCTTCGCAAGCTCGACCGCAGCATAACTGACCGAGACCGCCATTTCGGCGATTTTTGTTTCAGTTCGCACTCGCTTAGCGACCGAGATGGCCTTCTTGACGACTTTGTTCATGATCACACCGGTCGTCTTGTGAGCCAGGGCGACTTCAAATGCATCTTTCAATTGCCCTAGGATTTGCGACTCCCCAATGATCATCGAGTCGAGGCTTGCCGCGACTCTGAAGAGATGGGCGATGGCCCGGTCCCCGGTATGCCAATACAGATGAGGGGTCAGCTGCTCCGACGACAAAGAGAGATGCGTGTCGGCAAGAAATTCCTGAATCCGGCCATACCCCGTGTCCACATCGTCGACGACGGAGTACACCTCCACTCGATTACAGGTTGAAAGAAGAATGCCTTCCTTAATACCGGCATATGACGACAACCGAGTGAGAGCTTCGCCCAGGCGACTCTCGGGCACGGCCAGCCGCTCTCTGATCTCAACCGGGGCTGTCTTATGGCTTAATCCAACGACAATCAGATGCATGAGACGACGACACACATGTTATGACAATGCAGTATGTTCCTTGAGCACCACACCCACGAGTGTGAGAATGACCCCGGCAAAGCCGATGACAGTCAGGTACGCCGCGCGTTTAGCCCTCCACCCTACCGTCAATCGTCCAAGCAGCACAACGAAGTAGAAGACCCAGGTGACGAGTGCCCACGTCTGTTCCGGGTTCCAACTGACATACGATCCCCGAGAGAAATCAGCCGAGATCGCCCCCGTCACGATGCCGAGTGTGAGCAAGGGGAATCCCAAGACGATCGATTGTTGGTTCAAGTGGTCGAGAAAATCGAGCGCAGGCAGCTTGCTGTAAAGGACGTTGAACTGTTTGGACTTGAGGAGCCGGTCTTGAATCAGATACATCACTCCTGCAACAAACGCCACGGTGAATCCCACGGTCCCCAACATGCTGAGCGTCACATGAAACCACAAGGTTTTCAGGACCGGTTGCAGCGTGGGGACGCTTTCGGGTAATGCGGCAGCTGAGATCAATGACACGAGAGCCAAGGGCACCATGAAAGAGCCAAGCACATAGATCCGATGGCGAAACTCGACGACCAAAAACACGAGGATGATCATCCAGGAGAAGAAGGTAAGGGCCTCGGAAAAGCTGGGCGGTGTAGAGGAAGAGGCTCCGAGCATTCTGATGGCGAGCGCAATCGTATGGAACACGAAACCACCGACCGTAATGCCGAGCGAGACCTTGGAGAGGGCTTCGGAACGACGGAGCGAATAGGAAAAAAACGAGACCGTGGCTACAATATACAGAACCAGGGTCATCATGAAACAGACGGCTGCCATCGGGAATTCCCCGCAGTGCTCTCGAAGCGTAAGTCAACAGGATAAGTGGTAAATTATATCGATGCCTGGTAAACGGAGTCAACAAAACCTACGTGCTAGGACGGGTTCAGAAACAGGGCTTTCGCGAAGCGGTCGGCTCTATGTCGTGGCAGTACCGATTGGAGATCTGGACGATCTCACTGTTCGGGCGATTCGAACTTTGAAAACAGTCGATATCATTGCTTCCGAAGATCCTCAGGTCACGCAGCGGCTTCTTTCGCATCATCAGATTGAAGGAAGGGTGATCAGCTATGGCCCGTATCATGTGAAGGAAAAAATCGAAGTTCTTCTGCAACGTCTCCGGCAAGGCACGGATGTTGCCCTGGTATCAGACTGTGGATCCCCACTCATCGCCGATCCCGGCCATCTCCTTGTAGCTGCCGCTCATGCGCATCACATTCCTGTTGTCCCGATTCCTGGACCATCGGCCGTCATTGCCGCCTTGTCTACGACTGGATTGCCCTGTGACGCGTTCTTCTTTTTCGGTCATTTGCCGAATAACCCCGCACGTATCCTCCGGTGCCTAACCGTTGCGCTGGAACGGGATGTTCCGACAATGGTCTTTTGCACGGCGACATCTGTTGTCTGCGCGTTGCGCGCCCTGATACGTCTGGCCCCGCGACGTCGTATCGTCCTTGCCTGCGACTTAACGCGGACAACTGAACGTATTATTTCAGGGACCGCGCGTCGAATAAGCCAAGACCTATCCGGGCTACAGGGACAAGACATGACACTGATCGTGGCAGGACAAAAAGGCCGGTAAGCGAAGGCGCCTGAAGCGGCGTCTCTAGACACTATCTTCCCGACGAATCAACACTCGGTAGGCGTGATCCATTCGTTCTTGAGCCAAGACCGTGTGCCCTTCATTCTCGACGCTGCGCGGCACGTTCCGGATCGGATCCCCGTCATCCAAGAGGACGGACAGCACCTCTCCCTCCTTCATGGTCTCAAGCTTCAACTTTGTCTTCACAAAGTTGTAGGGGCAAATCACTCCACGTAGATCGAGCTCAGAGGTCGGCACATTCTGGTGATCGCTCATAAACACCCTGGTCGTGTCTGCAAGAAAAAAGGGGCAGCTGAGGCTGCCCCTTCACATCAACTCGAAGCGTCACGTAGTGTTAGTTAAATCCCTTTACCAGATTTGGTTTTGAGGGATCGGTTCCGTAGTCAGACGTGTTAGGGACCTTCGTTTCAGGAGTGACGGTTTTGTACCCCCAGCCTGGTTGCGGCTCGCAATTCCAGCAGGGAGCTGAGCCAGTGAATTCACCGATCGTGGTATCAACGATCCCGGTAATTTTTCCTGGCAATACGGATCCTGCCACCCCCCCTGTCATACTTCCACTGCTGGTCTCAATTGCACGCTCGGTTGAGGGATTCGGACGCTGACCTAAGCCGCCGAATCCGGCGAGTCGTTCATTGCCTCGTAGCAAGTAGACTTCTCGAAGGACCTTGCGGCCCGTGCCATACTCTTGATTGGATGAGGTGGCTTCCACGACTTGCAGCGAGATATCATCACCATTGTTCAAGACCTTGAGTTGATCCATGTTGGTCTTGTCATCGAAGTAGACGGTCTTGGAACTCATCGCACCGGCACCCGCGCGGCCTTCGTCATGGGAGCTTCCACCGCTTTCCAGCAGCATCTTCCCTGCTGGAAAATCGATCGCCAGGACACGACCGTAAATTGTCTCCGGGAGAGAGAGACGATTGAGGAATGCATTGCGATCATAAGTCTGGACACGATTGGCGCTGCCGGACACGTCACCAACGCCGGTTCCGACGCCCATCGCGGACCCACCTGATGATTGCTGGAGTCGCTCTTGAGCTACTGCAACATTCAAAGAGCCAACGCAAAGTATCGCGGCTCCTAATGCCAACACTGTACGCATGTGCTGCCTCCTTACATAAGTTGACGGCGATGTCATAAAAAGAAATCGAACGGATATGCTGACGAGAGCCTGTGCCGATATTGTAAAAGTCGAGATGCTCATACCCTATTGAGAAATATAGTAGAACCTAGGCTAATAGCGCACCGCTGTCAAGGGGGGCATTGTATCGTATCATTCAACTGAATGGCGCGCCCATACCCTAAGATGCCATCCCATTATCTTATGCCTGTTGACCCGCAGACGGGAGTCATCGATTTCCTGATCGTAGGTGCTGAACAACGGTCTCTTGGTGCCCAGAGGGAGGGTCGAACTCCCACTCTCTTGCGAGAACCGGATTTTGAGTCCGGCGCGTCTGCCAGTTCCGCCATCCGGGCACATCGCGTATTGCACAGCGGGAGTGTTTCTAACATGCTGCCGTGACAGCGTCAATCGGTACGAGGTTTATCTGGGAGGTTGTGCCCCTGGTTTGACCTCGCTAGCTAGGGAGCAAGCTAAGGGAAAAGGCGCCACCTCAGAAGGATGGCATTGCCATGATTCTTCAAGACTCGAAACAAGGACTCAAGGAAGAAGGGCTCTACTGGAATATTACTGATCTTGGAGCTGAGCAGGGTATGATCCTGGTAAAGGCCGAGTAGCGACGATCGTTCACTTATAGAAGTGATTCACGGATCTCGTCATCAGTCCTGTGTGACACACTGACCTTTTCTTCATCGGAACATCTCTGGTAGAATACCCGCCGACACGCGACAGCCTGATTTTCTAACCTGACATCAGATTGCAAAAAGGAGTTGCGTAAATATGGCCGACGTTTCTTGTGTGACATGCGGGCAGACAGGCGAAGCGATCACAACTCCCCTCTTTCTCGGCAAGCTGGAAGCCGAGGTAAAAAGTAAGGTCTGCGCAGAATGCTGGAAGAAGTGGGAAGGCATGCGGGTGATGGTCATCAATGAATACCAGGTGAATCTCGGTGATGAGAGTGGACGAGAGTTGGTTCGCAAGCAAATGAAAGCCTTTCTGAAGCTGGGCGAACAGGTCGATTCATCGAAGGTTGCAGAGAACTACCGCCCACAGAACAGCTGACCAGCGAGTTTCCTCCTAGGTTGAGTCGGGAAGTGATGCCCTGGTTTCCCCTTTCTTGTCGCGGGCTTCGTTGACTTCAACTGTTCATGAGTGCTATTCTGCATCGTTATTTTACCTGTTCTGCATGAGAACCTGAGAGGATTGATGATCACTCAGATGCAGGTGAAGGGGCTCATGTTTGACCCCTACAATAATGCGTATATTGTCATCTTGCGCGACGACGAGCAGTCGGAGATGCTGCCGATCTGGGTCGGAAAGTCTGAGGCAAGCTCGATTAGTTTGGCTTTGGAGAATGTCGCTCCTCCCCGCCCGATGACGCATGACTTCATGAAATCGTATCTAGACGCGTTTGATGCCAAGGTCATCAGCGTGGTCATCACCGATCTGAATGAGAACACGTACTTCTCTAAAATACATCTGACCTATGCGGATTCCGAATATACCGTTGACTCCCGCCCGAGTGATGCCATTGCCCTGGCGCTCCGCTCTCAGGCTCCGATTTTTGCGAGTGAATCTGTGATTCGCAAGCAAACCTCGGAGGAACTCGATCAGTGGCTGGAAAATCTGAAGCCTGAAGATTTTGGAAAAATGGATACCTAGGATACCTAGATGGAGATGCCTGCGTCACAAGAAAAGGAGTCTTTGATCCAGCTCACGGTTGATCGAGTCGTTGAAGATTCGAATACCGATACGCGGATCATTGTGCTCGCCCGGTCGGACGGTGGGGCAGAGCATTTCATGGTATGGGTCGGAGCCTCGGAAGGAGAAGCCATCAGACGTGCGGTGGATGCCGCCATTACACCACGGCCGATGAGCCACGATCTCGTCAAGAGTTTTGGTGAGCACTTCGGAATCAAAACGGAGCGTGTAGTCTTGACGGATGTCAAGGGCAGTACGTACTATGCCACGGTATTCCTGGAAAATAAGGGAGTCGGTCGAACCATCGATGCCAGACCGAGCGACGCGATCGCATTGGCTCTCCGATGTCAGGCACCCATTTATGTGACGCAGGATGTGTGGAGACGGCGGAGCGGTCAAAACCTGGATGCGTGGTTGTCCAAGTTGGAAACCAAAGAAGTCTAACCTCAATGCACGCGGGAGCGTGTGATCGATGATGTGGAGAACATGACGATGATGACGTACGTTGAAAAACCGACTCAGGTACAAGAATCCTGGCATCTGGTGGATGCGGACGGGAAAACGTTAGGCCGTTTGGCTGCACGGGTAGCGAGTGTGCTCAGGGGAAAGCATCGACCCACGTTCACCCCAAACGTCGATATGGGTGATCATGTCGTGATTGTGAATGCGGAAAAGATTCGGTTGACCGGCACGAAGATGGAGACCAAACTCTATCGGCGGCACACTGGTTATCCCGGAGGCCTGAAGACCGCGACTGCCGCACATTTGTTTCGGAAAGACCCTACTCAACTCCTCACCAAGGCGATCGAGGGGATGCTTCCTAAGACGCCGCTTGGGAATGGTATGGCACGAAAGCTTCGTGTCTATGTGGGCCCAAACCATCCCCATCAGGCTCAACGTCCGGAAACAATTTCTTTATAGTAGTACACCAGCTTCCAACAGAAGGAGACATATCGCATGGCAGTGGTGACACAGTACGCAACAGGTCGGAGAAAGTGCGCAATCGCTAGAGCTTGGGTGACGGGAACGGCTGGTGAGATTGTAGTGAATGAGAAACCGTTGGAGCAGGCGTTTCCCCGATTGACGCTCCGGCAAATCATTCAACTCCCGCTCGAAATGGCCGGCGTCATAGGGAAGTATTCGATCAGCGCCACGGTGTATGGCGGCGGCCCGACGGGACAAGCTGGAGCGCTTCGCCATGCGATCGCTCGAGCGCTCGTGACGATGACGCCCTCCACACGAGGCCCGTTGAAGAAAGAAGGATTGCTCACGCGTGATTCACGGGTGAAGGAACGTAAGAAGTACGGACAGAAGGGAGCTCGTAAGCGGTTCCAATACTCCAAGCGCTAGGTTAAGGAGTCGACGAACTCGAAAGGGAAGGCTCCAGGCCTTCCCTTTTTTGTGTCCGCAACGGGTGGTGCCGAATCGCTTTGAACGGATTTTTAGGATGGACAAGAAGTTTCGCGTTGCGATAGCAGGGGCTAGTGGATATGCCGGTGCAGAGCTTGTTCGGCTTGCTGCTGCCCACCCCCATTTCACAATCACGGCAGTCACCTCGGAAAAGTCCGCCGGGCAGCCGATCGCATCCGTCTTTCCAAGCCTCAGGGGAATGATTGAACATCGTTTCGAAGCCCTGGCACCGGATGCGTTGGCCGAGCGGGCCGACGCTGTTTTTCTGGCCCTTCCCCATACGAAATCTCAGGATCCTGTCGCGGTCTGTGTAAAGGCTGGTAAACCGGTCGTTGATCTGAGCGCGGACTATCGATTGAAGCAGATCGCTGCGTATGAAGAGTGGTATCAAACGTCGCACGCCCATCCACATCTCCTGCAGGAGGCCGTCTATGGCCTGCCGGAACTGCACAGGAATACGATTGCGAAGTCACGACTAGTCGCCTCGCCAGGCTGTTATCCAACGGCCGCCATCCTGCAATTGGCACCACTGTTTTCAAGGGGGCTTGTACAACCTGAGACCATCGTCATCGATGCAAAATCAGGTGTGTCTGGTGCCGGACGAAGTCCGGCGCTTGCCTATCATTTTCCAGAAGCGCATGAGTCGTTGGAGCCCTATAAGATCGGTCAACATCGTCATACGCCCGAAATCGAGCAGGAGTTATCAAGGCTTCATGCATTGTCGGGACTCAAGGAAAAACTCACGACAGTGATTGTGACGTTCACCCCTCATCTGGTCCCAATGAATCGGGGGATCTTGAGCACAGCGTACTGCAAGCTTGTCCGAACGATGCCGTTGCCCGATCTTCGAGATCTGTACCGAGAGTTTTACAAAGGCGAGCGGTTCGTCCGGCTGTGTGAGGATGTGGTCCCCAATCCACGCTACATCAGAGGGACGAATTACTGTGATGTCGGTGTGTACGCCGATTCGCGAGCTGGGTGGGTTGTGACGGTGGCGGCTATCGACAATCTTGTCAAGGGGGCTGCCGGACAAGCCATTCAGGCAATGAACCTTATGCTCGGGATTGCCGAAGAGACGGGCCTGACGGCACCAGCCAGTTATCCGTAAGCCTACGACCCCAGTGATCATCTCACGCAACCACACCCCAAACTGAGACATGATGGTGGGACGAAAACGTATCGGGATCACCGCACCACTGGGGTTTCAAGCCACCGGTGTTCATTGCGGAATCAAGAAATCCAAATTGCTCGATTTGGCCCTTTGTGTATCTGAAGTCAGCGGACCGATCGCAGGGGTATTTACCAAGAACTGTGTCGCGGCTGCGCCGGTGCTCCTCGATCGACGTCATCTTCGATCTCATCGTGGGCGAGCGATCATCGTGAATAGCGGAAATGCCAATGCCTGCACGGGGAAACAAGGATTAATAGATGCCGAAGCTATGGCAACGGCTGTCGCACGGCGGTTGGTTGTGCCTGTGGAACATGTCTTCGTGGGATCGACCGGCGTAATCGGTCGATCGCTGCCGGTTGAGCGTATTATCAGAGCCGTTCCGACGATGATTTCTCGTCTCAGTGTGCAGGGGGGCGATCAAGCCGCCCAGGCTATTTTGACCACCGACCTACGGCCGAAAACCGTTGCAGTGCAGGCCCAAATTGCTGGTCGCCTCGTCACCATCGGGGGGATGGCAAAGGGCTCAGGGATGATTCATCCGAACATGGCAACCATGCTAGCGTACTTGACGACCGATGCGGCGATCGCTCCATCGGCCCTTCAACGTGCGCTGAAATCCGCGACTGATCGGTCATTCAACTGCATTACCGTTGACGGTGATACCAGCACAAACGACACGGTGCTCTGCCTCGCCAATGGTCTTGCGAAGAATCGAACGATTCAACAGGGTACGCATTGCTACGGCGTTTTCGAACGTCTCTTGACCGAGGCCGCGCAAGCGTTAGCCCTCATGATCTGTCGCGATGGCGAGGGAGTGACGAAGGTCGTGAAAGTCGTAGTCGAGGGGGCCGCGACGCCGGCAGCGGCGAAACAAATTGCTGCGACTGTGGCAACTTCGAACCTATTTAAGACCGCATTGTTCGGGGAGGACGCCAATTGGGGCAGGGTCATGGCGGCTATCGGGCGATCTGGTGTGGTGATCAATCCTGATAAAATCGTGGTGCGATTCGATGACATTGTGATGGTGAAACACGGTGTGGGTACGGGACGTGATACGGAAAAGAAGATTGCCAAAATCTTCAAACAGAAAGAGTTTACTGTTGCGATCCATCTCGCACAAGGCTCAGCCCGCGCACATATGTGGACCACGGACCTTTCCTATGACTATGTCCGTATTAATGCCAGCTATCGGTCTTAGCTTAAAGAGGGGCTCCAGCTTGAAACCGAGTCGGAAACTATGGTAGCGTCGCCGGTCTATGTTTGAGAGGGGCCGACTCGTCTGCGCGAGGCTCGGCACGAACCAATACAATAACGTTCAGCGTACGATACGCTGCGTGGCTTGAGAATAAGGGAAGCGGTTCCCTCACCCAGTTACTGGGTGCTCTGCAAGCTCGAAGGGAGGTGAAGGCATGGGGGTGGTAGCGATCAAGGACTTGCTGGAAGCTGGAGTTCACTTTGGGCATCAGACAAACCGCTGGAACCCAAAGATGAAAAAGTTTTTATTCGGTGAACGAAACGGTATTTATATCATCGATCTACAACAAACCGTCGCGCGGATGGAACATACCTATGCCTTTGTCCGGGACCTTGTCGCAGCGGGAGATTCTGTATTGTTCGTCGGCACCAAACGGCAGGCAGCAGAAATCCTCGAAGAAGAAGCCAAACGGGCCAACATGTATTTTGTCAATCAGCGATGGCTGGGTGGCATGTTGACCAATTTCCAGACTATTCGACGTAGTATCGATAAGATGAAAAAGATGGAGACCACACTCCTCAATCCCAGCGAACATGGCCTCAAAAAAAAGGAAGTCCTTCTGATGCAGAAGGATATCGCGAAGCTCCAAAAGTATCTCTCAGGCATCAAGAACATGCGCAGCCTCCCAGGAGCTGTCTTTGTGCTTGATACGCGAATCGAGAAAATTGCCGTACAGGAGGCCAAGCGACTTGATATCCCGGTCATTGCCATCCTGGATAGTAACTGTGATCCTGATCATATTGCTCACCCGATTCCTGGAAACGACGACGCCATTCGTTCCATCAAATTGATCACGTCTAAGATTGCTGATGCGTGCATCGAAGGCGCGCAGCTTAAGATCCAGCGAGAGGAAGCAGAGTTCCGGTCAGCTCCTTCTGGCGGAGAAAAGAAACTTGCCATGCGGGCTGAGACCGCTCCGGTTTCCTAATTTTCTCGAGGATCGATCCGTCAAACGCTCATCGTCAATGTAACCGTGAAGGAAGAATGAACCATGGCAGGATCCAGTCAGCTTGTGAAGGAACTTCGCGAAAAAACAGGAGCCGGAATTCTCGATTGTCAGAAGGCTCTTACCGAAAACGGGAATGATGTCGAGAAGGCCGTTGATTACTTGCGCCAAAAGGGATTGGCCGCCGCGGCTAAGAAGGCCGGGCGAGAGACCAACCAAGGGTTAGTCCACTCGTACATCCACATGGGCGGAAAGATCGGGGTTCTGATCGAGGTCAATTGTGAAACCGATTTTGTGGCGCGTAACGAAGAATTCAAATCCTTCGTGAACGACCTCGCGCTTCAAGTCGCCGCCGCGAAGCCGTCGTTTGTGAAACGAGAAGATGTGCCCTCTGATGTCGCCGAGAAGGAAAAAACGATTTACGAGGGCCAGGCCAAAGAAATGGGAAAGCCTCCTGCCGCATGGCCGAAGATTGTCGAAGGCAAGCTTGAGAAGTACTACCAGGAAAATTGTTTGCTTGAACAGTCATTCATCAAAGATCCGGCCGTCACCATCAAGGACCTTGTTGCCCAAAAGGTCGCCAAGATCGGTGAGAATATGAACATCCGTCGTTTTACTCGCTACCAGTTAGGCGAAGCATGAGCACTGCGAAATACCGGCGTCTCCTATTGAAAGTCAGTGGGGAGATGTTGGCCGGAGAGCAGGGCTACGGTATTCAGCCGTCTATTCTTGAAAATCTTGCCAAGGAAATCTCCTCAGTGGTCGCGCTCGATGTACAGGTTGCGATCGTCATAGGAGGCGGGAACATCTTCCGTGGAATCGCGGCGAGTGCGGCCGGGATGGAGCGCGCTTCGGCCGACTATATGGGAATGTTGGCGACGGTACTCAATGCGCTGGCCCTCCAGAATGCACTGGAACGTGTCGGTGTCATGACGCGCGTGCAATCTGCCATTGAGATGCGCCAACTTGCGGAGGGATACATACGCCGAAGGGCGATTCGCCATCTTGAAAAGAATCGGGTGGTGATTTTTGCCGGGGGAACGGGGAATCCGTACTTTTCAACGGATACGGCCGCTGTCCTTCGAGCGATGGAGATCAGCGCGCAGGTGATTATGAAGGGGACCAAAGTCGATGGGATCTATGAAGCGGATCCTGTGACGAACCCATCGGCAAAAAAATACGACAGCATCTCCTTCCTCTCTATTCTCAATCAGAACCTGAAAGTCATGGATTCCACTGCGATCAGCTTGTGCATGGATAATAAGCTACCGCTTGTGGTATTCAACTTAAAAATCAGTGGAAATTTCAAACGTGTGGCTTTAGGTGAGTCGCTCGGAACGTTAGTGACGGCCAGCGACCGCTGACTCTCTCACGAGGTGTTTCATGTCCAATGCAGCGACGATTCGGCAGTCGTTTATCACTCACATGGATCAGGCTCTCGAGCATCTTCGGAAAGACTTGTCCGGTCTTCGAACCGGACGAGCGTCGGTTGCCCTCCTCGACGGGATTCGTGTTGACTACTATGGCACGATGACACCGCTCAAACAGGTCGCGAATGTGGCCACTCCTGAAGCGCGATTGATCACTATTCAACCATGGGAACCGAACCTCATCAAGGAGATTGAGAAGGCGATTTCCAACTCGGGTTTAGGTGTGACACCCTCGAACGACGGCAAACTCATTCGCGTTCCCCTTCCGCCTTTGACGGAAGAGCGGCGCAAGGAGTTGACCAAGATCTGTAAGAAGCATGGTGAGGAAACCAAGGTAAAAATACGGGGCTTTCGTCGTGACGCGAATGAAGAACTAAAGAAGCTTCAAAAAGACGCGAAGCTGACTGAAGACGAACTGCGGAAAGCAGAACAAGAAACTCAAAAGCTGATTGAGCAATACGGCCAGAAGATTGACGAGATCATCAAGAAAAAGGAACAAGAAATCATGGAGGTGTGAGTCCGACTTCCTGATTCTTTTTTCAGCACGTGCTGATTCCGTCTGACGTTTCCCCTACCGTAGCCACCGTTGATTTGACGGCTCTGGCCCACAATGTTCTCCAGCTCCGCCGTTTTCTCTCACCCGGCTGTAACGTCATGGCGGTCGTCAAGGCCAATGCGTATGGTCATGGGGCTGTGAAAACAGCACAGGCCTTAGTCCAGCAAGGCATCGGTCGTCTTGCCGTGTTCTCGATCGAAGAAGGAATCGTCCTCCGTCAAACCGGTATCACAACATCGATCGTGATTCTCGGGCCGGTTTTTTCACAACACGTGGAGGACCTCGTTGCTCATCGGCTTACTCCAGTGGTCAGTGATCCGGCGATCCTCACAATGCTGGGACAGTGTGCTGCTCGATACGCCTTCCCCTACCCGATTCATCTGAAGGTTGACACCGGCATGGGCCGGTTGGGGCTCACACACAGTGAGCTGGAAACCATCTTGAGGAAACACGTGATACCTCCGTCGTTGTGTCTGGAAGGCGTGATGTCTCACTTGGCCGATTCGGATGGGTTGGAGCCTGGTCCAACTGAGCAGCAGGTCACTCTGTTTGATCAGGCGCTCAAGGTCGTGCGCGAAGCGGGATTCAGCACGCCTCTGATTCATCTCGCGAACAGCGCGGGTATTGTTCGTTTCCCATCGGCTCACTACTCCTTGGTTCGGCCAGGCATTATGCTCTATGGCTATCACACGCTACCCTCTTCCGTTCGGCCTCCTGACCTCAGACCAATTCTCTCACTCACGACCAGGATTGTGCAGCTGAAGTTGATTCAACCAGGGCAAACCGTTAGTTATAATCGCACGTTCATGGCGAGACGGCCGACTAGAGTAGCCGTTCTTCCGATCGGCTACTCCAGTGGGGTCAGCCGGCGCCTGTCAAATCGAGGCCAGGTGCTCATTCGTGGACAACGGGCTACGATCGCGGGTATCGTCTGCATGGACATGATGATGGTGGATGTGACGGAAATCGAAGACATCGCTGTTGGGGATGAAGTGGTCCTGATCGGAGAACAGGGAACTGAACGAATCACGGCCCAGGACATTGCCGATTGGAGCGACACAATTTCCTATGAAGTGCTCTGCGCGATCAGCCCCAAAATTCCACGGTGCTATCGTTCTTCATCATAATGCCTCTCGGCTGTGCTGTATTCACACTCGCAAGGTCTGAGACATCTGGTGGAGGGTCTAGTTAGAAGCTCGCACGAATGGAAAACCCACCGGCGTGCAATGTGGAACTGTAGAGCCCGTTTACCGTTGCGCGGAGATCGGTATTTCCGGAAATGGTTCGCGGTTCATAGAGAAACGCTTGGTAAAAAATATCCAAACCAACGAGCGTGGTCCTAACCGACCCTATTCCAAAACTTCCACACGGGATGAGGCCCAGGAACGATCCAGTTCCTTGGCAAATCAGGCCGATGCCGGTCGAAATCACATGCAAGTCGGCGGATGGGACCCCAGGATTAAAATTGAGGTCCGGCACTTGCGCCTGCTGGTTTGTATAACCACCTCGCAGCGCGATCTCCCAGCCTGGTAGGCGATTGATTTGCAACCACCGGTACTCAGTTCCAGCCAAAATAGCGTATGTGCCTCTCCAGTTTTGTGGTTGAGGGATGACGATGCCGTTGGCTAGGTGGATGTCTAAATTCCTGACCGATTTCCAACCGACGTAATCTACGTTGAGTTCAAGTTTCCACTCGCGCGCCGCCTCTCGGATAGGCCACAGCGCCACGCCTCCGGTGATCACTTGTGGCAAGACAAAGGTTGTTGTTGCATCTTGGATTTTGATGCCGTTGGCTAGTAAGGCTCCGTCTAGATGAAGGGTGGCCTGGCTTCTGTACACGACGGCAAGATTTGCGGTCGGTTGCCCATCTTTGTTTCGAAGCGCCGTGTACAGGGCGCTGATATTGAATCCAGGGGCGGTGCCGCTGCCACTAAATTCGAGCTTGCTTCCTGCGGGTGCCAGACCGCCAGGCGAAACAGATTGCAGTTCCGCATGTCCTTCCCCGAAAAAGCTGGCAAACGTGTAGATGTCAGCGCCGGCACCAATCGAAAGATTGGGGAACAGCTGATAGGCGAATGTCGGTTTGATGTCAAAGAGGGGAAATGCCGTAAACGTGGTAATCCTGTTGAAAGGACTGGTTTCAGGCCACCTCATGACCGACCCAAAGGGAGTGGTAATTCCCACGCCGATCGTCAGTTTCTCAAGTGAGGCAAACCCGATATCGCTCAGATTCGCTGTGATATAGCCGTGGCCTGGACCAGGCCAGGCGAAAGCCCCATCGTGGTCACCGGTGACTGAAATCCCCGTCGGACTTCTAAAGTCGGAGGTTCCACCGACGAACGTGCCGCCGGCCATCGTCTGCACGCCTCGCAGTTGCGTCATCCCGGCCGGGTTGTAATGAAGAGCGGAAGGATTGTCAGCCTGTGCGGCAAAAGCGTTTCCCATTCCTGAGGCTGCCGCCCCTTGTCCATAGACCCGAGGAACTTGAGCCGATGCAGGACAGGCGGCACCGATTCCAACAAGAACAAGCAGAAAAGCGAGCGTGATCGTGCGGCGGGCTGCCGCGGCATCCTGGGAAACCCCGCATCGTGTGCGTGAGAGAAATCTAACGATGACCCGATGCATCATGATTCTCGTGACATCACGCGCCGTGAAACCAACGATCCATAGACTGCTGAAGTGCCACTGCGTCAAACGGTTTGAGTAAGTAGGCTTGAGCTCCCATCTCGATGGCTTTAACGGCAAGCTCCTGAGATCCCGACGCGGTAATCATGATGATGGGGAGCTGCTGATTGGTCTTGCGGATTCGGCGAAGCACTTCCAACCCGTCGATCTGGCCGATTCCGATATCAAGAATCAACCCATGAAACTCTTGTGACCGTAGGGCTTCTAGAGCCTGGTGACCATTGGCGGCGGAAAAGGTCTGGTACCCGCGGGCGCGGAGGCGATCGAGGAGCAGTTGTTGAATATCGGTGTCGTCATCCACCACCAAAATGCGTCGATCAATGAGAGAGGAAGCAGAAAGTGGCGTGATCTCGACCGAATGAATGGGAATCGTGAATGCTACCTCAGCGCCTCCTGCTTCATGATTGCCTGCCGTCACCTGCCCTCCTTGCAATTCAACCAAGGTTTTCACGATCGAAAGACCAAGGCCCAAGCCTTTGGGGGCGGTACGGTGGCCTTGCTGAATGCGGAAGAATGGATCAAAAATCTTGTTGAGGTGCTCGGGAGGAATGCCGGGGCCGGTGTCTCGCACAAAGACAGTGGCCGTTTGGTCGTTCCTCAGCTCACAGGCGACGGTCACGTGCCCACCCGGAGGTGTGAATTTAATGGCGTTTTGGACAAGATTCACGACGGTTTGAATCAAACGATCACGATCCGCCCACACGACGACGCTCGATCCGGGAGGACAGAACTCAAGTGTTTGCTGTTTTGCCTGAGCCAGCGGTCTCAGTTGTTCGATCACATCGGTCAGGCAGGGTTCAAGTTGCACATCGGTCTGTCGGACTTCCAATCGTCCGGTCTCGATACGGGTCCGATCGAGGAGTTCTTCAATCATCCGTACCAATCGATCTGAGTTGTCCGACATGCGCATCAGATAGCGCTGCTGTTTTTCGTTCAACGGACCGGTAAGGCCGTCCAGAAGATTTTGTATAAACCCTTTGATCGATGTCAGCGGTGTTCGTAGCTCGTGAGAGACATGGGAAAGAAATTGTGCACGCAGGTGATCGGCTCGTTCCAGCGCTTCGGTCCGTTCTTTGACTTTCAACTCAAGGCCTTCATTCCACGCCTCGATCTGTCGGTAGGCGGATGCATTATCTAACGCGATCGAAACTTGACTCGCGACCGTCTTCATCAGATCCAAATCGTCTTCGGTCACGCTTTGGTTGTGTGACCGATCGACGGTCAGCATCCCCCACACACGGCCTTTGGTCTTGATGGGGACCACGACCAAGCCTTTGGTGCGACTCAACTCCGCCAAACGTTGATTGAGTGGATGAAGTCGCTGCCGAATCGTTTCAATGTCCTTGACCAAGAGAGGCTCGCCCTGCAATACCACCACGCCTTCTGGACTTTCACGATCGGTGATTGGAATTCGACAAGATTGGGCGAATGTTTCAACTTCGGGAGGCGCGCCGATCAAACGGATGTGCTGGATGACATGTTCGAAGGGATCGAACATCGACACCATAGCACTGTTGTAGTTGAGTTCATGCGTGAGCGCTTCCAACACTTGATGGAGGAGGGCATCCTGCTCAAAGGTTGAGCTGAAGGAGAGGCCCGCCCGATGCAATGCCGTGAGTTGCGCGACTTTGCGACGGAGCTCGACACGCATCTGTTCTTGTTCGAGATACGCGTCGCGCAATTCCTCATGGCGTGATTCGACAAAAGTGATTTGCTCTTGAATCAAGGCCTCGCGTCGTTCACTCTCTCGAAGCAGTCTCCGGTTGACCATGATGCCGACAGCGAGGATCGGGCAGAGCCCAACTAACACGACCTCGCCGAAACTGACCGTTGGATTGAGTATGCCGACTCCTGCCATGAGGGCAAGCCCCAGCACGCCTCCCCACAAGAACCAGGTGAAATGCTGCTGAGTATGAACTGGAGAATCGACTCGCTTGGTCGTCGCTTTGGGAACGGCTTGCTCACTGTCGGCGCCGGTGGCGACGTCGTTGCTTGGGAAAGTGGGTCGTGCCCGGTCGATCGAGGATGTCGCTCGCCAGAATCGACTTCGATACCCCCCCTCCTCATGCCAGCGAATCGTCCATTGGCACCATTCATCATCATTGCCGATACAGGAGGTCTCTATTGTGTCGGGTTGTGAAAGGCCATGAATCCGATTGGCCATCGCGACCATGATTCCCTGTGCGGATTGGCAAACCAGACAGGCACACCGCCTCCGATAGCGCCCAAATTGACGAAGGGTCCGGTCGGTGAACCGCATGGCCACCGTCGCGGTCTCATTGGTCACTTCCAAGGTGCGAAACTCGACTGAACCCGAGGTGAATTTGTTCCCGAAGTACGGAAACATCGTGTAAATCTGGGAGAGCGAAAACGGTCGCGTCAGCGCCAGCATGATCGGAGACACCTTTTCCGCTCCAGCCTTGAAGGTAAAACGGTGGTCACCGGAGATCTGCTCGCAAAACTCGTAGAGGTAGCAGGTGAATTCGTAAGAATAGCTATTCCATGGATTTCTCAGAAAATCAGGAGTGACATGGTAGACCGGATCCCTGATTTGATCGTTCAAGAGACCACATAGGTTGTCCACCGCCTCTTTCCCGGCTGGTGTCCCGCGTTCGGATGCCACCAATTTTTCTAGAAAGACCGTCACGGCTCTGATGCTGACACCACTGAGGTCTCTGATCGTCTGTCCCTCTTCATCCAAACCAAACGGACGAAAGACCATCGCGCCTTGCTCAAGAATGGTACGATGCTTCGGGAACAATTCGACGTTCGAATGGAATTTCGCTTCGACGGCGTCAAGCGTGCTGCTGGTCATGACATCATCCCCTGAGTCAACCTATTCAGTGGACGGAATTGGGCGTGGTGCGAAGTCGGTCATGCCGACGGCTCAGAAACTGCACGTGTCACAGGAGAGTCTCTGCGCAGTTCACGTACAGGAATACCACGTATGGTCCGCGAGTATATAGACGATACCCATGCTTTTCAATACGAAGCATTCTCCCCTTGCCTCAGAGGGGGCGTATTGCTCTAAAGATGGGATGAGCTCGGTGAAATTGTACGGAGAAGCCCTGATGAGATCTGAACAAGGATCGGTGGCTGTCGCTCTGAAGCCACACGTGTTGGTCGCGTGCCATTCAGGTCTGAGGTCTGTCGAACATGGCAGCAGCTATCGTTTCACTCTTCGTTTCAGCGTCTTCTCAATGCTGGCCATCTTACTCTGAAGACGGCCGGAATGGCCTTTGCGATAGTCGACTTTGATCGTGCATGAGATACGGTTACAATCTTTTTTCATCCGCTCATAGCATGTTTGCACCACCGAGAATACCTGTTCCCAGTCCCCTTCCAAGACGGTTCCCATGGGATTCAGTCGATAGGACACTCCACTCTTATCGATAATGTCCAGCGAGCGGGCGACATACTTTCCGACACTCTCACTCTTTCCTAACGGCGACATGCTGAATTCCAGTAGAACCATCGGCGCTCCTATTGTGTATCAGTATGAGATTGTAGATCTGTCGCAGGCTGGGATCGTTTGTCCAACCAGACTTTGGGATAGTGTACACGACCGAGGAATCGAAATCCGTCTAATGCCTCGTGGAGGAGTGCGCGGCGTTTCTCGGCATCCGGTTCATCGACTTTGGCCTGTTCACGCAGCTGCCCCAGCCATTCCACAAACTCAATAAATTCCGTATCCAGGATATGTTCAAGATCCTCCTTCATGAACCCTGAAAGAGCCGGAGCCATCCCGCTTGTACTGATGGCGATGCGGACATGACCTGCGGCCACCACCGCCGGCATCGTGACACTGCTTGCCTCTGGGTAGTCGACAGACCAGAGCAGGACTCCTTTCTCTCGAGATTGAGCCAGAAGCATCTGCGCAAAATCGCGATCGCCACGAATCGTGTTGAGCATCAGAATCGCATGTTCCAGGTCTGCATCGCGAAAAAAACGACCACGATGGATGATCTTGCCTGATGCTGCGAGATGGCGCAGTGGTTCATTCAGCGTTGGACTGATGACGGTGACTCGTGCTCCAGAATCCAGGAGACGTTGGGATTTCTCCGCAGCCTCCTCATCCCCACCGATGACGACAACAGGCCAGCCTTTGACGTCTAGGACGAGCGGAAACCCAGGGTTGGCAGCCATGAACGAGACTCCCCTTTTCTCATGTTCAACAGACAGGCTCAGTATCTGAGAATGAGCGCCATCATGCAAGAGGGAATTCAGATGCCCAAGGAGAATCGTCTCGAACGAACCGTGATGGTGGATGAGACGGGAAAGGAAGAAAATTACGTCTCGGCTGAATCCGCGTCCAACTCCATGTTCCAATAGAGATAATCACGCCAGCTTTCCGGTGTATTGCGAATGCCAATCGTGATGGTAATGACGGGGCTCCAACGAGGTTTCATCGGGCGCTTCTTCAACTTCATGTTGGCTTCTTCAGGAGTCCGTCCACTTTTGCGGTTGTTGCAGCGCCAACAGGCGGTCACGATGTTCTCCCACGTCTTCTTCCCTCCCTTTGCGATCGGCACGACATGATCAAAGGTGAGTTCTTCGGTTCGAAACTTGCGATTGCAGTATTGGCAACAGTACCCATCTCGGGTAAAAATATTGATACGTGAAAACTTGACGGCGCGATGGCTGTCTTTTAACTTGACCAGTTTCAGCAGCCGCATCACAGCGGGCAGCTTGATGGACAGCGAAATCCCGTGGATTTCCCGGTCGTACACTTCCAGGACTTCAACTTTCCCTTGCCACAGGAGCGCGATCGCTTTTTGCCAATGGACGACCCGCAGAGGTTCGTAGGTCGCGTTAAGTAGGAGGGTCATTTCCATGCAGGAACCGCATCCCCGAGAGGGGCCTCCATAGCAATCACGGAGTGTTTCCGCAGGGTTGGACTATCAATTGATAATTCTATGCCATAAGGTAGCGTTGAAATCAAGCAACCACGCCTTCCGGCGCTGTTTCTAGCAAACCAATGGAGACGTCACGACCATGAATGATTTCGTTAGAGTCGCCCGCAGGCACGAAATTCCGCCCGGCACTGGACGCACCGTCGCGGTCGACGGAATCTGGATCGCTCTCTTTAACGTGGACGGACTATTTTATGCGATCGATAACAGTTGCCCTCATGCGGGTGGTCCGCTCGGAGAAGGCAATTTGTGCGAAAGGGTGGTCGAATGTCCCTGGCACGGATGGAAATTCGACGTGACCTCCGGGGAACGAGTGGGAAATCCTAATTTCCAGGTGACGTGTTGCGAGGTGCGTGTTCAAGGGGACGACATTCAGATCGCCATTCCACCATCTCTACGAGAGCCGGTTTAGCTTGTCGAGAGACCGGGTGGTATGGGTGAAGCGGGAGATTCGGGATCTGGCGCTTTCGGAGTGACTCCATCTGCCGGCAACGAGGCGGCGTTAACTTTCTTGAGTTCAAGGTGGGCATGCCATATGAATTCCCGCTCGAACCACTGCCCCCGGACCCCTTGGTCACGAAGCTGGATACGAATTTCAAAAATATCTCCCTCGACATGTTTCACTCGCCATGCTCCCAGACGGACTCCCTGCCCTCGTGCTTTCATCGCACGGACATGCTCTTCCATGGCCTGCCCGATCGTCGGATATCCGATCGCCGGGTGATTTTTCACCAAGGCTAACGCTTCGGCTTCCTGCGGCTCAGGTAATGGGGCTCCAGATGGCAAAGTCGTCCACGCATAGTAGAGCGCACCCAAGATAACAACACACACAACCGCGTAGTGGATGATGCGATTCATGAAAGGTCTTGGGAGTGTCTCGTGCTCGCCATGCAGGATGTGGTTGTACGTCAGGCCCGATCTCCGTATGGACGTCTGGCATCTTAGGAAGGCTGGGACGCCATGTCAATGTCGCGGGCAGGCGTTCCCGATAAGCGAGAGGTCTGGTGCTTGTCTGGTGAAAAGGCGGTGTGTTACAAGTAGCCACACATGAATGTGGTGGTCGGTTACAGCTGAGTCAAATGCATGAAGTTCTTTTTGTACGGCGATCTTCTTAATACCTCGCAACTCACACGACGAGCCCCGGAACATCGGTTCCTGCACCTGGCGACCTTGGCCGACCACACGGTAAAGTTTTGCCGATGGTCGTCACAGTGGCGGTGTGGGCTCGCCAGTGTCGTCCACTCGGTGGGTGAAAAGACCTGGGGTGGCGTGTTTGAACTGACGGATGAAGACGTCGCGATCATGGATCAGTTCGAACAGGATGTGCCCCAGGGAGCCTATCGCCATCTGCAAGTCACCGTCTCGACCGAGGGTGGAGAAAAGGAACTGGTGACCACCTATGCGGCAAAGCCAATCGGCAAGTTCAAACCCAAAGACCACTATTTGGATTGGGTATTGAAGGGCCTCAAACAGTGGAAGTTTCCGGAGGAAGTCATTCAACAATGGGAGTCGTATAGACCACGATAGACAGATCGTGGAAACGGTTACGTACCAAATTTATTGAGGAGACTATGCCAAAACCTAAGTATCATATACTCGTGTGCACAAATTCCCGCCCTCCTGGACATCCCAAGCCGTCATGTGGATCGGCTGGCGCTTCCCAGTTGCTCATGGCTTTTAATATGGGGTTGATGCAACGTGCTGTTCCACCCGGAGAAGTATTGGTCAGTGCCACAGGATGTCTTGGGCCATGCGAGCAAGGTCCCACGGTCGTGGTGTATCCGGACAACACATGGTATTCTAAAGTCACGGAAACCGACGTCGCCACGATTCTCGATGAACATGTGGCGAAGGGAACACCAGCTGCTCAATTAAATCCTGATGCTGTATGGAAATAGGAACTACGATCCGTCTGTTGATCGACGGTGAGGCATGACGGTCAATCACTAACCGACATTTCCATCCCAACATGACAACACCAACTCATCAAGAACACAAAAGCCATGCACCGGCCTCAATCGGGTGCATGATCATCACCTGCAGCGATACCCGCACGCCCGACAGTGATGCCAGTGGTCAGCTGATTCAGAAGCTTCTCAGAGAGCAAGGCCACAGCGTCGTCAGTTATCATGTGGTGAAGGACGAACCTGGGCAGATCTTATTTCAAATCACCCTCGGTACCGCCAACGACGCGATTCGGGCGGTCATCGTCAATGGTGGAACCGGCATTTCCAGGCGAGATTCTACGTTTGAGGCGATCGACGGATTATTGGAAAAGCGGCTCAGCGGATTTGGAGAAATCTTTCGCCTCTTGACCTATCAGGAGATTGGGTCGTCTGCCATTATGAGTCGAGCAACAGCGGGTATCGTGAAGGACCGCGTCGTATTCTCTATTCCAGGTTCAGAAAATGCCGTCCGCCTCGCCATGCAGAAGCTCATTCTCCCCGAGCTTGGGCATCTGGTCGGAGAACTCACCAAGTAAGTGATCGCCACCTACTGCAGTGAGTGTTGGGTTCCCCAACCGCAGCACTCACTGCCATGGTCTTGTCTAATCTTGTGAGATCTTTGGCTCAGAGTACCCCATCTCATCAGAAATCTTCGATTGGGCATACCGTTTATAGAAGGACAAGAGGTCACGAACAGACACCACGCCTGTGATGTCGCCGTTCTTTGTCACGCCGAGATGACGCACGCCCAGATCGGCCATCATGTCCTGTGCGTCATCGACGCTCTGGTTCCCCTCAATAGTGCAGATCGGTGCGGTCATGATCTTTTCAACGGTCAGTTTCCCCAGCGGTTTACCGGTTGCCACGGCTTGCCGCACAATGTCCGTGTCGGTCACGATGCCGACCATCTTCCGACCCTTCTTCACGAAGAGCGAGCCGACTCGCGCTTGGCGCATGGTCTTGGCCGCGCTGGCAATCGAGGTCTTGGGACCGATCGACTTGGGACGTTTTGTCGCAATCTGTGCCACGGTAGGCATTGCTTCCTCCTTATGAGTTGAAATGAATTCCTCAGAAGAACGCCGGCCTCGCTCTGACTAATAAACCACAGGGTAGCATAGAAGCGCATGAGGGCTCAAAAGCCGGTGCTGAACAGAAACGTCTCTGCTCACCATCGATGTTGAACGATACCCGATTAGCAGGCCAGCACGATCTTACCGAAAAACTTCCGGCTGAGCATCAGCTCCTGAGCTGCACGGGCCTCTCGAAGTGGGAAGATACGATCGACGACAACCATTAATCGTCCCTGCCCTATGAGCTCCGCGGCCTTGGCTAGTTCTGCACGCGTGCCCATATAGGATCCCTTGACCGTCAGTTGACGAGAGTAGAGATCGCGTAGGTTCAATGTGACCTCGGCGCCGGTCGTCGCCCCACAGGTGATCAGCCGTCCGCCTCTCGCGAGTGAGTCTAGACAACTCGTCCAGACCTCCGGACCAATGTGTTCAATGACCACATCGACGCCTCGTCCTTCCGTCAGCATCCGAACACGGTCGGACACCTTCTCTCGGGTGTGATTAATCACCGCATCAGCTCCCAGGACGACGCCCTTGGGCACCTTGTCGTCGCTGCCGACTGTGGCCAGCACCCGAGACCCGGCCAATTTGGCTAGTTGGACCGCCATCATCCCGACCCCGCTCCCCGCCCCCATCACGAGTACGGTTTCGCCATGCTGAAGACCGGCGAGTGGAAACAACATATGGGACGCGGTGACGGACACGAGTGGAAAAGCTGCGGCCTGTTCAAATGTCAGATTCTCGGGCATCTGAAGGATATTCCGAAATGGCACCTTCACGTATTCGGCATAGCCCCCATGCGTCTTGGTGCCAAGAAGATGATAACTCCGGCACATGTTGTCCCGGCCAGCGAGGCAGTATTCGCACTGCCAACAACTGATTCCCGGTGAGACAAAGACACGGGCATCGAGGGACACCCCTTCGACCTGAGTGCCGACTTGTTCAACAATGCCCGAGACGTCTGAGCCGCCGACGTGGGGTAAGGGGATGGAATAGGCAGGATTCCCCTGACGGATCCAAATATCGAGGTGGTTGAGCGCGCAGGCTTTGACCCGAATCAACACTTCCTGTGGACCGATCTGGGGCATGGGCAAGTCTTCATACGACAACTTGTCGGGCCCACCATGCTCACGAAACAACACGACCTTCATCTGTTCACACTCTCCTTGCCCGCAGGTTCAAAACCGTAACATTCCCTCTACAACCAAGACGCACTGCCCGCCGACCGTGACGCCTTGAATGACATCGTCTTCCGATTTGACCTGCACAAGAATTCGAGACGGACGGTCGATCTCATACCCCTGCTCGATCAAGATCTCCGTTGTAGGGCCGACCTCCACCACCCCGTTTTGGACCAGATAGGCCCCCAGCGCTCCCCCGGCGCTCCCGGTTGCCGGATCCTCCAAGATCCCGATCTTTGGTGCAAACATCCGTGCATGGACCGACGCAAATGACTCAACCGTTACCGTCGTGAAGACCATCATGCCGTTGGCGCCAAAGCGCTCGCAGACCTTGATGATGGCCGACGCATCGGGGTTGATCGACCGTGCAGCCGTTAATGTTCGAACCGGCACGATCAAGACCGGCAAACCTGTTGAGACGACTTGGAGCGGCCATTTTGCATCGGCAATCACGTGTTTGGGTATGCCTAGTGCGGCAGCGATCAGATAGAGCTCGTCTACGGCCGTGATCGGCTCAAGGAATTCTGGTTTGGGCTGAGCCATGACGATTCGCACCACAGCTCCCTGCTCGGAATGAACCTCGATGGGGAATAGGCCGATGTTACATTCCTGCGTCACGCGGGTAATGCCGTCCGTGACGGAGATCCGCTTGAGATGGGCCAGAACATAAAACGTCCCGATTACGGGATGACCGGCAAAGGGAATTTCCTGGGTCGGGGTGAAAATGCGCAACCGCGCAACCGCGGCAGGGTCAGTCGGCGGAAAGACGAACACGGTCTCCGAGAGATTCATCTCCCGCGCAATCCGTTGTAATTGGTCGTCGTTCAACCCCTCGGCATCAGGAAAGACGGCGACGGGATTGCCGCCGAACGGTTGGTTCGTGAAGACGTCGGCTTGATAGAACTGTAGTGAGCGGTGCTCGGTCATATCACTCCTCGTTGGTCCCTTCCGTTACGCAGTGATCCAGTCGGCGGAGCAAGAAGATCTCCGACATCCTTTGACAGGTCGATCCGACTTTGTCAAACTCGCCTCGTGGATCACATCACCGAACAAGACATCGCCCATGCCTTGGAGGTGCTACACCTCACACTTCCGATCACCTCTCAAGACTTGGAACGGGCGAGGCGCGTCCAGCTCTATAACTGGAACCCCTCACGTTATGCCGGCCTCACGAACAATCCCAAGCACTACATGGAACAGTACCGGAAGGCCGAAGAAATGACGCGGACCGTCGAAGCCGCATTCGCTCTGGTGTCCGCGGTGTTCGTTCCCGATGACGCGGCACACTGATCGTCACTCAACATCGTGGCTGGTGACGCGCGACATCCCCTCGTCTCCTTGGGACTGCGCCACCGGCCATGTCACCAGGCCTGAGACCCCTTCCCGAGATCCAACCGGCTGTGTCTGTCGGGCATAAATTTGTGGCAACTGGTTCGTCCCAAACTTGGAAATGTAGAGGAACACGTGCTCCCGCGAGTTCACTCGCACGGCCCATGGATGAAAATCGCGGTTGTAGAATTCTTCGCACAGCTGCATGGCATCGAGGCACGAGAGTGTGCTGGGATCGTTGAGGGTATAGTAGTAGTCGAGTGGGAGATCGTATTCTTCCTGCGTATGAATCGTAATTCCGAATTGCTCCGGATGGCGTACCATCGGCGTGTGCCGGTACGCCACGAAATAGAAGAGTTCCAGCGAATGAATCACCGGCTGATGGTCAAGGACGAATTGCCGTGTTTCCATCGCTTCCTCGAGCGTTTCTCCCGGAAACCCGTAAAACGCCATGACATGGTTCCAGATCCCAGACTTCGATGCCATCTGGAGGTTCCGTTCGATGACATGTTTCCGAGCGTGTTTGTCCATTAGATTCAACACGCGTTCATTGGCGGACTCCATTCCATAATAGAGTGTGCAACAGCCTGCCCGGGCGGCAAGATCCCAGGTCGCTTGGTCTTGGAGCGTTTCTTCGAATCGAATCAGCGTCGTCCACTTGATCCCAACGTTCTGATCAACCAGCAACTGAGAGACTTTTTTGAACAACGCCGGCGGATAAGATTCGTCACTAAACAAGAAGTGCCGGCACTGGTATTTATCTCGTAGCACCTTGATCTGATCGATGACCAACTGAGCAGGCATCCCACGGTATTGATCGAAGTACCCCTGTCCATGGTCACAAAAGGTACAGCGTCCCCAGTAGCAACCGCGCGTCGCCAGGTAGGGGATGATGAGTTCGGGGACAAAGTAGCGATCAAGCGGCATCCCCTCGAAATCCGGCAGGGGCAGCGCCGTTGTTTTTTCAGTGTAGACCTCAGAGTTCCGATGAAGACCCGAGTCATTTCGATAGATCAAGTTCGGGACAGAGCTGAGCGGGCGCTGGCCGTTCAAGGCTTCAATGAGCCAGAGCAGCGCGTGTTCACCTTCATAGAGAATAGCTGAATCAAAGACTTCAGTGAAAAACCTCTCGTGATGAAGTAGGTCTTCATGGAGTCTGGTTATGACATTGCCGCCCACCACGAGGTGAATGTCTGGAAAGGTCTCCTTGATCATCTTGGCGAAGGTCAGGCCGGCCAGCAGCTGCATCTGTGTGCCGATAGAAATACCGACCACGTCCGGTTTCTCTTTTGCGATCTCCGGCATGACCAACTGATTGCAGAGATCTCGATAGACGTTCACCTGTTCATCTTCTAAGCAGGCAAAGACTTCTTTCGAGACTCCGGGTCGATAGCCAAGATTGCTTTCCATCGGATAGAAGACGAGCGAAGCTGGAAAGTAGGCGGCGGAGATATAGGTCATCGTCTCGCGGAATGTGTTGAGCGCTCCTTCCAGCAATTCCGCATCATAGAACCGCTCGCCGCGCACGATCCGTTTGGCATCTTCCACTCGCTCTGCAAGATCAAACACGTCGACGGTATCGGCCTGCTCGAGCAGGGCCTTCTGATCAATATCGCGCTCGGTCAGAAACCCAAGCACACCTGTCTTCTCTCTATCCTGTAGTGATCGAAGCTGCATCCCTATCCGTGCCTTCACCCAGATCAGGAAGTCCATGCTGAAGAAGTGGTCCCACATGCCGATGTTGATGTCTCGCTGGATGACCGTATGCCCGGCTTGCCGCAAGACGGCGGTGAGCGAAGGTAACGCGAGGTACGGCGCCGTCGGCACCCACTCCGGCGGGAACAGGAGCATGACCTTGGACTTCTTCCGATCTTCCTTCTTGATCGGAACCAACCCGTCTATTTGAACAAGTCCGTTACTGCTCATGGTCGTCATCTCTCCTCGATTACGACATCTTTCCCGCAAGCGTGGGAGTCACCCCGGTCGTCTTAACTGATTGGAACTGGAGATCAGCCAGTTTTTCTAACCCAAATCTTGAGATATAGAGGAAGATATATTCCCGAATATAGAGACGCAGATCCCAGCCCGGATTGTGGTGTCGCTCGAATTGCTCGAAGACCCGCTCAGCCTCTTCGATACTCATCCCGTTCTTGACGGTGTAGTAATAATCCAGTGCCAAGTCCCACTCCGGATTCTTGTAGGCCGTGACGCCCCACCTCTCAGGATGCTTCGCCACCGGATTGTGCCGTCCGAGATCAAACGTGCCGAACCCGAGCGAGTGCACATGGTCCTTGTTCTGTTCGAGAAACTGCACTGACTGCCAGGCTTCTTCTTTTGTCTCCCCAGGAAAACCAAAAAAACCCATACAGTGGTTCCAGATCCCCGCCTGTGCCGTGAGCGTGAGGTGTTTCGTCATCACCTCCGTTGTCGTGGCCTTGTCCATGAGCTGTAGCACCCTCTCCACGCCGGACTCATAGCCGAAGTGGAGATATTTGCACCCAGACCCCTTCGCCTCCTGCCAGACCTGCTCATCAAGGAGGCTCTTCTCGAATCGCATATGAGTCGTCCAATGGATGCCCATCCGGCTCTCGATTAATCCTCGCGTGAGTTTTCGAAACAGCGCCGGCGGATAGGACTCGTCGGTGAAATGAAAATGCCTGGTGCTATATTTGTCTCGCAGAAATTGAATGTCCGCGAGGGCATCCTGAATCTTCTTTGATCGATACCCTGCCGTATACCCCTCGCCATGGTCACAGAACTCGCAGCGCCCCCAGTAACAGCCGCGTGTTGCCAGATAGGGCAGAATCTTCGTCGGCACGAAATACTTCTCAAGCGGGAGGCCGTCGAAGTCCGGCGGCGGCAGAGTTGCCAAGTCTTCGGCATAACTCGTCGTCGACGTATGGACCCCTGTCTCATCCTTATAGATTGCGTTGGGGACCTCAGCCAGGCTCCGCTTGGCCCCTACCGCCGATACTAGCTGGACAAAAGCCGTCTCCCCTTCATAGACAACCGCACTGTCGAAGTACTGAAACAAGGGCGACTGCGGGAGCACGTCGCGAAGCCGAGTCACCGTATTGCCGCCGATCGTGATGTGGATATGCGGAAAGTGTTGCTTGATAAGGGCACAAAACGTCATCGTGGAAAACATCTGCTGCTGAAGCACGATCGAAATCCCGATCACGTCCGGCTGTTCCGCTTCGATCGCCGGCTTCACCAGATACTCGAACACATCCCGATAGATGTTGACCTGCGTATCGTGTATCGCATCCATGATCTCGGACGAGACAAAGACTTTGTAGGAGAGATTCGTCTCCATCGGGGGCATGCAAATTCGCGCTGGAAAATAGACGAGCGAAATAACCGACATGACTTCACGAAACACCTGAAGAGACCACTCTAACTTGTCGATATCATAGAACTGTTCGCTTCTGATAATACGCTTTGAAGCTTGAGCATTCTGGATCAACTCTGCCATCCGGTGGTGGGTGATATCGCAGAGCCTGAGCTGCACCTCCATCTCGGCTTCGCTCAATTCTCGCTTCTTTGAAAGCTTCCGTAGGCGGTCGAGTTGCTGCGGGACTCGACGGAGGATTTTTTTCAGGAAGTCCTCGCTGAAGTACCAGTCCCACATCTCGCAGTTGATGTCTTTTTGAATGACGGCGTGTCCCGCCTGGCGGAGAACGGCAGTGAGGGATGGTAAGGAAAGATAAGGTTCAGACGGAAACCAATCGGGCGGGAAGATCAGCATCACCTTCCTCTTCCGTTCGCTGGAGGCTTCGAACTGTTGGCGATTGAGGAGAATTAGCTCCTTGGAGGCTCGATTGCCCTTCGAATACTCGACTTTCATGAAGAACTGGTCCTTTCTTCGCCCGACCGCGAAGCGACCCTAAACAGTCTGTTATGACAATGAGTTACAACGGCAAGTTATTGTACGAGGGCCAAAGATTGAGATGCAAGGGCGGGAACGGAGGAACGTCCTCTTGTACCATGAATTCACCTCTCCCTCGCACCCGTCCGTACGACGATGCTGATCCAGCGCGAAGCCGCTACGCCCTGTCACCTCATTGGGCCAAATCCCAGTTTTTCTGTTTCTTGAGGCCGCTTACACGACAGCGTGCTAGGGTTATACGGCATGCATGGCCGCCTCACCGCTCCCGCAGCCTCCTATCTTTTCACCCTATTGCTGGTTGTACTGTCAACAACCTGCCTGGCCGGCACGACGGCCTATATGAAGACGACCGAGCAGCTCGATCTCACGGGCATTCGATTGATCGTTATCGCTCCTTCTGCTTTACAGGAGCCCTTGCGCCATCGTGCGATGAGGCATTTCTCCCGAGCTGGACTTTCCCTGCGAGGGTCCGGTTCCTCACAGGAACCATCTCCGGCCCTGCTGACGTTGACGCTCAATCCGAGGACTCTTGAACGTATCTGTCCAGGGAAAGTGCTGTACGCTCCATCCTTGGAACTCACTGAACTGGTCACCGCTCCGAGGACGGGAGTGGTGTATCAGGATACGACGTGGGTGTCTTCATCACAGCCCGAAGTCCAAGACGCGGTCACAGCGCAACACCTGGACGAGGACTTGGACAGACTCGTCACACAATTCATCACCGACTACCAAATGGCGAATCGTGCTGCGCCGTCGCAGGAACAGTACTCCACGCCCCTCCCCTCTGACGCTGCGCCCTCTCATCAAGATCGTAGACTTGGTGACCTCCGTATAATCCGAGTGTCGGTCTTAGCCGGGCCATGGTCGTCCGGGCTGAAGGCTGCGGTGGTACGGCAACTTGCCTTGGAGGGAATCACCTCCCCCTCCGACTTAGCCGATTCGAGCATAGTGGATCTGAGTCTTGAACTCCTTCAATACCCACTCGGCGACCAGTGTCCAGGATATGTTCTCTATGAACGGGGACTCTACTTGGTTGAAGAGATTCAAGTCGCACGCCGCCCGCAGATGCGGATCTGGAGCGACACGTGGTCTCAGAACGCAATTCAGATTGTTCCACCCCGCTCACGAGAAGAATTGGAGGCAGACCAGACTGAACTGGTACGGACGTTTCTCAGCGCTCGTCACACACGATGACGGCAGACTGTCTGCCGACTCGAAATCACACAACAGGGCGAATCTGCCTGTGAACGAGGTCTGACTCAGGAATGAACGATCAGTCTTGCCTTCAGCACCATACAAGGACGATGCCTTTCTTTGCCGGCATGATGGCTTGACCCCGTTCCATCGTAACGCGTAGCATAGAGACGAGTCGTTTTAGCCACGCCATCTGACTCATCTTTGGTGCTTGTCAGCCTCTCGCAGTCGAGCGATCATTCGGACGTCGCCGTTCCAACATGGGGAGTGTTCGACGCATCTTCGGAGAGACCGTCTGACTCATGTCCGCATAGGAGTCAATTCGAACAAGGAGGCAGTGCGATGGAACAGCAGAGGCCTATTACCAGTCGGGTTCTTGAATTGCTGCAAGGTGCTGCCGAACACGAATTCGAAAGCCTGGTGACCCGTTTACCCCAATTTACCTGGAATGAACTCAATGCCGAAGTCTCTCGTTTAAGCCGAATTGGGGAGATTACGATTACGCGAGGTGTGGGGATCTACACCATCCGGTTGGCTGCTGCTCTGAAGTGAGATCCCTAATCCCTCCCCAAGATTCCTCGTGCCACGCTATACCCAACTGGTTGCCGGTGTTCTCGTCTGCCATGTCCTGAACCGTCTGAGAGGCCAATCACGAGAGTCTTTTCCCATAGCAGATATGTAGCGACTTCGTTGAAGTTCCGGCATAGCTCGCCGTCCTCATTTGACTCTCTGAGAGCTCACACCTCATATCTTTCCCCCCTGTTCGCAGCCGCGATTCTTGACCCGCTGTATTCCAGGTGAAGGGCTGTTGCCGGTTGACATCCCTGCGCGGGATAATGTGTCTCTGAACAAATCATGTCCTGTTGATCAATCAGGCGACAAGGACAGGTACCCTCGCCTCTGTTTCCTTTTGAGAGGGATGGAAAAGATGGTTCAATTGATGAAAAAGAGGAGTCTCGATCAGTCATGAATGGGAAGGTTGAGGATCAACGAACTGAACCCCGAGTTAGAGTGCGCTTTCCCACGATGATGACCGGCTCCGTGGAGTCCGAAGGAACGGGCATGTTGCTCGATCTTTCACAGAACGGGTGCCGACTGGAGAGCCCGCTCCTCATGTTGCCAGGCCTCTCACTTGAGCTTCGCATCGCGGCGCCCGGCTTGGAGTGGGCCTTGATGATTGATGGGGCCGATGTCCAGTGGGTCGATGAGAGCACCGCCGGACTCGTGTTTGTTCGAGTCCGAGAGACGGAACGGCAACGATTGAGCGAGCTTGTGGTGGCTCGACTCCTGAAGGAGACTGATACCGGAGACGATGCACAGGGTGAGCTGATCCCGTTTGAGTTCCAAGGATTGGAACCGGTGCTCGCGAACGATCCACGACTCGCCATCAAGAAGGGACTGGCGTGGTTCGCTCAGGACCAAGCGGAATTTCGCTTTCGTGGAGGCAGCCTACTCGGCAGAGCGTTCCCCACCTGCACGTCTGAGTTCGCGGCCGCGCTTGCCGAGTTTGTGAAGACTGGTCGCGACCTGGAGATAGATTTCACCCTCGCACTTCTTCAGAACTATCTTGGTTCGACCTCGATTGATGACGTCTTGAAAGAGATTGTGGCACATTTCCCACAGGACTCTCGAAAAATGGACGAAGTCCGGACCATCCTCAATAGCCCAGGCGCCCGCTCCGGGGAATTTGGGTTGGCGAATGCCTGGCGGGTTAAGCAGGAGTCACTAACGCGCTGGCTGACAGATGAGCGAACAGCGGTCACAGCCTTTGCCGCGCAGCACATGGCCGAGCTCGATCACATGATCATGGAGGAGCGTCGGCGTGTTGAGTGTGAACAAGAGCAGCGCGCGAGAGCCAGACATGAGGACGAGTCGGGCCACGATCATGGGTACAGGCCGAAACCATTCTGACCTAAGAGGGAGATATGCAATCAGCTCTCGCCCGCGAACGCTCCCACTTGATGCAACACGTTGTTACCACAGTTGCCCAGGGGTTGAACTGCATTGCCAGCAGTGATTCACTTCTATAGGAGTTGAGTGATAACTCCTGCGATCCGACATCTCCTGCCGACACTGCTTTATCCGGTCCACCTCCCCTCCCATTGCTTGAGCAATGATGAATTGGTCTCCAACTTTACAGTAGACTGATCGGAACAGGCTTGATGGTGTAACGATTCTGGTGAAAGGAAGGCTGGTGATCGATGCGGTGGTATTCCCCTGTACTCCTTGTGGTTTTGACTTGTGCGGCAGGTGCACCGTCCGTTGTGGCGGCGGGTTCGATTGAAGAAGCGGAATTTGCCTATGAGCGTGGTGAGTATACCAAGGCGGCTCGCCTCTTCGGTCCTCTGGCGGAGCAAGGAGTAGCCTCAGCGCAGTTCTATCTGGGCGTGATGCATGACCGAGGACGGGGCGTCCGACAGGACTACCAAATGGCAGTGGCGTGGTTTCGTAAAGCGGCGGCCCAGGGGTATCCTGGCCCGCAGAACAACCTGGGTCTGATCTACGAGAGAGGACGGGGTGTTCGGAAAGACTTGGTACGTGCGTTCATGTGGTACCAACTCGCCGGCGCTCTCGTACCTGGCGATGAAGGAGAGGCCGCGTTGAAACGCCGAGACGTTCTGAGCTCAAAGATGACCGCTGCACAGATCGAGCAAGCGGAAGAAATGGCACGGCGCTGCCAGCAATCCCAGTTTCAGGCATGCGACTAGATCAGCGGCCGTGCAGCGCAAGGATACGAGGAGAATACGAATCAGGGATTGTGATCCAACATCTTCAGGCGACGACGCTCTTGCGTTCGAGCATCTCCGAGTTATACGGTACACGATTATCGTGTTAGTCCATGACGGGAGACTAGGTAGATGAAGATAAACATATGGGTGGCCACGCTGCTCTGCTGCGCAACTATTGTTTCGGCGAGTCAGTCTGAGGAAATCGGCAGTGTCGATACGAAATTCAAATTCTTTGGGCCGGATCACAAGATTGTGGTCGAAGCGTTTGACGATCCGAAAATAGAAGGCATCACTTGTCACCTGAGTCGATCAAGAAAGGGCGGCTTCAAAGGAATGGTCGGATTGGCAGAGGAAACGTCCGATGCCTCCATTGCTTGTCGGCAAGTCGGTCCGATTCGGGTTGTAGGCGAGCTGAAAGAAGGAGAACGGGTCTTCAGTGAGAGTCGATCTTTGATTTTTAAGAAACTCCAAGTGGTCAGATTTTTTGACAAGAAACGCCAGACTTATATTTACCTCGTCTACAGCGATCGCGTGATCGAGGGCTCGCCACAAAATGCGATCTCGACCGTGCCGGTTCAATCCTGGTCTGCTCAATAAGGGCCAGGAAACACCGTCTGGAATCGCCTTATTGTTTTCCTCTTTCTGAGGATCTCGCGCAGGCCCACTTCATCCATGCACCAACCGCACGCCATCGCTCATCCTCGGGATCCCTTGCACGGGATCACATTGGAAGCCATTGTGACGACCTTGGTCGCACGGCACGGATGGGCGACACTGGGCGCTCGGGTGCCCATTCGCTGCTTTCGTCATCACCCGACGATCCAGTCGAGTCTGACGTTCCTCCGTAAGACGCCCTGGGCGCGCAAACGCATTGAACAGATGTTCGTCGCGGAACTCCCCTAACCCCCAGGCCCGGCTCTATGGCTTCGAACGCAACCATCTATAAAGCAGTGCTACAGATCGCCGATATGGATCGTCAGTATTTCCAGGACCATCCCCTCACGTTGGCACGCCATCCGTCTGAAACCGAGGAACGCCTGATGGTACGAGTGCTGGCCTTCGCGCTCAATGCGGACGAGGCCTTGTCGTTCGGCCGCGGGGTGAGCACAGAAGATGAACCGGCCTTGTGGCAACGTGATTTGACCGGAGCCATCGACTGCTGGATTGAGATCGGCCAGCCTGACGACAAGCTCCTGCGTCAGGCCTGTGGCCGCTCCAAACAGGTCATCGTCTATGCGTATGGAGCCCGCAGTGCGGAGGTATGGTGGGCCAACCAGAAGCAATCGCTCGACCGGCTGAAGAATCTGGCTGTGACGCTGCTCCCGATGGAGAGCGTTCGTGCCTTGGCCAGGATGGCACGACCGACCATGCAGCTACAATGGACGATTCAAGACGGACATGCCTGGATTGCCGACGGCGCCCAGACTATTCACGTGGAATTTCTGCGATTGAAGGGCTGACGGCAAGAAACTCCGCACAAGGTCCCGATCATCGAAACCGAGACGGGTCCTCTCCCAGCGCCCATGTGTCGGACCTGATGGCCTTACGCACGACAGACAGCATCGAGCTGGAGGCTTCCACCTCGCTTAACGGATCAGCTCAAGACCACGTCGCATGTTCCCACGACGTTGCAGCACGCTGACCGTCTCATCCCTCTCGTGTTCGGCTTTTTCCTGGCCGATTCCCAAGTCTCCGCGTTCCCACGCCGAGTGCCCCTCACACTTCACCGGACGCAGCCATTCCCAGGCGGAATCGCCGATGCCTCTCACCAGGCCAATCACCGAGCGAATCCTGGCCGTATTCCAGGGCTTTCCTGAGTGTGAGTGTGAACTCCTCATTGCTCGATACCCTGAAATCACCTGGAGCGAACTGTTTCAAGAAGTCGGCCGAGTAAGCCGAGCCAGGCAGGTGATCATTACACGAGGTGTCGGCGCGTTCACGGTCAAATTAAGACGAGGCAAATAGACGCGAATACCGAGGTAAAGCGTCGCACACCGGTACAGCGTCTAGGCGTGCACGCCTGCGGTAAATCCTTCGACCGAAATACAATCACTGCTGTTGTTGTTCGTCCGGATAGGATGTTGACGCGGTGGCTTGACCGTGGCTGCTGATCCACCGTTCCATCGGGCCATGAGACTCCAAGGTCACCGAGACCGCCATGTCGAGACGGTTGTTGGCGTCGCCTTCGTAATAGCCGCTCGTCGGGGCAATATCCTGGTAGTCGCGTCCGACGGCGACGGTGATGTACCGCTCATCGCAGCGTCGTTGATGGGTTGGATCGTACCCGACCCACATGGGAAGTTTCTGTCCTGAGCCGGGTATCAGCACTTCAACCCAGGCGTGCATTTGCCCTTCGCCTGGGAGAAGACCTGACACGTACCGAGCAGGTAGGCCGGCTAAACGGCAGAGCGTCAGCATCACGTGGGTGTAATCTTGGCAGACCCCTGACCCTAAGGCCATGGCCTCAGAGGCTGTTGTTCCGACATGTGTCCGTCCTGGCTCATAACGCAAGGCCGCATGCACCTGATGAAGGATGGCTTCTGCGAGCTTGCCCGGTGAGCCTCCGCCTCCCCGCAGCCGTTCGCTGAGACGCACCAGGACTTCAGACCGGTCGACCAGATGGGTGAATCTGGTGAACTCTGCAGACGCGACCGTGCAATCGGTATCGAGGGGATCGGTGCCCTGCATTCCCAGCGACCCGTCTGTGAGGTAGCCGGTTTGTGTTTCAACACGCATGTCGACGGTACAGGCAATTTCTTTTTCGACTCGCGCATGATCCATCTGCCACACAAGATTTCCAAATGCGTCGGTGTAATGCCGATAATCGGCCGGAGGATCCATATGCCACCGGACATCGAGTCGTCGCTGGTTCCCATAATGTTGATGGGGAGCCACACGCATGATGGTCCTGACATTCGTCACCGGCGCGTCATAGGTGTACGTGAATTGGATGCGTGCCGAGAGTAAGGCTTTCACGTGGTGAACCGTTGCCTCGTGATGCTCCAACCACAGATGACGCCGTGGACTCGACATTCTCACATCTTCAGTGTTCCCGGACCTGAAATAGGTGCGCGCCACCGCCATCGTAATGCGATCAAGCTGTCGCAAGACCTCGGTGAGAAACGATTCCAGTCCGATCTCATGGATTTCTTCCAATGTCGCGAAGTCCAAGTCAGCAGCCATCTGCCCGATCAGGCGGGCTGGTTCACGATCCCCCACTCGGGATGACTTGTCCATCAGCCGTTCGATATGTTGACGGAGTCCTCGGGCGCAGAACCGAACAGACCGTGGGAAATATTGATTCAGCAACAAGAACTCGACGATTTTTTCCGGCAGGACTACTGAGCGTGAGACTTTTCTGTAGGCCTCGTAGGCGCTCGCCGACTTCAAGATGGCCACGCATTGATGGAGAGCAGACAATTCCGTTGACTCCGGGGACATCTGAAGAAGGATTGGATGGACGAGCAGGCGAGCCGTATGGTTCGCGCGCTCGATATCCTTCCCGAGACGGTAAAACGTCCACCCTTCATCGTGGAGCATCGTACTGGCCATGATGCCGTGAAGCGTGTAACAGGTGTCTTGAACCTCGGTCAGCAGTCGATGCGGTGTGGCGGCGATGATCCCAGGTGTATACGTTCTCCACGCCAAATGCATCCGGTTGATATGGTGCCACACTTCGCTGGACAACTGATCCTGAATGCCACGTGCATTTTCTCTGGCGGCGCTGATCAAGTTGACCAGGGCGTTGGGATTGCCGGCATCAAGCGTCAGGAATTGCAGTACCGTCATCGTTTCAAGAGGCTGTCTCCGTTCCTCGTACAACGAGAGCTGTCCGGTGCTCTCCAGATACCATCGCCAAATTGTGTTCTGATCGTGTTGGTTGGAGCTTCCCAGCAACAACTGATAATGGACGTTGATCAGCCTGGCCGTGTACTCGGCGCGTTCCGTATAGCGGGCGATCCAAAAACACGATTCTGCAGTTCGGCTCAGCATGGATCGTCAGTCTTCTCCATAGAGGACCCAGGTTCCTTTACTGCCCCCGCCTTGGGAAGAGTTCACGACGAGGGAGCCCTCCTGCAAGGCCACGCGTGTGAGTCCGCCCAGTGAGAGCGTAATGTCCTTACCGGAGAGCACGAAGGGTCGTAGATCGATATGGCGTCCGGCAAACTCGAAATCACCGGAATGGTTGTCCGTGAGACAGGGTAATCTCGATAACGACACGATCGGCTGCGCGATGTAGTTTCTGGGATTGTGACGGATACGCGTTCGAAACTCTTCCTGTTCAGCTTTGGTGGAGGCCGGCCCCATCAACATGCCATACCCACCCGATTCATTCACGGCTTTCACCACGAGAGAGGGAAGGTGATCGAGCACATACCTGAGATCCCCCTCTCGACTGCAGAGATAGGTATCGACGTTGGGGAGCACGGGAGTTTCACTCAAATAGAAGGCAATCATCTGCGGTACGTAGGCATAGATGGCCTTATCGTCTGCCACGCCATTGCCGATTGCGTTGGCTAAGGCCACGTGTCCGGCATGGTAGGCCCGCATGAGACCCGGTACTCCCAACAGTGAGTCGCGATGAAAGACTTCTGGGTCCAAAAACCTATCATCCACTCGTCGATAAATGACATCCACTTGCTGCAATCCTTGAGTCGTTTTCATATAGACTCGATCGGACTCCACGATCAAATCCCGACCCTCCACAAGCTCGATCCCCATTTGAAGCGCCAGGAACGAATGCTCGAAATAGGCGGAATTATTTACCCCTGGTGTCAGCAGGACCACGGTGGGATTCTCGCGAATGTCCGGTGCAAGATAACGAAGATTTTCCAGCAACTGATTCGGATAGTGATCGACCGGCCTGATTCGCATTTGCTTGAATAAACTCGGAAAGACACGCTTCATAATCTCACGAGTTTCCAAGACATATGAGATACCCGATGGAGTCCGCAGATTGTCTTCCAGAACGAGGTATGTGCCGTCCTGATTCCGAACAAGATCAATGCCGGCGATATGAATATACAGATCGCGCGGAGGTCTGAATCCAACGAACTCCTGTTGAAAACCTGACGCACCTTCAACAAGCTCACGAGGGATAATCCCCTCGCGCAGAATGCGCTGCTCGCCATAGACATCGAATAAGAACGCGTTGAGCGCTTGAATCCGTTGTCGGATACCCTGCTCTATGTGTCGCCATTCGCTGTTAGGAATGATACGAGGCAGAAGGTCAAAGGGGAAAATGCGTTCCGTTTCCTGTGCGTCTCCGTACACCGTAAATGTAATTCCCTGATCTAAAAAAGCTCTGGCGGCCAGCTCTTGATACTGGGCGAGTTCGCCGACCGAGAGTGCCTGAAGTTGCTCATATAACTGGCGATAGTGCGGCCGAAGTCGTTCCGGGGCTTCGAACATTTCATCGAAGTGTTCGCCGATCTGATAGCGCCTGAAAAGGTCTCGGAGTTTGGCTGGTTGGAACTGGCGGTTCGAATTGAGGCTCATTTCGGAAACCTGCCGCATGCACATTGGCACATTCTGTGTGGGGCAATAGTCTTCTCTTTTCGTCGCCAATGCAAGGGTTGAGACAAGGATCGGGAACAGCGCAATCCATTCGTTGTCTTGCCGTCATGGGTGTCGATGGGTATGGGACCGTTCATCCTCCTCCTTGGTCTTCTCAGGCTGTGAATGCTTGAACCACCGTGCGGGCTATGCTACTCATCACGCAGCACCGCCACCCACGAGTCACCAGAGAGGAGATGACAATGGCCACATCACGATCAGTTCAGCGAGTTACAGCGAAAGTTGCCAAACGTGCGGCTCACACGAAACGGACAGCCGTAAACAAAGGGAAGAGTCTTGCCAGCCAAGGTCGGAACGCTGTTCGATCCACAGCCAAACAGGTGCGCACGGTGGCAAAGACGACGGCCCCAAAAGCGAGCCTCGGGAGTATGGCGGCTCACACGAGGGCTCGTAAAGCCGGAGCGACCATCGGGAAAATGCTTGGCCGAGCGCAGGGGATGGGGAGGAAGTTAGTCAACAAGGCAAAGAGAAGATTGACGTAGGCCCTGTGGTTCAGACAGGCATGGTCGTAAAAACGTCGGCGTTCGTGTGTGAGCCATCGCGACGGCACCTGGCTGTGTTGTGCCTCATCCTGATACGGGCCGACAGGATGGGGGCCGGATCGGGTCAGTCTTCCTACGAATTCTGATGCGAAATGTCATCGTCTTGGCGCTGCTCCTCGTTCTCCTCCTCATGTGGGGGCATCATCTCCAGGCTCCTATTCATGTGAGGGATACGTCCTACGATCTCTTGCTGTCCCTGTTGCTCTCACACAGCGTGCCCGAGGTGTCGGTCGATACCCTTACCTCGCAAAACTTTCACGTACTGGATGCCCGTGGGTACCGGGAGTTCGAGGTGAGTCATATTCCAGGTGCCATCTGGGTGGGGTACGAAGAGGTTTCTCCGACTCGGTTAGCCGGCATCGACAAACACGCGCCTGTGGCGGTCTACTGCGCCGTGGGGTACCGCAGTGAACGGATTGCGGAACGACTACGGGAAGATGGATATCTCAACGTGGTCAACGTCTATGGCGGCATTTTCGAATGGATCAACACAGGGCGCTCGGTCGTGACTGACGATGGTTCCGAAACGGACCGGATCCATGCCTACTCAAGGTTCTGGGGGGTTTGGCTCAAGCGAGGCGTGCACATCTATGACTAGTACACGGATGGGTGGTGTACAGCGCCATGGTTTGCGCATGCCTGACGTGCTCGGCGCATAATGACAGAATGTTGGATGAAGAAAAACGTTTGGGTTAGACTGACTCTTGCGTCATGGCTAAATCTGGAGGCGTTCAAGAGTTGGAGAAGCCACCTTCGACCGATGTGATCGGTCAAGCCCCGCGCTACGTGATTCCCCTGCAGGCGAACACGACGCCGGAGAGCCCGCTCGATGAGGAACAGCCGCATGGTTTGATGCAAGTCTTAAATGCCGGCGCTGTGTATTTTCTGGTCGCACTTGGGGCGGGGGTTGTGCTGGAGATTATTCGCCTCCAAGTTGTGGGGCTTCACCTCAGCGAGCGTATCGCACAGGTGATGGAGATTCCCGCGCATCTTCTGGCTGTGATGATCGCCGCGCGCTGGGCGATCGACCGATTCACACTCCCGCCGTTGCCCCGTGTCCGCCTTGGAGTTGGTCTCGTTGCTCTGGTGTTCTGGGTTCTTATGGAGTGGCTCATTATCCTCCCCCTCCACGGCCTCTCACTCGATGAATTCCTTGCCGCCCAACATCCGGTTGTGGGCACGGTGCCGATCGGAGCACTCGGTGTGTTGACCGTCATGCCCTTTCTTGTCGGGTATCGATGGGAGCCCTGAGGTGCTGCCGTTGCCTCTGCGCACAATCTGAGCAATAATCCTCCGCGATACAGTCAAGAGGCATGACCATGTTGGCACTCCTTGTACGCTCTCTCCTTGTGGTATTTCTTGGGTTCCCCCCGATCGCCATCGCGTCGGACAGTTCCGATCCAGAGTCAGCCATTCGGAGGATGATCCAAGCCAACGCAGAAAAGGACCTACCGACTCTCTCCCAACTGATGGCCCATGACACCGACATCATCAGTTACGCGGTGGCCGGACGGAAGTACATCGGGTGGGCCGAACTGGAACAGGGCATGCGGGATGAGTTCGTCAACGCCACGAAACTTGAGATTCCAATCAAGGAACTCAAGGTCTGGGCAAGAGGAGATCTTGCCTGGTACGCGATGGAGCTGGATTACATCCGCTACATGCAAGAGGGGGCCGAGCTCAGACGTACCGTGCTTCCCATGCGAGAAACAGGTGTCCTTGAACGTCGCGAGGGCCGCTGGCAACTGTTGTCGTGGCACGAATCATTTCGATCGGCGAATCTCGTCGGGGCGTTGAGTCCATCATCGGCAGATTCGCGGGAACGTCGTACCGGCACGCGACAATACTCAGGTGAACCGGATGTGAGCGGTACGTGGGAGATCCTCGAAGTCGAGGATGACAAACGGTACCAGGCGACTCTCGACCGGGACGGGAACGGTCCCTACAGTCAGCACGGCGGGCGGTTTACAACCACCAAGATTGCCGGACGTCTGTGGGAGGGGATGTGGCATCAATCCGGTAATGACCGAGAAGGCGGGTTTCAACTCCAGCTGTCAGACAATGGTACGGAAGCGAAAGGCATCTGGTGGTACACCAGGGTCGGTAAGCAAAAAGGTATTCCGCCTCGAGAGCATGGGGGCACCTACCACTGGAAGAAGCCGATACCCTCCTCCGACGGAGCCCGATGACAGGACACTCTGATCGATCCTGCCCTCCCGGGTAGGTCGGGCCACACACGACGCCCGCTCGTCGTCACGTCGTATGGTGACTGGGTGCCGTCGGTCGTACCAGCTTCTCGCTCGAGGTGCCGTCGGCCTCTGTTGGTCTACCTCGACGCCGCATGCTCTTACACGAGAGAATATCCATGCATACAAGAAGCAGGATCACGCAAACCAGCAGACTAATCAGGATTCCCCAATATTCAGATATCATACGTCACATCTCGCGCGTCATCCTGCGCGAGTCCTCTGGGAACCATCATGGATTTCACACGTCCGTGACACCGGATCTTAGAGGGAAACCGTTTCCCAACACTCGGGCGCATGTCCAGGTAACCCTGCGGCAACCAGGTGCGATTCGATGAAACAGATTGTGTCGTGATGAATGCAAACCTGACAGGCCCAGACCGTTGGAACTCTTCTCCTCGGAGGACCATGACACCACCTCACGATGATGAGGAGGTAGAAGGAAGATAGCTGTACCCTACGCTTCAGCCAATAGTCAGGTCAAGGAGGAAGAACGCTTGGATACCCTGGCTCTCGTGCAATGGTCCTTGTAAGGAGGAGGAAGCCACTGTCATAGTAGGTTGATAACCGTGAAATGATGCATCCGTATGGTTCCTGATTGTGTTCAGGTTCCGTGCAGCGAACTTGGTAAAGGATGCCTGTGTTGACATCAGGACCTCAGACTCGTTTGGTGCTTCTTCGATCAGTGATCGTCCGTACGACAGCGCTTCTCTGTCTCTGTCTTGTGCCCTGGGGCGTGGACCAGGTTGCGGCGCAGTCCGTCGAGATCATCCCTCACTGGAAAACGGGCGACCGTGTTGAGCTCATTGTGACACGGGTCCGTGAGAAATCGCTTGATGGCCGGACGACGCGTTCAGGGAAAACCCACACACGTTTTTCCCTTGAGGTGCTCCGGACCGGTCCACCAGGGTATCTCGTGGGATGGACGGTTGGAGCAACCACCTTTGAGGTCCCGGCTCCATCCGAGTCTATTCTCCGCCATGTTGTGGGACTCATGCAGGGCCTCCAGATTCAGCTTGAGATCGACCCTCGTGGTGCCATCACCGGCGTGCAGAACTGGGAGGCTCTGCGCAAGGAGATGCGGAAGAAGCTCGATGCGCTCTCGGACAACGCAGCGGCTTCGCAGCGAGAGAAGGCGGACCAGGCGCTGATTGAAAACCTACGGGCACAATGGGACGTCATGTTCTCGAGCAAAACACAAATTGAACAGGTCTGCATGCGAGATGCACAGATCTATTTTCGGATCCTCGGAAGAACCTATACACGCGGTCAACACGATGCATACCAGAGCGAGCTCGACAATCCACTCGGTGGCGCTCCGCTTCCGGCTCACACCGACATTGTGCTGAAGTCGTTCGACGATCGGTCCAGGCACGCGGTGTTGCACTGGAAGCAATCGGCTGATCGTGAGCAGACCGACCGGATCATGCGATCGATCGTCAAAGGCTTGGCGGCACAGAGAGGCAAACAGGTACCGGAAGAGAGACCTGGAAACACCGTATCCCTGGAGAACTATGCCGAAGTTGAAGTTGATGTGGGGACCGGGTGGATCACCAAGCTCACTGAAACCAAAGCGGTGAATCTCGGCACGCGTGCCCAAACGGACACGACATTTATGGTCAGGGAGGTGAAAACGGGTCGAGACGCATCATGAAAGAAGGTGTGAACAGTAGCCGAGTCAATCGATCGTTCGGCACGGGTGCTCACCCTTCCGGCGCAGGCTCTTTGTTCTTGTTTTCAGCTGCTCGTTGAGAGGTGTTTTCAGACGGGTTCTTCTGATGAAGCGCCTGAAGCTGGGCTTTCACCGACATCAACTTTTCTTTCGTTCCCTGACTGCCCTGCCCTACCAGACCGGCTAAACCGACAGCCATCGAGAGACCGAGACCGGCAGATTCATTCTGTGCCGTTTCCACCCCGTCAGACTGCGACCAAGGCCATGGACCGGATTCCTGGGGGAGATTATCCGGAAAGTCCGTCGAATCCGTAACCCCTGTGGGTACGGGTATTCCAGGCGATGCGGCTTGCTGTCCATCTCTTCCCTGGATGGGCACTTGTTCATGAGTATCCTGCGTAGTCTTGTGTCCGGTCGTGAAAGGCTCAACTGTCGAGACTGGGTGGGTGTTCGCCTCAGCTGTGTCAGGAGCGTCATTGAGAAGATACGACTCGGCTTCGGTCACCTCGTTGTGATGATCAGATGGCACATCTACCGTCTGACTTGATCCGGATTGGGTAGCCTCGGCGTTGATAAACAACGAACTCACCAGACCTTCGTCGACGGTGCTCCCTTCCAAAGGCATCGTCGTGGCCTCATTCACGTTGCTCACCTGGATCGTGAACGTCTCGTCGTAACTGAGGCCGCCGTGGTCCGTGACGCGGACCGTGACCGTGTGGGTGGTCGCGGCTTCATAGTTCAGCAGACGGCCATCGGCGACGGTGAGCACGCCGGTCGTGGGGTCGATCGCAAAGCGCCCGCCGGCCGTGTCGGTCAGACTGTAGGTTGTGGTGTCGCCGGCATCGGGGTCCGTGCCACTCACCGTGCCTACGAGGCTGCCATTGACGGCGCGCTCGACGACAGTCCCACCTTCAAGTGCGAGATCTGTCGGGGCCTGATTTCTCACCCATGGCTGGATGTCACCTGTTCCGGACCAGATTCGATCGTTCTCAGCGATCTGACCCGCGACGTAGATTGTTCCACCGTTCAGACGGACCAAATTGTTAATGGTGAGGTCACCCTCCACATAGATGTCCCTACCGAGCTCGAGGTAGCGGCCGTTGAGCGTCATGTCCCCGAAGCGTGTCGCGGCGGCTGTGATGCGGGCATTGGCCTGGAGCTCGACGGTGGCGCCCGTCGCGTCGACCGTGTTGCCGTTGTCTGTGTAATGGCCGGAAAGCTGCAGGGCGCCCTCGATCGTCACCTGACCCGACGAGTTCGCGATCGAGAGATGACAGAGCTCGCCGGTTCGGCCGCCCGTCGAGATCGTCTGCGGTCCATCCCCGGCCAGCACGATCACCGCCGAGCCGGTGTAGCTGGTGTCCGTGGTCGTCACGTCGCCGGTCACGGACAGCGTGCCGCCGTTGATCCGCGTCGCCCGGGTGATCGTCAGGTCACCTTTGATTTGGACGTCACCATCGATCTCGAGGTAGCCGCCGTTGAGCGTCACGTCCCCGAAGCGTGTCGCGGCGGCTGTGATGCGGGCATTGGCCTGGAGCTCGACGGTGGCGCCCGTCGCGTCGACCGTGTTGCCGTTGTCTGTGTAATGGCCGGAAAGCTGCAGGGCGCCCTCGATCGTCACCTGACCCGACGAGTTCGCGATCGAGAGATGACAGAGCTCGCCGGTTCGGCCGCCCGTCGAGATCGTCTGCGGTCCATCCCCGGCCAGCACGATCACCGCCGAGCCGGTGTAGCTGGTGTCCGTGGTCGTCACGTCGCCGGTCACGGACAGCGTGCCGCCGTTGATCCGCGTCGCCCGGGTGATCGTCAGGTCACCTTTGATTTGGACGTCACCATCGATCTCGAGGTAGCCGCCGTTGAGCGTCACGTCCCCGAAGCGTGTCGCGGCGGCTGTGATGCGGGCATTGGCCTGGAGCTCGACGGTGGCGCCCGTCGCGTCGACCGTGTTGCCGTTGTCTGTGTAATGGCCGGAAAGCTGCAGGGCGCCCTCGATCGTCACCTGACCCGACGAGTTCGCGATCGAGAGATGACAGAGCTCGCCGGTTCGGCCGCCCGTCGAGATCGTCTGCGGTCCATCCCCGGCCAGCACGATCACCGCCGAGCCGGTGTAGCTGGTGTCCGTGGTCGTCACGTCGCCGGTCACGGACAGCGTGCCGCCGTTGATCCGCGTCGCCCGGGTGATCGTCAGGTCACCTTTGATTTGGACGTCACCATCGATCTCGAGGTAGCCGCCGTTGATGATGACATTCTCAAACGGTCCGTCGGAGGCGCGGAGGGTTTCGTTGCCTGAGAGTACAAAGGTCTCGACAATGTTCGTGACGTGAATGTCGACGGCGCGCTCGAGTGACTGACCGTCGGCGTCTGTCACCTGAACCGTGACCGTGTGCGTAGTGGCGCGCTCATAGTTCAGCAAGCTTCCATCCGCCACGGTGAGCACGCCTGTCGTGGGATCGATGGCAAACCGGCCGCCTGCGGTGTCTGTCAATGAATAGGTCTTGGCGTCGCCGGCATCGGGGTCCGTGCTGCTGACCGTACCGATGACCGTCCCGGTCACCGCGTTCTCGGGCACCATGTTGGCTGAGAGGCTCAAGTCCGTCGGAGCTTCGCTCACCACTCCAGTGTCGTAACTGACTTGAACATTGTCCACAAACAGCCGGTCGCCTCCACCTGTTCCGGTCACGAGAAACTGGATTCTGGTATTGGCGGACATGTATCCGGAAAGGTCGAAGCTCGCGGTACCACCACCTGGGTTGGTCGTATTGGAAAAGATGCCCCCGCGTAGGGTCTGGTAGTTGGCTCCACCATCAGTCGACACGCGTAGTTCGATACGATCACCACCACTCAACCGATTGGTGTAGTGAAACGTTAACGTCGCGCGCGTGGCGTGACTCAGATCGACCCCTCGACTGACGGCAGTTCCGACGGAATCGGTATCGATGCGTAACTGACCTGAATTGATTTGCACGTCACCGCCGCTTGCCTCTCCTCCATCCGCATCTCTTTCGGACCAGCCGGAGGACCAGGATTCTGTTCCGTTGTTGTTGGCATAGGATTTACCCGAGAAGGTGTCTTTGACTGTCTCAGTTCCCAAGAGCCCTGCCCAATTCATCTGCGCATCGTAATCAACGGCCAGCGCGGTTTCGATGGTGCCTGTGCTGACTTCGAACTCCCAATCCCCGCCGAGCGAGAGGTGGCCCGTGAGATCGGTACTGGCTTGCACGTCGGCGCCCGTCAATTCTGCCAGCAGATTGACCGCGGCCTGTCCCGTGTCTCCCTCGGCAAAGTCGCAGCCGTAGACGAGAATATCGGCTTGTTCTGAGAGAGACTGCTGGATCGTGGCCAACTCATCTGCGTACTCGCCGGGCATGCTGTCAGCGTTCAGCGTGCCTGTTCCCAACTGCAGCTGGCCGGCACTTCCATGGGAGATCAGGTGAATGGCATCGATTCCGCTCCGGCCGGACAAGGTGGTTGCCATTTGTTCCACACCATCTTGTCCCCCATCGAGCATGATCACTTCGATATTCGGATCCATGCCGCTGAGGAGTTCCTGGTAGTTCGGCACGGTGGGATCGACGAACACGACCTCGGCCCTGGACTCACCTGGATGATAGGTGGCGATCGCATCAAGCACTCCCTGCGATTCGACCTGGTCTGTCGTCCGACCGTCGGCGGCGCTGTCGGAAGAGACGGCGGCCTCAGCCTGCTCTTGGGCCACCTGTTCCGATGCCACTTCAGACGCCGTCGCGGCGGCGGCGGCATCAAACATGAGTCGTGGTTCAAGTGAAAGAAGCGATTGTTTCACGCTGGAGGATGAAGACGGATTCTTCTTGTTTGGCTGAGACGTTGCAGCGGCATCCCGTGTTTTTTTGAACAGTTTAAGCATAAGGACAAGTGCTATCTGTATCGGCCATGTGCAGCGGAATCTGAACGTCGACAACCAGATCGGGAACCGGTGGCTGGCAGGATAAGCGAGATCAGCCGTGGAGGAATGGCTACCAACAAGCGCGAATGGTGCAATGATACACAACCGAGCCCTGTAGAAGGTCCCACAGGTCCTACGAACGTTCGCCTCCGGCCGAGCTTGTCATATTGAACCTTCCTGTTCGTTTCCAACCTGACCATTGTGAGGCGTAGAAGGTGGCGACGTTCCCATTCAGCTGTTCGGACATGGAGGGTGAGACTGTGGGCCGTGCGGGAACCATTTTCATGCCAAGCTTCACACGCTTCGTGCCATCTACGTAGACCCACCGTCCGGAAAGCAGTACAATACATCTGTGGGTCACGGGTTCACCACCGTCACCGGACTATCGTATTGGAAGCCATTTCTGAATACCTTGAGGGATCATCGACCATTTCAAAAGGAGACGATATGAACAAAACAGTGCTGTTGCCGGTAATGCTTGCTCTTCCTCTCACCCTAAGCCTTCCGTTGCCGATTCTTGCGCAAAGCGCCCCCCCTGCCGTCATGCAGAAAGTAGAGGCGTCGCAGAAGCACGTGAGGACAATCGGCATGGATGAGTATCGGAAGCTTGTCGAGAATCCTGGCGCAGCACTCATCGTGGATGTGCGCGAGCCTCAGGAGTTTTCAGCTGGGCATGTACCGGGAGCCATCAACATTCCGCGAGGCCGTATCGAATCTCAAATCTGGGACTACGTCGGTTCCTCCGACCAGGCGGACAAGGAACGACCGATCATCCTTCAGTGCCAAAGCGGCAAGCGCGCGACCCTGGCGTCCCAGACACTCCAAGAGCTCGGCTTCACGCAGACGACCGTCGTGCTTATGAATCTCAACGACTGGCAAAAGGTTGGAAATCCATTCGTGAAATAATTGGTTGTACGTTGATATGGCGTCTAACCAAGATCGCACCATGCAACTTGTGACACCGGATACCGAACTCACACTCTCGTGTAAGAATCAGCGAGCGGTGGTCTCTCCCTGGGGCGCGTCATTGCGGCGCTATCTGCTGATCGATGACGGTGGGCGGGAAATGGATCTTGTATGGGGTTATTCGGGTGGAAGCCGGAAACGCGGTGGACAAGGTGATGTGCTCATTCCCTTTCCTGGGCGCGTCGCCGACGGTCACTATTCGTTCGATGGACAATCTTTTCAGCTGGAATGCAACGACAAGGAAGGCCCCAATGCTATCCATGGCTTCGTGCGAACTCTTCCCTGGCAGGTTCGAGAGGCATTCACCAACAAAGTGACCTGCGAAGTCCGACTTGATGCCGATACGTATCGTGCTCACGGCTATCCGTTTTCCCTGGAAATCGCCTTGTCCTATGAATTGGACGCTCAGGGGTTAAGCTGTGCCTTTCTCGTGAAGAACGTGGGCACTCGTACGGCGCCGGTGGGGGTTGGCTTTCATCCGTATTTCACGGTTGGATCATCTCTCATCGATGAAGCCGAGGCGCGGATCCCATGCGCTGGTTATTTAGAATTCAACGAGCGACTGGCACCAACTGGCTCCATTACAACCGTGGCCGGCACGCCGTGGGATTATCGCCAGTTTCGTGCGGTTGGTCGGCAGCGTTTCAATCATTGTTATGTGCACCTCGAACGCGATGCACAGGAAATGGCCACTGCCTCTCTTCGCCACGTGGCAAGCGGTCGTGTGATCGACATCGTGATGGATGCAGCCTTTTCCGCACTCGTGGTGTATACCGGCGATGCGATTGCCGATACGCCGCGCGCTGCACTTGCCATCGAACCGATGACCTGTGCCACGGATGCCTTCAACCATCCAGAATGGGGACTGAAGCGACTTGAACCCAGCGAGACATTTTCAGGACGCTACGCCATCCGGCATCGAATGCCCTAGCAAGATCGCCCTCACTCAATCTCATCGTGTCCTCTCTTGAGTCCTCTCGTCATTCACGATATGGTCAGCCGATGCCAGGGCTGATTGTGTTCCGCGGGAGCGTTCGTCCGTTGATCAATCGAAAGGAGGTTCCTATGAACATGTGTCAGAGGCGGAGTGGAAGAGACTCTGAAATGGTCCATATGACATCAGCGGTGTGTGGGAGTGTTCTGGCTTTTTTGCTGGTGGTTCCCGGTATGGCGGTGGCAGGCGAATATGAGGTCTGGCTCAGTGACCAAGCCAACACTCAGGGCATCAGCTCTGCGGTGCCGACAGGAACACATGGAGGGAAAATTCGAATTTATGATGGAGCCGATCTGGATCAAACCCCGCCGATCAATCATCCGGTCGTCCTTGATGTAACCAGTGATTTATTTCCAACCGCCGATGCCACGACCGGCGCGCATGTGAGTCGAATTCACGGCATCTTGCCGAGCCCGGATCATATGTACATGGCGCTCAACTTTGTCGGCAGCGGACATTTGGGGCTTGTCGATGGTCGGACCAAACAGCCGGTCTGTCTGTTTCGGACGACCGGAACGAGCACGGGCCGTCAAAATCATATGAGCTTTTGGACGCCGGACGGACGGCATATCATCGTGGCCAATCAAAATGGGCGCTTGCTCGAGCGAGTCGATGTCGTGCGCAACCAGGACGGCATGCCTGAAGGCTTTGTGTTCAATGGCGCAGCAAGCCTGGATCTGGTGGGAGGGGACGGACGGATTCTGACTCAGCCTGCCGCGGTAGACATGGAGCCATCCGACGGTATTTCCTGTTCCGTATCGGGCGTTGTGGCTGATGGGCAACCGACGACGACTCCAACGGGTTCGCCCAAACAGGCCGCTGGCCTGCGCGCGTCGAATGCCCCAATTTGCCCGATCCCTGCAAGCAATAGCCGGCATGCATACACGACGCTGGGAGGCGGCGGCATGTTTGTGATCGATGTGACGGCCACACCGATGAGGATTGTGGGAGAGTATGACCTTTCCGTGGTGAGGGCGGCTGGATGCGGAGGGGCCGAAGCTGATGGGTTCATGCACCTCAATACCGGTACATCCGGTCCGAACATTTCGGAATTTTCCATTTACCGATTTGGACTCGATTATCCCATCGCTCCTGCATTCAATGCGCCTAACACACCGGCTCCTCTCGCCGTCTGGCAAGATCCGGATAACGGCAAAGTGGCCGGACAGAATGGCTTTCCGGCCGGCAACAATCGCGATGCGCATGGAGTCGTCATCGTTCAGAATACGCAGTCTGGAACCGCAAAATACTTGCACCAAATGGATCGCATACGAAACACTGTCGAAGTGTTTAAGCTCTCGCCTCCCTGGAACAATCTGAGCACGCGTCACGAAGGAAGCTATAGCCTGACCTCAAGCGGAGCCTGTGGCACAACAATTGGGGCGACCCGGACCAACGATCCGACACCGGATCTCGGCGACTTATCTGTCGGCCAGGGGCCGAAAGGTAATCGAATTTATGTTGCATTACGCGGTCCGTTTCCTCTGACGGTAAGCCATGCGGCGGATGGAAGTTGTCCTGGTTTGGGAATTATCGACCTCTCACCAAATCGTCGATCAGGGAGCCTGACCGCGGTGCTGGATACGAGCGTGCTCAACGGGGACGGTTCACGGAACCTGAGTGATCCACACGCAGCAATCGTGCGGAAGAAACGCCAATAAGGCGACGTCAACGTGTGAACGAAGCACCGTGCCGATGTTGAGAGGGTGAAGACGTGCACCGAGGAGTCGACGGTGATTCGACCGTCGGCTCAGGTCGTGAGGTCCGAGGGAGCGCCTAGGTCAGGCCGCTTTTCGGAGAGGCAGCTGTTTGGCGGCGATCAGGTTGCGGCAGAGCAGTCCGAGTTTGAACTGCACCTCGTCAAAAGACTCCCCTTGTGCCGCATGTTCCGGATAGCCCAGCAGATGCCCATGCCACTTGCCTTGATCTTGTGACAGGACATACTGTGGGGCGTCCACGTCAAGCACGACCCGCCGGGGTCGTTCGATGCGGGGAATCTCTCGAGGGGTTCGTGGAACCTCTCGGCTCAGGCGCTCGATCTGGAACTGCAGCTCCTCGAAGGAGACGGCTTGTATTTCTCGATCGGGGGAGCCTTCCGGATAGGCGCGCCACTTGCCCTGATCTGGCCAATATACCCAATTTGGTCCGTCCATTCCGGTGAGCATAGCGAGCCTGTCCACATCTGACCAGCAATTTCTAAATGTTTGCACATGAGCGACAGAGGCCCACATAGGCAAGACACCGAGACGTTCTCGTTTGCTCAGGTCCAGGCCAATCAGGTGTCGTTTCGGGTCGCTATGGCCTGGGCCGGAGAGCGATTGGTGCTCTGTCTCCATGGCTTTCCGGAATCGGCCATCTCCTGGCGGCATCAGATGCAGCCATTGGTACAAGCTGGGTATTGCGTTTGGGCTCCTGACCTGCGCGGATACGGCGGGACGGCGCGCCCGACCGGCATCGAGACCTACTCGATCGAATCGTTGATGGAGGATGTCGGCGGGCTCCTCGATGCGGCACAGGTGAAACGAGCTATCCTCGTCGGACACGACTGGGGAGGAATCATCGCCTGGTACTATGCGATGCGGCACCCAAGCCGTATCGAAGCCCTGGTGATCATGAATGCGCCCCACCCCGCTTGTTTTGAACGGGAAGTTCAGCGCTGGCGTCAATTGCACCGCTCCTGGTACATGGGATTGTTCCAAGTGCCGTGGCTCCCGGAGCTGGCCCTGTCCGCCGGTCGTGGGTACGTGATCGGGCAGATTTTTGAGCGTATGGCGATGGATCGTCGATATCTGCCGAACGAAATCGTGGACGTGTATCGGCAACAGGCCTGCGAGCCCGGGGCCTTGACGGCCATGATCAATTATTATCGAGCCGCGTTCCGAGGTGGAGGTGCGTGGCGTCAACGCAGCCTGGGGTATCCAAAAATCCCTGTCCCAACGCTCGTGATGTGGGGACTGCAAGATCAGGCGCTCGTGGCACAGAATCTCGACGGACTGAATGAGCATGTCGACGACCTACGGGTCGTCACGATGGCGGACGCCGGACATTTCGTCCATGAAGATCAACCAGAATTGGTGACACATACCCTCCTGGCCTGGCTCCGTGAGAAACGTGCCTGCTGATCCATTCCACCCCGCCCACTGTACGGTCGCCTCTATAGCCACATTTCCTGTCTTTTGATTCGAAGGCCAGGAGCAATTCCAGGTGTATTGATAAAGAACACTGCGGAATCCGCCGAGGTAGGTCAGTCACGACGCGGTCGATACCGTTCCGGAAGTGCTCAACTTGTTGACCAATAAGCCAGACAGGATAGGATGTCGATCAAGAGCTGCGCGCGCGAGCCGCATGCTCATTGTCATTTCCATGAGGCGCCTATGAGACAGGCTGCGAAAGCCACCGGTTCGCCCACGGCACAACCGTCGAATAAGTCCACCACCATACTCTTAGCCATCGCCGGCCTCATGTTGGTCGGTCTGATTTATAGTGTCGTCGTCCGCGATTCTGACGTGTCCTGCCCGAACGAATTGGTCGGCGCATGGGTGACATCCGCAAAGGGCTATGAGGAAGGGATGTTGGTCTTCACCAAGACCGGCGTGGCGTTCAGCGTCGGAGCGGACCACCTGGATGCCCAGGCCGTCCGTCGGCTCGAGCTGACTCCTGAGGGACCGCGCACGCTCTATACCGTGGTCTATGGAGACTCCAGGCGAGACGAGCAAACCCTCTCCTTCTACTACCACACCAAAGACCAAACCATCACGTTCAAGAATCAGGCTCACCTTGTGTGGACCAGAAAAGCGGTGGAATCATGATCGGGATGTTTCAGCGAAGACAGTTGTTCGTGCATCCGGTGCAGTACTGGTTCGTGGTCACGACCTTGATGTACTTCGCCTGTCTGTTGATCGTGCTGTATGCCGTCGTGTTCTTGCCGATGGCACAGCCGCTCTATGATACGTCCGTGTCGTGGGAACAGCATGCTCAGATTGCGGCACAATTTCTCGAGCTGAATGAACGGATCTGGCCCTGGCTGATCATCACGTTCCTCGTCTTGCTCCTCCACTCCATGTACTTCATGCATCGCATCGCCGGCCCGCTCTATCGGTTCGGGACCCTCTTTCGGTCGATCGGAACCGGTCAGCTGCATCAACGGGCCAGATTGCGCAAACACGATTACCTCCATCGGGAAGCGCAAGCCTTCAATGCCATGCTCGACAATCTGGAAAACCGGATCCAGACCATCAATCTCCATTCGGCGCTCGTGACTCAGGCCTATGAAGCGGTTGCCCTGCGGGCGCAGGAGCCGTCCTCCTGGCACATCCATGCGGCGCTACAGAGCCTTGAGGAGGAGATCAGAGGATTCAAGGCCTGTTTAGCCGATTTCGACCTCCCATCAGTGAAACCATCAGAACAGCAGCGGCTTGCATTTCTCGACGGGACGTCGACAGACCCCTCACCCAAGAAGAAGGCGGCCTAGCCATGGGGGAACCTCTTCGTCTCGCTGAGCAGCCGGAGCCAAAGCCTGACACTCCCGGTGCACCGAATACGCTGCCAGGCGCCGTTCGCGAAACACCCAGATTGACCGTCGTCCAAGAATCGGAGAAAGACCCGCAGGCCCAGGAGAGCGCTCACTACAAACGCCGACTCTTTTCGGTCGTTCATCCGCTGCAAATCCGAATGCTCCTACAAGTGATCGCCTATTCGCTGATCGTGTTCGTCTTGTTGGCCATCCCGGTGTTTCAGCCGCTGATGGAAGCGCTCGACGATCCTGAGCTTTCATGGGAGGTACGCGCCACCGTCGCCAATGATCTGCTCAATTTGCATGCCAGATTTTGGCCGTGGGCGATGGGCGCGTCCGTCGTGGTGCTGATCAACTGCCTCCATTCCTTGCAGCTGATGCATCGTGTCGCCGGTCCACTGTACCGACTCCGGAAGGTGTTTCCGAAGATCGGGGAAGGCAACCTCAGTGTTCGAACGACACTCCGACAGCATGATTACCTGGTACCGGAAGTCGATCTGGTGAACCAGATGACCGTTCAGCTGCAGTCGAAGATCAATCAGATCAAGCAGGCGCAGGTGATCCTGGCGTTGGATGCGGCTCGAATGAAGGAACTCGCGGTCACGAAGAATGATCCTGCTCTCGTCGCCTTAGCGAAACAGATGGAGCAGAATCTGATTGTCTTGAAGACCTCGCTCGATGGATTCAAGACACGCAATGGATAAACGCCCAGCATGAACTACGAACCTCTAGACGGCCAGAGGGTGAAATGGCGAGATACTCCACGATCACGGCAGTCTCGTACGGTCACCCCCAACGGGTTCACCCTCATCGAACTGATGCTTGCGGTGTCGATCGTCGGCATCTTGGCGTCGCTCGCCGTGCCCAACTACGTCGACTTTCTCGAGAAGGCGCGGGTGGCCAGAGCCATCTCTGAATTGCATGCTCTTGCAAAAGAAGTCAAAGGATTCGCGATCGGAGGAGGAGGCTATCCGGACACCCTGGCCCAAATCGGGCGCAGCACCATGCTGGATCCCTGGGGAAGTCCGTATCGATACTACCGCATCAACTGTGCGACTGATGTTGAGATCACCAATCTGGCCAAACTGAAACTGCGTAAGAAACGTCCACCGCGGGTGCTGCTGGCCGATCATTCCCTCACGGCCTACGATGGCTGGCACGTCTCCGTTGCCGTCGATCATGGAGACCATGATGACCTCCTGCACTTTGTACAAGGAGCAGGCGGTGGTGGTGGGGCTGGTGGCGGGGGTGGAGCAGGAGGCGGAGGTGGAGCCGGGGGTGGCGGCGGCCCGCCCTGTGGCGGCGTCGGAGGAGCCAGGAAGGACCGGTTTCTCGTTCCGCTCAACTCGGACTTCGATGTCTACAGTATGGGCAAGGATCGAGATTCAGAAAATCCTCTGTCGCCCCCGAAAAGCCACGACGATGTCCTTCGTGCGAGTGACGGCGGGTTTTACGGATTGGGCAAGAACTTCTAGCCTCGTGTGACCATGCAGACCTCGTTTTCTCAATCGCTCTTCCAGAGCCGTATTGGACGCCGCATTCTCGGACTCTTCGTCCTCTCCGCCCTTGTCCCCACCTCGATTCTCGGCTGGGTCTCGTACCGCCAGGTCACAGAACAGCTCATCGTGCAAACCTCGGCTCGACTCAAGCAAGAGAGCAAGTCTCAAGGGATGGTGCTCTACAGCCACCTCCTGACCTTGGCGGCTGATCTGGACCGCCTCGCGGCCGAACTGCCGCACGACGGAACCGTCACGGAGGATGTGACCATCACTGCGTCCGTGAAGGAGCTTGGGCGACGATTCCAAGAAATTCGTCTTCTGGCTGTGTCGGCGTCTGATCGACATGGCCTCTCCGCCGCACAGGTTGCGCATCTGCGAGAAGGCAAAGCGTTACTGGAGATTCACCCTTCTTCGGAGCACCTTCCACAACTCACCCTCCTTCGTGTCATCAATCCAGATCGCTGGGAAGCCGGCCTGCTGTCTGCGCACATTGATGAAACGGCCTTGTGGAGCACGCAGGTCAAAGAAACGCTCCCGGGGAATACGGACCTGATCGTCGAAGACGGGGCACGACAGGCCATCTACTCCACGTTCTCGCAGCCGGTCACCCTCCCCGATTTTCGTCGGCACGACAGTGGGGATCCGATGGGCGAAGGGGCCATGTGGCACAAAGGCAGTGAAGAGTATGTCGCCGGAGCCTGGTCCATGCCGCTCCGCCACACCTTCTTCATGGAACCATGGGTGATTGTTCTGAGCCAAAACCGGCAGTCGGCACTGGCTCCGGTCGAACAATTCCGCCATACGTTTTTGCTCGTCATTGCGTCTGCCTTGAGTGCCGTGGTGCTGCTTAGTCTGGCGCAGATTCGGCGCAGTTTGCATCCTGTGGCGATCCTTCAAGACGGCACCGCTCGCCTGGCCGACGGCGATTTCTCCACTCGTGTGACGGTCACCAGCCACGATGAATTCGAGGAGCTGGCAAGTTCATTCAACAGCATGACCGGGAAGCTGAGCCAGCAGTTCCACATGTTGGAAACGATCTCGGCCATCGGTCAGGCCATTCTCTCCAGCCATGAACCGGCGGCCATGGTGAGAATCGTCCAGTCGCGTATCACTGAAACCATCACGTGCGATGCCATCGGTATGTTCCTTGTGGACCCGACGATACGGGGCCCAACGAGCTTTCCGTGCGGTTTCTCAGTAGTCAGGCAGACGAACTGAAAACGTATCAGTGTCAATTGACGGATGAGCATCTCACGGCGCTGCAGGCTCACCCCGACCACATGCTCGTGAAGACGACTGCGAGTCCGTCCTATCTGGCGGCCATGCTTCGGCCGGACCTTGCGCTCTTTGCCATCTTCCCGATCATCGTGGCAGACACGGTGACGGGAGCGTTGGTCCTCGGCTATCGACAGAAAACCAAACCACCTGCCGATGATCTGGCCCACGCGCGACGATTAGCCGACCAAGTGGCTGTGGCGCTTGCGAACAGCCGAGCGATCAAAGCGCAGGTGCAGGCACAGATCGAGTTAGTCGGCGCCGTCGATGCGCGGCAGCAGGCCGAAGAGCGCGCCACCGTCCTCCAGACCGCCAATCGGTCGTTGGAGACGAAGGAAGAACGGCTCCGGCATCAGCAAAGTGCGACGCTGGCGCTTGTCCAGGACCGCACGGTGTTCGAAGGATCGCTTCCCATTACCGCGAGGCAGCTGACCTCCCTTGCCGCGCAAGCCCTTGCAGTCGAACTGATCAGTGTCTGGATCTTTGAGGAACAGACGCAGTCGCTCTACTGCCTCGACAGGTACGAACGAACACCCGATCGACACACGTTTGGTGGAAAATTGTCTCGCTCGCAGTACCCTCGCTACGTCTCCATGTTGAACGACGGGAAGCTGTTTGCTGCGGCGCAGGCGCCACAAGAGTCGGCTTATGGTGAGCTGGTTGCCGACATCCTTGCGCCTCATCAGGTCGGGGCACGGATCGATGCCCCGTTTCAGATGCAGGGGAAGCTGACCGGGGTCGTCACGATCGAGCATGTCGGGTCCTCGCGCGACTGGGCGCCGGATGAACAACAGTTTGCTCAAGCGCTGGCCAATTTCATGACGCTGGTCCTCGAAGCGGCGCGGCGTCGTGAGTCCGAAGAAGCGCTCGCCATCGCCAAGCTGGCGGCAGAGGATGCCACCAAGGCCAAGGCGGAATTCTTGGCGAACATGAGTCATGAAATCAGGACGCCGATGAACGGCGTGATCGGGATGACCGAGATTCTTGCGCGCACGCCCCTATCCGAGACCCAGCGACATTATGTGGAGACGATCCACCACTCCGGTGACACCCTGCTGACGTTGATCAACGACATTCTCGATTTCTCGAAAATCGAGGCCGGGAAGCTGGAGATCCAATCCGTTCCGATCGATCTGCGGGACATTGTCGAACGAACCGTCGAGCAGCTGGCGGAGCGAGCACAGCGGAAAGGCCTGCACATCCTGGCAGACTACGACCCGGCAGCTCCGACCGCCGTCATGGGTGATCCCATTCGCATCAGACAGATCGTGACCAATCTACTGGGCAACGCCATCAAATTCACCCAGGAAGGCGATGTGAGCGTGGCGGTCACAGTCGACGCATCTCCGTCCGCCCAGGATATCGTTCCGAGGATGAAGCTCGCGGTGACGGATACCGGATCCGGCATCAGTGCCGAGGGACAAGCGAAACTCTTCCAGTCGTTTTCCCAGGTAGATGGGTCTTCGACGCGCGTGCATGGTGGGACCGGTCTCGGCCTCAGCATCTGCAAACAACTGAGCGGATTGATGGGTGGGACCATTGGAGTGGACAGCGTGATGGGTCAAGGCAGCACCTTCTGGGTGATCCTCCCCCTGCCGCTTCAGGAGGGAGCGATGGCCGGGATGCAGCCCGATCCTTCGCTGGCCGGCGTGCGTGTCTGTGCTGCGAGCGGTCATCCTGCGACCGGTCGGGTGCTGACCCGGTATCTGTCGCAGTGGAGGATTCCCTCGCGGATAGCCGGCACCGGTGCAGAGTTTCTTGAGCAGGTCATGACCGAGCTTGCGACCGACCGTGGGCCGGTCGTGGCGCTCGTCGATGAAACGTGTACTGATATGACCGAGACGGAATTACTGCAAGCCTTGCGATCAGACGCGACGTATGCCGCGACCAAGATTCTACGCATGGTGTCCTTCATCAAGAGCGCGGACGTCGAGCAGGATGCCACGAGCGCTCAGATGCATGTCATCACCAAGCCCCTGCGGTACCTTGGCCTGCATCAAGCGCTGGTCAACCTGGTCGGCGATGCACCGGTCGCCTCGCTTCATGCGTCTCCGGGACCGGCCGCCCCGACTTTCTCCGGGCACGTCCTCCTTGGGGAGGACAACCCGGTGAACCAGGAGATCGCCCAGCTGATGCTCGAGACATTGGGATGCACCGTGACCCTCGCCCAGAACGGACGTGAGGTCCTCACCCAGGCCAAGACAGCTTCCATCGACCTTATTCTGATGGATTGTCAGATGCCGGAGATGGATGGCTTTGAGGCGACCCGCTTGATCCGCGAATGGGAGCAGACGGAATCGCGGACGCCCGTGCCGATCATCGCCCTGACGGCCCATGCGTCCCCGGGCGATCGTGAACATTGCCTGGCCATCGGGATGAGTGATTACTTGTCGAAACCATTCTCAATGGAGCAGCTGCAGACCCTGTTGTCCTGCTGGCTGCATCCCAGCACCGCCCCGGCAACACATAACGCCCCCGCTCTCAGCCTGGTTTCGACAACCGACTCAGTTCCCGTTGCATCGGCCTCTGCGCCGGTCTCGGAAAAATCGCTCGTCGTCGATCAGAAGGCCTGGAAGTCGATTACGAGTCTGCAACGGCCCGGCAAAGAAGATGCGCTGGCCAAAATTCTGTCGCTGTATCTCCTGGACTCTCGCGACCTCGTCACCCGCCTGCAAGAAGGAATGCGGGCCGGTGATGCACAAGCCGTGAACCAAGCCGCGCATAGTCTGAAGTCCAGAAGCTCGGTACTTGGCGCAGTGACGTTGTCCAAGTTGTGCCGACAGTTTGAGGATGCCAGTCGCCAAGGGCAGCTGGCAGAAGCTGAACCGTTGTTAGGGCAGCTCGACGCGGCATTCGACCATGCGAGCCAAATCTTTCAATCCGAACTCGAGAGGAGAGCGGCATGACCTCCCCCACTCACTCGCCACTTCCCCTCGCACTGATTGTCGATGATGATGCGACGTTTCGCATGTTGTCGCGGATGAGCTTGGAACAGGAGGATCTCCGCGTCGAAGAGGCGGAGTCCGGTCAAGCCGCCATCGAGTTCGCCGCCACGACGATGCCGGACATCGTGATCCTGGACTTGCAGATGCCCGGCATGGACGGGTTTGTCGCGTGCCAACGGATCCGTCAATTGCCGAGAGGGGAATTCGTGCCGATTCTCATCATGACGGGATCCGACGATGTCGATTCGATCGCCCAGGCGTACCAGATGGGTGCGACCGACTTCATCGTGAAGCCTTGTCACGGACTCATCCTCAGCCAGCGCGTGCGGTACATGTTGCGGGCCAACCAGAACCTGAGCGCGCTGCGTAGCAGCGAATCTCGGCTTGCCCAAGCCCAGCGAATCGCGCAATTGGGTGGGTGGGAATGGGACGTCTCCCGACAACGTATGGAGATGTCTGATGCGGCATGTCGCATTCTCGGTATCGAGCCGGAGGCGTGTGGCCATTCCCAGGCGGCCTATCTTGACTGTGTGCATGAGGCCGATCGCGCATTGGTGGCCGAATCCATGCGCGAGGGAGCTGTCGATGAGTCGGGATTCGATCTCGACCATCGCATCGTTCAGCGCGATGGTTCCGAGCGTATCGTACATCTGGTCGGCGAGCCCATGATTGATGAGACGGGTACGGCGCCGCGTATGGTGGGAACGGTCCAAGATGTGACGGACAAACGCGCAGCGGACGCAAAGATTTACTTTCTCGCCAATTATGACAATGTGACCCATCTTCCCAATCGCAGCCTGTTTCTCCATCGTGTCGCCCAAGCCATCACCTGTGGAGCGGGTAAAAGCGTGATCGGCGCCGTCTTGGTCCTGAGTTTGGATCGCTACCATCGCATCTGCGATATGCATGGATCTCGCAGCGGAGACCAGATCATCAAGGATGTGACGGAGCGTCTTCAACAGTCTCTCTCCGTCGGTACGATGATCGCGCAACATGCCGGGACGGACACGCCGGTCTTGGCACGCCTCGCTGATGGTCAGTTCGCTGCGTTCTTATCGAATCTGGCCGAAGCTGAAGATTCCGCCAGGGTCGCGCAGCATTTTCTTGATGTGCTCAATCATCCGTTTCAAGTCGGGACGAGCAGCCTGACCCTCTCCGCCAATATTGGGATTGCGATACCAGGAACCGACGGGACGGATGCCGAGCAGGTGCTCCGTCATGCCGCGACCGCGCTCCAGTCGGCAAAAACCAAAGGACATAATTGCTACCAGTTCTACTCGGATGCCATGAATGCGTGGATCGCCGCTCGTGTCAACCTTGAGCAAGACTTGCGAGCCGCGATCGCCGGCAATCAGTTCGTGCTTCACTATCAGCCGCAAGTGGACATTCTTTCGGAGAAGGTCATCGGATTCGAAGCCTTGATTCGATGGCAGCATCCGACCCGTGGGTTGATTGCTCCGGCCGAGTTCATCCCCGTCGCAGAAGAGGAAGAGTTGATCGTTGAGATGAGTGAATGGGTCATTCAGAGCGTGACGCAACAGCAGCGTATCTGGCACAAGAAAGGGTTGGCGCCGACCGATGTCTCGATCAATCTGTCCGGTCTGCATTTCAGGCAACGGAATATCGCCAGTCACATAAAAGGGCTGGTCTTTGCCGAGGGCGGAAACCCGCAGGATATCGAGCTGGAGTTGACCGAAAGCGTCTTGATGACGGATGCGCCGTCGACAGCGGCCACGTTGAAGGAGCTGAAAGAATCGGGGTTTCGATTGGCGATCGATGATTTCGGCACGGGCTATTCCTCACTCGCCTATCTTCAGCGATTTCCCATCGATACGATCAAGATCGATCAAGCGTTCGTCAAGGATTTGAAGCTCGGCAAGGTCGATTCCCCCATCATGCGGGCCATCATTGGGATGGGGCGTGCCCTCAATCTTCATATCGTGGCGGAGGGAGTGGAAACGCGAGATCAGCTCGCCTTTCTCCGCATGCAAGGGTGTGCGGCCTATCAAGGATACCTTTTCAGCAAGCCGGTTCCGGCCACCCATCTCCAGCACCTTCTGAGGGATCGACTCTCCGAGGAAGCCTCGACCACGACGGAACGCGTGAGACATCGTCTGGCGAGTTGATCTGTCGGACGTTGCCGATGGCAGCCTGTTCGTTAGAGCTGCCTCTGCATGGCAATTCCGGACGGTGCGGTTCCGGTCGGAAAGGGATTTCCCAGGAGCACCGGCAAGGGGACCAGGGTGCCCGTTCCGGAAACAACGGTGTAGGCCGACACCCCTCCTCCTTGATTCGCCACGTACAAGAACTGTCCATCCTGCGAGAGCGTAATGGCTGAGGGATTGCTCCCTGCCTGAATCGGATTCAATGAACTTCCCGAAGAAGGCACGAGTGTGAGCAGCCCATTACTTCCACTCGTCAAGGCCGACACGGTTCCTCCGTCGTTCGCGGTGTACAGCACTTGCCCATCCGGAGCGACGGCGATTCCTATCGGACCGGTCCCTCCCACGGACATGGGATTCGTTCCAGACCCGACCGGAGGCACCAGTGTGAGGAGTCCGCTGGTTTCGACCTGAAAGACGCTGACGGTATTCGACGCGCGATTGGCCACATACAGAAACTCTCCGGTCGAGGAGAGTGCGAGTGCGCTCGGTGCGTTGCCGCCGACCGCGACCGGATTCCTGAGCGACCCTGTCGGCGGGACCAGCTTCAACAATCCACTCGTTTCGATCTGAAAGACCGACACGGTGTTGTCGGCGCTATTGGCCACGTAAAGAAACCGATCGGTGGCGGAGCGAATGAGCGAGACAGGCGCTGAGCCTCCAGCCGCAACAGGATTGGGTGTTCCCGCTTCCGGCGGGACAAGCGTCAGGATGCCGGTGGCCCCGATCGTAAAGGCCGTCACACTGTCGGAACCTCGATTGGCGACATAGAGGAACTCCGTCTTGCTGGAAATGACGACCGCACTTGGAGCAGTCCCGACTGAGGCTGGATTGGGACTGGTCGCCGTTCCGGACGCCAGCAGTAACCCGCCATCGGTGCCGATTCTGAATGACGTGACCGTGTTGGTCTGACTATTCGTGGCGAAGGCAAAAAACCCGTTCGGTGAGACGGCGATGGCCGATGGGGTCGACACATTGGCCACAGGCGATCCGGCAACGGCCGATAGCCCACCGGTTGTCCCGTTGACCGTATACGCTGAGATCGTGTCGGAACCGCTGTTGGTGACATACACGGTTGCCGCCGTCGGGTCCCCGCCCCCAATCGGGATACCGCCACCCAACCCGCCTCCCCCGCCCTCCTCACCGCAGCCTGGCGCGAGAAACACGAATGGTATGATCCACGCAAGTCTCGATCGATTCGCGAATAATCGGCTACGCATTCTTCCTTGTACCCACCGTTCTCTGACTTATACCATTCTCATTGCGCAGTGACAACGGAGCACCGACGGAGATTTCCCGATGTGCGTCCTCACAACTCATGGCCACTGTGGAGTGAAAGACGTCACTCTGCACGGCAACACCATGACGAAATTCATTAGACTCAGATCCCTTCAACCTGGCACACTGCACCCCTCGTTGTCCAAATGGGATACGCGTTGCACCAATCACTCACGATTCTGGGGGCAGGCTATACAGCGAAGGTTCTTCACCCGCTTGCGGAGCGTCGGTACCCTCGTGTCTGTGCGACCAGTCGAGATCCCGAACACCATCTCAGCCATCTGCGTCCTGATCAACGGATCACCTTCGATCTGGCACGATCCGATACCTGGGCATCGATTCCGACGGCAACGGATGTCGTGTGGTGTTTTCCGGCGGTGCCGATTGAGGTGGTGCGCCGATTTGCCGATCATGCGTTGCTGGGTGCCCGCCGAGTGGTCATCCTTGGGAGCACCTCCGCCTACCAAGAGGACGCCACAACGCTCTATCCTCCACCCTGGATCGACGAATCGGCGTCTATTGATCTGACCATACCTCGAGTACAGAGTGAAGAACTCTTGCGAACGACTTATGGTGCCATTGTCTTGCGAGTGGCAGGGATCTACGGTCCAGGTCGCAATCCGATCGAGTGGATTAAGAGGGGACGGGTGAACCGTTCACGGAAGTATGTGAACCTCATTCATGTTGAAGATCTGAGCGCCGTCTGTCTTGCCGCGCTGAGGCATGGTCGATCCGGTGAGGTCTATACCGTCAGCGATGGGACTCCGAGAACGTGGAGTGAGATCTGCGAAGAGGTTGAGCGACGTTGGAATATCGGATCCTCTGTCGCGGGTGAACAGAAGCCAGGCGGGAAACGGCTGTCGAACCGGAAGCTATGTGAGCTGTTGGAGTCGGATCGGGTAGGTCTGCGGCATACGGATGTATTTGAGGCCCTTGCCGCGATACAGAAACATTCGCTCAACCAAGCAGAGCCATCACGGTAAGGCACACCAGCAAGTTATTCATCGCATGCGCGACCATGCCTGGAATCAGGCTCCCGGTCCGCTCGTAGATCCAGGCCCACAGAAATCCGCTCCAAAACACGCTGATGAACCCGACGAGACTGTAGCCGTGTGCGAGGGCGAAGATGCTGGTGCTGATGATCGCAGCGGGAAAGAATGCGAGCCGTCGTCGAAGCGTGGCGTAGAGCAGTCCACGAAACGCTATTTCCTCACAGATCGGTGCAAAGACGACGTATTCCAACAAACTCACGGTGAGCTTGGGCGCTGAGGCCCACACAAGGTTTGGGTCGAACCATTCTGTCCAGTGATTGCTCAGATCGAAAAGTTCGGCAGTTCGACCAAGGACCCATTCTCCCCAGAGTCCGGCTGCGATCACGGCGACAATGATGCAAGCCAGTCGGCCGGGATTGGCGTTTTTCATACGCAAGCCGAAGCCGTTCCAGAAGGTCAGACCGGCCGGCTTGAGCAAGTGCACGTAGGCCAGGATGAGTAGCGGGATATTCGCCAAGGGAATGACGAAGGCGCTCAATACCGATTGTTCAAACGATGGAACGGACAGAAACGCGACGGTTGTGAGAACCCCCAACGTACCGCCACGGAGGATGACGGCCATGGCGATACGTCCGGACCACGGCGGTGGAACACCTGGGAGATGGACGCGTAAGATATCGACTCGTTGTCCCTGCAAGCGCACAATGCCCAGCAACATGACCGATCCGATCAACAGGCAGATCACTTCCGTCACGAGCAAGGGACGAATCCCCTGCTGAACGTGGTCGGCTTTACCAGCATTCTGTTCTTCAACGATCGCGAGTCGTGCGTGGTCCCCTCCTCGTTGGGCTAACCGGGCAGACAGCTGATTGTAAAACCATCCGCTGGGCATGGCTTCCGCGAGGGCAGCTTGTAGATCGACTTCTTGAGCGGACGTCAGCGGTTGGGAACCATAGGCGCCGACAATGAGTTGTTCAAACAGTCCCGTAAACAGACCCTGATTCAGCCATCCCGCTGCCTCGGCGACAGCCTCATCTTGTCGGCTTGATTCACCCAGTAAGATCGCCAATCGCAGTTTTGAGCGTGGATCATCCGTTGTGGCCACGAGTTCGCGGTACCATTGAATGCCTTGCTCATAGGCTTCCCTCTGGTCGCCCATGGTCCACTCCGCGAGCCATTGCTGCCATTCCGGCGATCGGCCGAGCCCTTCTTGGGCCTCCATCATGCGACCGACCATCAGCTCTAGTGCGCGATCCGGCTCTTCAACGCGATCGAGTTTGGGGGCCGTGATTGAGAACCAGACGACACTCCCGAGCGCGGTCACCAGCGCACAGGCACATACGACGCTCACTAAGACCGACCATGGGGAATTAAACGGTGATAGAGGATGGGAAGAACCTGTCGGGCGATCAACCTGCGGGGCGCGTTGCAATTGTCCGATCGACAGGGCTTGTTCTCTCATGGGGAGCCGACTATATCACAGGCATCATCGACTCTTAATCCCCCTCGAAGTGGCTACCGACCAAGCCGGACGAAGATTTCTTGCGTAGCCTTGCCTGATGAAGTTGGCTATACTCACCAGGCGACACTCCAGGAGCCTTTGCACGATGGACGAATTTTGTGCACCACGACGGTTGCTGTTGGGACCTGGTCCCAGCAACGTGCATCCTCGGGTCTTGCAGGCCATGGCGACCTCGCTCGTCGGACACCTGGACCAGACCTTTCTCGCTGTGATGAACGACGTGCAAACACGCCTCCGTCGACTCTTCTCGACCGCGAACAGATTAACGATCGCCGTGTCCGGTACAGGATCCGCCGGTATGGAGGCGGCTGTCGTCAATATCGTCGAACCGGGCGATGCGGTGCTTGTGGGGGTCAACGGTGTGTTCGGCACTCGACTCGCGACGATCGTTGAACGATGCGGAGGAAAGGCGATACGGATTGAGGTGCCTTGGGGACAGATTATTGAGCCGGATCTGATCGAAGAGAGGCTCAGAAGATCGGGTCCGGTCAAGGCCGTCGCACTCGTCCATGCGGAAACCTCCACCGGTGCCCGGCAGCCCATCGAACCCATCAGTGCGATCTGTCGCGCGCATGACGCGTTGCTGATCGTCGATGCCGTGACATCGCTGGGAGGTCTGCCGGTTGACGTCGATGGATGGGGGATCGATGTCTGTTATAGCGCCACACAAAAATGTCTGAGCTGCCCTCCTGGTCTGGCCCCACTCACGGTGAATGACCGTGCGCTTTCGGTAGTCCGCAGTCGTCGGACTCCCTGCCAAAGTTGGTATTTTGACTTGTCCCTGATTGCAGACTATTGGACGGAGCACAACCGGGCCTATCATCACACGGCGCCGATCTCAATGTTGTATGCTCTTCGCGAATCCTTGCGGATCATCGCAGAAGAAGGACTCCCTCCCCGCTTTGCGCGGCATCAGCTCAACAGCCGAGCCTTGACGGCAGGACTGCTGGCGCTTGGGTTCGACCCGGTACCTCCGGTTGAGTATCGGCTTCCAACATTGCTGTGCGTGACGGTTCCTGCATCAATCGACGAGGGGGCCGTCCGGTCTCAACTCCTTGAACGGTTCGGCATTGAGATCGGAGGAGGCTTAGGCCATCTCAAGGGAAAAGTCTGGAGGATCGGACTGATGGGGGAATCGTCTACGGAAGCCAACGTGCTGACGCTGTTGAACGCGCTGGAAGAGATCGGGATCCAAAACGGGTGGATTGCGATTCCCGGGATCGCGCTACAGGCTGCGGCCTCTACCTATAGTCGAGGGCGGTAATATCGTGACGATTGCGATTCATCATGCACGCCTAATCGACGGGACCGGAGCCGTTCATGAACACGCCACGATCGTAGTAAGAGGTTCGAAAATCACCGCCGTCGGCCCCAGTAAGACCCTGGTGATTCCTAAGGAGACCGTACGCATCAATGGGCGTGGCCTCACGATTCTCCCTGGTCTGATCGACTGTCATGTTCACCTCTGTTTGGGAGGTGAGGCGGATGTCGTGGCAGCCTTAGAATCGGAACATCCGTCGCTGACCCTGCTCAAATCAGCCAGCCATGCAAAGGCTACGCTGGATGCCGGCTTCACCACGGTACGGGACGTTGGGGCTCGTGACCATTCGATTTTTGCCCTCAAACAGGCCGTTGATGCGGGGCTTGTGCCGGGTCCGCGCATCATCGGCGCGGGTCTCGCCATCTGCATGATCGGTGGGCACGCGCGGTTCATCGGTCGAGAAGTGGAAGGGACGGAGCACGTCCGACAGGCCGTCAAGGACCAGATTGCTGCCGGCGCCGGAGTCATCAAAGTCATTGCCTCAGGAGGAGTGCTCACACCCGGTACATCTCCGGATGCGGCCCAAATGACGATGGAGGAATTGTCCGCAGCCGTCGACGCCGCGCGGCATGCGGAGAAAAAAGTGGCAGCCCATGCGCACGGCGTTGCAGGCATGCGGAATGCGATTCTTGCCGGTGTGCGTTCGATCGAGCACGCCACACTGTTGGATGAGGAGGCCGGTGCACTCATGAAACGGTACGGTGTCTATATGGTCCCGACCCTCTCAGCCTTGGCCACGACCGCGGCCTGTCGACCGAGCTGCGGCATTCCGGAAAGTGCGCTGGAGAAAGCCAAGGCCATGACTAAGCGCCACAAGAATAGCTTCAAATATGCGCATCGGAGCGGCATCTCCATTGCGATGGGGACCGATGCCGGCACACCATTCAACTATCATGGGGACAACGCACAGGAGTTGGAACGCATGGTGGCGTTCGGTATGACGCCCATGGAAGCGATTGTCGCATCGACGGCCACGGCAGCTCGATTGATCGGAGTCCAGGACATGGTTGGAACCCTGACGAGAGGGAAGGAGGCTGATCTTCTTGTCCTGCGAGGGAACCCACTGCAGGGAATCGACGTGCTGAGAGACCGCGCCAAGATTGTAGGAGTGATGCGTGGCGGGCGATTCGTATCCGGCCCGCTTTCTCACGCCTAGCGCCGTTCATAAAACAGCTCGAGGGCCGACCCCACACCCTGGAGACGCCCTTTCTGAAAACTCTCTTCAAGTCGAGATCTGAGTGATCGAATTCCACGTTCGTCGCCACGCTTCGCAACTCCCTGTGATAGCAGCATGTCTGTGGCCACCTCGACGAGGCGGTGTTTTCGTCTCTCCATGTCGTCAGTCACCAAGTCGCCCATGATTTCCGTGGCTCGTGCGTGAACGACCGGTTCAAAGAATGAATCGTATCCCTGGACCTGAATGGTTCGTTCACGAATGATCATGAGTTCATCCTTCACACGCGCGACGTGTTGCATCAAGATCGAGAAGACTTCCTTTCGTCCCTCATCGAACAACTTCTGTTCGATCTCGTTCAGGATGAGGTCTGGATCAACCGAGGTTGCCCGTGGCTCATCTCCCCAGGATAGTCGGTCGTAGCTCTTGCGCTTCTCCGGGTCTCCGACGATCTCATAGGCGACGTTGATTTCTCTGATGCGCGCTTCCGAGTCCGTCTTCTCAGGGTTACGATCTGGATGGTGCGCAAAGACCAGTTTGCGATAGGCCTTCTTGATGTCTTCGTCCGAGGCGTCGCGTGAGACGCCGAGTATCTGATAGTAATTCATTCGCGCCATGCGAAAGACTATAGCACGGAGGGTCGGTCGCTTCACCTTGACAGCAGCGGAGAAGCGCTTTAGCCTTGCACGCTATGGTGTCAACCGGCATTGATCATGCGTCAGAGAGCCGTGAGGCGTTGTTCGTGAAACGTGAAGCGTGAAGAGAGAGACGGTCGATACGCAGTCCTCTCCCTGCAGTCCTCAATGCTCAACGCTCCAGACTGAAGTACCGTCGCATCAAAGCAGCAAGGAGTACCTGTGACGGAGCGATCCTGGCGGTCTGGTGTCACCCCCTATCAGTGGTTGGTGCTTTTTGTGGCTTGGCTTGGGTGGGTCTTCGATGCCATGGATGCCACGATCTACGCCATCGTCTTACATCCCGCCTTGCACGATCTGCTGCACACAGCAAGTGGCCCACCGACCACCGAACACATCGGTTGGTATGGGGGCATCATCTTTTCTATTTTTCTTATCGGCTGGGCGATCGGCGGGATTTCGTTCGGGATCATGGCCGATCGATTCGGCCGGACAAAAGTTCTGATCGCCACGATCATCATCTATGCTGTGTTCACCGGAGCCGCAGCCTTGACGGAGACCTGGTGGCACCTGGCAATCGCCAGATTTCTCACCGCGCTCGGCATCGGTGGTGAGTGGGCGGCCGGTGCCGCGATCGTGGCCGAAACCTGGCCGGAAGAGAAGCGGGCTAAAGCGGCAGGCATCCTTCAATCGGCTTGGGCGGTCGGATTTTTTCTAGCAGCCACCATCAATCTCACCTTGAAGGAAGCCTATGGATGGCGAGGCTTGTTTCTGATTGGAGTCCTTCCCGCATTCGTAGCGCTGCTGGTCCGCTGGTGGGTCAAGGAACCAGAACGCTGGACGCATGAACATGAGAAACAGCCCATCCCCGTGACGGCCATCTTTCATGGTGATTTGCGGCGTGCGACGTTGGTTGGTTCTGCCTTGGCGTTTGTGGCGGTCTTCGGACTATGGGGCTCAACGAACTGGGCGCCCACCCTGATTCGTGAGCTTCCTGATTTGAAAGGACAGGATTCGGCAACGCTGACCAAGTCCGTCAGCTACGCCATCATGGCGTTGAACGCCGGGGCAATCTTCGGTTATCTCGGATTCGGTCCATTGGCTGATCGATTTGGTCGGCGTCCGGTGTTTGCCTTCATGTGTCTGGGCAGCTTCATCATGTTGCCGGTCACCTACCTGACCCCGACCAGTTATGTCGGTGTCCTGATGCTCCTGCCGATCTTGGGATTCTTTAATAATGGGATCTTCAGTGGGTTCCCGATCTATCTGCCCGAGCTCTACCCGACACGGTTGCGAGCCACTGGAGCAGGCTTCTGCTTTAACGCCGGGCGGGTCCTGGCATCGGCCTCACCGTTCCTGACCGGGTGGTTGGTGACGACGCTTGGTACCTTTGGTCGTGCCGCTAGTACCGTTGCACTTATCTATTTGATTGGACTCGTAGTTTTGTTATTTGCTCCTGAAACCAAAGGGCGCCGCCTCCCGGACTAGCCTGCTCCCCGCTCTTGACTTTCCTTTATGCCGGATTATCTATGCACCATGGATATGAAAGAGACCGCCAAAATACTCACCCACGATGAACGAAAAGCGGCTGAGGCTGCATTCGCCGGCCGGCCATTTAATCCAGCTTGGTCCGCATCGGCCCAAAAGGTCTATGAGGGGTTGCTGCGTGCCCTTCCTACTCCCCCAGAGGAGTCACCGGTGGTACCTGATACAGCACTGGATGAGGGGGAGGAAACGGTTACGCCGATCGTTTCCCTGTCAGGAGACGAAGCACCAAAGCTTGAGGATAATCTAAAGGCAGAAGACATTTCTGAGCAGAAGGTTGGCCAGCTCCTGAAAGGGTTGCTCGAGACAAGGGAACAAGCGATTCAAGCCGGTGTCCTTATTGATGTCACCGCGGATGCCCAGAAGCTGGGCATGAGCTTTCCCATCACCATTACGAAACCCTTGTGGGAAGTCGGCATCGCTCCCGACGTGACACTTTCAGATGAAACGAAAGCGTCACGATTACGTGACGTATTGATGGCATTTCGTCTCCGCTTAGCGAGTCAGGCCTCGCTTTCGCCATTGATTGATTTCCCGGCCATGCTCGCGCTCCCGCCGGGTGGCGTACCGCAGCCGGTGCCCTTGTTCGCCCTGATCCAACCGGGCGAGCAGAATCAGGCGATGGTCACGCTCTTGCTGCCGAACGAAGTCTCCGCCTCAATCGTTCCGATGAACTGATCTGCCTTAGCCTCTTTTCAGTTCACTCGCCTATGCAAGAAGCCGCTGTTGTCAAACCATGCAGCTCATCCTCGTGCGCTCAGGGCCGCCACGCAATGGATGCGACATAGATCTTCGCCCATCTGGGAAACCTGTCTATCCCCGTTTCTCTAGCAGGCGCGGGTGAGCTGCAACGTCAGGCCGAAGACTGGCGAGTCCTGTGGGAATGCGCTATTGTGTGGGCGATGGTGCGGTATACCTTCACCGAATATTTCGAAATGGAAGTGTTGCGGAAAGGTCCGTTGACCAGTTCCGCGCTTACTCTGGCCCCATCCCCGGGTGGATTTTCCTGCAATTCGCCGAGGCGCGCGTCATGTTAAGAGGCGACGACCATGCATAGTTCCTCTGACAGCAAGTACCCGCCCGCCGACGCCTCTTCCTCCGTCCTCCGCGAGGACACGATCGAATACGGCTTCATCGGCACGCTGCAGGGCCTGAAATATGACTACCGCTCGGACATCACCGACCGAGCCTCGTTGGAAAAGAATTTCCGCGAAAAGTTCGAGGCCTTGAACCGCGTCCGCCTGACAGACGCCGAGTTCGCCCGACTCCTCGACGAGATCGTCACCGTCGATGTCTTCACCGCCGCCAAGACCCTGCGGGAGATCAACGCGTTCACCCGCGATGACGGCACGCCGTTGAACTACTCCCTCGTCAACCTCAAGGACTGGTGCAAGAACACCTTCGAGGTCGTCAACCAGCTCCGCATCAACACGGACAACAGCCACCACCGCTACGATGTCATCCTGCTCATCAACGGCGTGCCCTGCGTGCAGATCGAGCTGAAGACGCTCGGCATCAGCCCGCGCCGGGCCATGGAGCAGATCGTCGACTACAAGAACGACCCCGGCAACGGCTACACCCGGACGCTGCTCTGCTTCCTCCAGCTCTTCATCGTCAGCAACCGCGACCGCACCTACTACTTCGCCAACAACAACGCCCGCCACTTCGCTTTCAACGCCGACGAGCGCTTTCTGCCTGTCTATGAGTTCGCCGACGAGGCAAACAAGAAGATCACGCATCTCGACGACTTCGCGGTCGGCTTCCTCATGAAGTGCGCCCTCGGCAAGACCATCAGCCGCTACATGGTGCTGATCCAGAGCGAGCAGAAGCTCATGATCATGCGGCCCTACCAGGTCTATGCCGTGCAGCAGATCGTGAAGTGCATCGAGGACGACGCGGGGAACGGCTACATCTGGCACACCACCGGCAGCGGCAAGACGCTCACCTCCTTCAAGGCCTCCACGCTGCTCAAGCTCAACGACCACATCCACAAGTGCCTCTTCGTCGTGGACCGCAAGGACCTCGACCGCCAGACCCGCGAGGAGTTCAACCGCTTTCAAGAAGGCTGCGTCGAGGAAAACACCAACACCGCCGCCCTCGTCCGCCGTCTGCGCTCCGAGGACTATGCGGACAAGGTCATCGTCACCACAATCCAGAAGCTCGGCCTCGCGCTGGATGAAGACAGCACGCGCAACAAGCAGCGGAAAAAGAACGATCAACCCACTTACAACGAGCTATTGGAGCCGCTGCGGGACAAACGCATCGTCTTCATCTTCGACGAATGCCACCGTTCTCAGTTCGGCGAGAATCACAAGGCCATCAAAGCGTTCTTCCCCAAGGCCCAGCTCTTCGGCTTCACCGGCACGCCCATCTTCGAGGCCAACGCCAGCTTGCAGAAGATCGAGGACACGCAAGCGTCGATGAGGACCACGGAGGACCTCTTCCAGAAGCAACTTCACGCCTATACCATCACCCACGCCATCGAGGACGGGAACGTCCTGCGCTTCCATGTGGACTACTTCAAGCCCAAGGAAGAGGCGGGCAAGAAGCCGCCGAAGCCCGGCGAAGCCATCGCCAAACGCGCCGTCATCGAGGCCATCCTCGCCAAGCACGACGCCGCCACCGCGGGACGCCGCTTCAATGCCCTCCTCGCCACCGCGTCTATCAACGACGCCATCGAATACCACGGCCTGTTCAAGACCGTACAGGACGAGAAACGGACCGCCGACTCTGACTTTAAGCCGCTGAACATCGCCTGCGTCTTCTCTCCCCCCGCCGAAGGGGACAAGGATGTGCAGCAGATTCAAGAAGACCTGCCAACGGAAAAGGCGGACAACGAAGTCGAGCCGGAAAAGAAGAAGGAGGCGCTGAAAAGCATCCTCGCCGACTACAACGCCCGCTACGGCACCAACCACACGCTCGGCGAGTTCGACCTCTACTACCAGGACGTGCAGAAGCGCATCAAGGACCAGCAGTGGCCCAATGCCGACTACCCCCCCGCGCAGAAGATCGACATCACCATCGTGGTGGACATGCTGCTCACCGGCTTCGATTCCAAATACCTGAACACGCTCTACGTGGACAAAAATCTCAAGCACCACGGCCTCATCCAGGCCTTCTCCCGCACGAACCGCGTGCTCAACGCTACCAAGCCCTACGGCAACATCCTCGACTTCCGCCAGCAGCAGGCCGAGGTGGATGCCGCCATCGCCCTCTTCTCCGGCGAGAAGACCGGCGAGCAGGCGCGGGAAATCTGGCTGGTGGACAAGGCCCCCGTGGTCATCCGGAAGCTGGAGGCCGCCGTGCAGCAGCTCGACAGCTTCATGAAGTCGCAGGGCCTGGCCACCTCCCCCGAGGCCGTGCCGAACCTCAAGGGCGATGCCGCCCGCGCCTGCTTCATCGAGCGCTTCAAGGAAGTCCAGCGCCTCAAGACCCAGCTCGACCAATACACCGACCTCACCGAGGAGAACAAAACCGCCATCGAGCAGGTGCTGTCGAACGAACAGCACCGCGGCTTCAAGGGTGCCTATCTGGAAACCGCCCAGCGCCTGAAAGCGCAGCAGGGCAAGGGCAAAGGCACTGACCAGCCCGGCACCGGCGACGCCGAACAGCTCGATTTCGAGTTTGTCCTCTTCGCCTCCGCCGTCATTGATTACGACTACATCATGGGCCTCATCGCCAAGTTCTCCGCCAAGGGGCCGAGCAAATCGAAGATGACCCGCGAGCAGCTCATCGGCCTCATCAGCGCGGACGCCAAGTTCATGGACGAGCGCGAGGACATCGCCGCCTATATCGCCACGCTCAAGGCGGGCGAGGGCCTCTCTGAGACCGTCATCCGCAAGGGCTACACCCGCTTCAAGGCGGAGAAGAACGCCAAGGAACTCGCCGCCATCGCCGCGAAACACGGCCTCGCCACCGACATCCTGCAAAGCTTCGTGGACGGCATTTTTGAGCGCATGATCTTCGATGCCGAACAGCTCGGCGACCTCTTCGCCCCGCTCGACCTCGGGTGGAAAGCCCGCACCCATGCCGAACTCGCCATCATGGCGGATTTGCACCCACTTCTCACGAAACGTGCCCACGGCCGCGACATCTCAGGACTCAGCGCGTATGAGCAGTAAGAAGAAAACCACGGACACGAAGGAAGATGCCAAGCCCGCGCTGGTGCCGAAGCTGCGGTTTCCGGAGTTTCGGGGGGTGGAGGGGTGGCAGCAGAAGTCTCTCGGCGGTTTGTGCCGCATTCGGACAGGGAAGAAAGATGCCAACGAAGGCGCGGTAGATGGTGCTTACCCGTTTTTTACCTGCGCGGAAAAACACATCTATAGCCACAACTATTCGTTTGATGCGGAGGCGATCCTAATCGCCGGAAACGCCAACGTGGGACAAACGAGCTACTACAACGGCAAGTTTGAGGCTTATCAGCGGACCTACGTCTTGACCGACTTCAAAGGAATCTTTGTCCCATATCTCTATTCAGTACTAAGTGCGAATTTGCGGCCTGATTTGCTGGCGCAGGTGCAAATAAGCGCCATGAGCTACATACGGCTGCCAATGCTGGAGGAATACCAGATCAACGCACCGTCCTCCCAAGCCGAGCAACACAAAATCGCCGAGTGCCTGAGTTCGGTGGACGAGGTGATTGCGGCGCAAGCGCGGAAAGTGGACGCGCTCAAGACCCATAGAAAAGGGCTGATGCAGCAGCTTTTCCCCCGCGAAGGCGAAACCCAACCCCGCCTCCGCCTCCCCGAATTCAAAAACGCTGGGGAGTGGGAGAGAACAACGATTGGTGAATTGAACCCATTTGTTACTAGCGGCTCGCGGGGGTGGGCGGCGTTCTACGCCGACAAGGGCGAGTTGTTCGTCCGCATTACAAACCTCTGGCGAGACTCCATTTACTTGGATCTGACCGACTCGAAATTCGTCCAACTGCCACCGGGCGCGAATGAAGGAGTTCGCACACAGCTAAAGGAACATGACGTGCTTATTTCCATCACGGCTGATATCGGCATTGTTGGTTACGTGGACAAAAGTGTCCCGTCGCCCGCCTACATCAACCAGCATATCGCACTGGTGCGCTTCGTAGAGGGCCAATTGTGTGGCAAGTTCGTTGCCTACTTCCTCGCCTCGGAAGAATCCCAACGGCTTTTCCGCGCATCAACTGATAATGGCGCAAAGGCAGGAATGAACCTGATCGGAATCCAAAAGATCGGACTCATGTTGCCTTCTGTCCCCGAACAACACCGCATCGCCAACTGCCTGAGCAGCCTCGATACCCTGATCACCGCCGAAACGCAAAAGTTCGAAGCCCTCAAGCGCCACAAGCGCGGGCTGATGCAGCAGCTTTTCCCATCCCCGGAGGAGGTGGCGGGATGAGCAAAAAGATCATCATCATCGCCGGCCCCAACGGCGCAGGAAAAACAACCTTTGCGCGTTCGTTCCTCCCGGAGGAAGCACAATGTCCGCGTTTCATCAATGCAGACCTGATCGCGGCGGGACTGGCACCGTTCGCCCCAGAAACCGCGGCGCTCAAGGCCGGACGCCTGATGCTGGAGGAGATCGCCGCCTGCGTTCAACGCGGAGAAAGCTTTGCCTTTGAGACGACCCTCGCTGGGCTGAGTTATCTGTCCCACATCAGGCAGTGGCGGGAGCAGGGCTATCACGTAAGCCTGTTCTTTCTCGCGCTGCCGGATGCAGATGCGGCAATTGCCCGCGTGGCGGAGCGGGTGCGGCAAGGCGGGCATGACATCCCGGAACGAGTGATCCGGCGGCGGTTCGCTGCAGGACTGCGTCACTTCCACGAGGCCTACAAGGCCGCTGTGGATGCCTGGGCACACTATGATAATGTGGGTGAAAGTCCGATCCTGCTCGAATGGGGGGAGAACTAATGACTATGAAAAACATCCAGGAAGCCAAAGACGCCGACCTCCGCGCCTCCACCGCGGCCATGCGCCGCGCCGCCGAAGCTGCCCGGAAGACTGCCATCCAGACCGGTACGAATCTCATCGTCGTGAAAGATGGCAAACTCACCCGAATCTCGGCGCAGGCGCTGCGTGAGGCGGCAGCAAGCTTCGACCACTGATTTTTATGACCGACACCAATCACAAGCAACTGGGCAACACGCTGTGGAGCATCGCCGATCAACTGCGCGGGGCCATGGATGCGGATGACTTCCGCGACTACATGCTCTCCTTCCTCTTTCTGCGGTACCTCTCGGACAACTACGAGACGGCGGCAAAGAAGGAGCTGGGGAAGGATTATCCCGATACTAAGGGAGACGCTTGCCAGGTGCCGCTCGCGCTCTGGTATGCCAACAACCCGGACGACATCGTAGCGTTCGAGAAACAGATGCGCCGCAAGACGCACTACGTTATCCAGCCGCAGCACCTCTGGGCCAGCATTGCCAACATGGCCCGCATCCAGAACGCGGAGCTGCTGAACACGCTGCAAGCGGGCTTCAAATACATTGAGACGGAATCCTTTGAGAACACCTTCCACGACCTGTTCTCGGGCATCGACCTCGGCTCCTCCAAGCTGGGCAAGACCTACAGCGACCGCAACGCCAAGCTCTGCACCATCATCCAGAAGATCGCCGAAGGGCTGGCCGAGTTTTCCACCGAGGTGGATGTGCTAGGCGATGCCTATGAATACCTGATCGGTCAGTTTGCCGCCGGGGCGGGCAAGAAAGCGGGGGAGTTCTACACCCCGCAGCAGATTTCCAACGTGCTCTCCGCCATCGTGACGCTAGACAGTCAGGAACCGAGGACAGGCACCAAGAAGCGGCTGGAGAGCGTGCTGGACATGGCCTGCGGCTCTGGCTCCCTGCTGCTCAATGTGCGCCACCGCATCAAGGACGCGGGCGGCACGATCGGAAAGATTTTCGGGCAGGAAAAGAACATTACCACTTACAACCTGGCCCGCATGAACATGCTGCTGCACGGGGTGAAGGACACGGAGTTCGAAATCTTCCACGGCGACAGCCTAAAGAACGATTGGGACATGCTGAAGGACTTGAACCCCGCCAAGAAACCCGCGTTCGATGCCATCGTCGCCAATCCGCCATTCAGCCTACGGTGGGAGCCCTCCGAGGCCATGGGTAAAGACGTGCGCTTCACGAACTACGGCCTGGCCCCAAAATCAGCCGCCGACTTTGCCTTCCTGCTGCACGGCTTCCATTTCCTGAAAGATGAAGGTGTGATGGCGAATCATCCTGCCCCACGGCGTGCTCTTCCGTGGCGGAGCTGAAGAGAAGATTCGTACCAAACTGCTCAAGGACGGCCACATCGACACCGTCATCGGCCTGCCCGCCAATCTCTTCTACTCCACCGGCATTCCGGTCTGCATCCTCGTGCTCAAGAAATGCAAGAAGCCGGACGACGTGCTCTTCATCAACGCCGCCGAGCACTTCGTAAAAGGTAAGCGCCAGAACCAGCTCAAGCCGGAGCACATCCAGAAAATCATCGATACCTACAAGAACCGCACGGAAGAACCCCGCTACGCCCGCCGGGTGGAAATGGCCGAGATCGAGAAGAGTGACTTCAACCTCAACATTTCCCGCTACATCAGCACAGCGGTGGGTGAGGCGGAGATTGATCTGGCAGCGACGAACAAGGCACTGGTGGAGATCGAGAAAGATATCCAGAAGGCGCGGGACACGCACAATGGATTCTTGGAGGAGCTGAGATTGCCGCTGCTGCCAACAGGCAATGTCGGCTCGTCAAAGGCATAGCTGGTGCTGAACCGGCGACAGAAGTCGGCGGCTATGCGTGAGACTCTACGCTCTTGTTCCGCTCATGCAACCCCCGCCAATGGCGCGAGTACTTGTTCACGGTCTCTGTGTGGCCACCGTGAGGAGGTTACTCACGGATTCACGGACAAGCTCAATCAGCGGTTCTGGATAGACTCCTAGTACGAGGATGATCGATGCGACAAATCCGAGCGAGCATACGGCCGTCCAACTGACGAACTCTGACCGCTGCGGCGTCTCCTGTTGAGGAAGTGTTGCCGGTGCTGCTGCCTCACCGAACAGGGTCACGAACAATCGAAGGTAATAGTAGAGACTCACGACGCTGTTCCCAATCAGCGCCAACACCAGCCACCACAGGCCGGCATCAACACCAGCCGTGATCGCATAAAATTTCCCGATGAATCCCGCCGTCACTGGGATGCCGGCCAACGACAACAGGCTCAGTGCCAACATGCCCGCGATCCAAGGGCGAGTCCAAAACAGGCCTTGATAGTCCTCGACACGGTCCTTCTCCCCTCCCTCACTCGAGTACACCGTCACCACACCAAAGGCCCCTAACGACATGGCACAATAGACGATCACATAGAAGGTGACTGCTTCCGCAGCGGGAGGGCCACCGGCCAGCAAGGCCACGAGCACGTAGCCGAAGTGGGCAATCGACGAATAGGCCAGGAGACGTTTGACATTCTCTTGCAAGAGCGCCAGCACATTCCCGGTGACCATCGAGACAACAGCCAGAAGACTGAACAGATGCACAACGGGTGGCAGTTCCAATATCCCGACCTCAGTGGCAAGGCGGAGTAGCAGTGCCATGACCGCTGCCTTGGAGACCGTCGCGATGTATGTCGTGATGGGAGTCGGTGCTCCCTGATACACATCGGGAACCCACATGTGAAACGGCGCCAGCCCGAGCTTCAATGCGATGCCGACCAGGACCAGGATCAATCCTCCCAACCACAGTGCTGGGACCGTCTGCCACTGTTTCACACTCACTCCAATCTCGTGGAAGGTCATGGCCCCGCTTTCGAAATACAGCAAGGCCAGGCCAAACAGGAGGAATGCGGATGCCGTGATGGAGAGCAGCAGGTACTTCACCGCGGCTTCGAGCGGATTTCGTCGAGTTCGTAAATACCCGATCAGACTGCAGAGAGACAGCCCAAGGAGTTCGAATCCGAGAAAAAATGAGACGAAGTGCGCAGCTGTCGTCAGGACCAATCCCCCGAACGTGGCCAATAGTAGGAGCAGGTAATATTCCTCGACCCCTTCTTGCTCATGAAACTGACTGTTCAGATATCGGTACGACAGGGCAATGATGACCATCGTCGCACTCAATATGAGCCCCATATACAACAAGGCATGTCCATCCACGACCAGCAAGGTTGTCACGGCTCGTGGCGCCGCCGTGGCTGCCCAGGGCAACGTCGCGAGGGTGAATAGGCACGACAGAAACGCACAGACTGCAATCCTTGCATGATTCCGTCTGAAGGCAATCGCGAGCATCGTCACGAGGCAGAAGGCCCCGAGATCCAGAATGGGCGAAAGCGCGATGAAATCTTGGAGGATCATCGGGTACTCCCCTGCGAGGTCACGATGTGGGACGAGAGCAGGGATGCTGATGGCATGTGAGTCGGATTCGCAGACACCTGTACATGCTGGACCAGTTGTTCCATAACCGGCTTCGTCGTGGTCAACAGGGCCTTCGGATAGAACCCCAGCCAGATCTGCAGGCCTGCGATGAACAGTAGGGTTCCAAATGCGACATTCGACAGGTCCGGGGCTGTACGGGTGTCTTGTTGTCGGCCAAAGAACGTGCGTTGCATCATACCCAAAGCATAGATGGCTGCCATCACCATGCCGAGGGATGCCAGAATGATCATGACCGGTTGAGCCGCATAGGAGCCAAATAGCACGAGGAACTCACCGATAAAATTTGCCAGACCCGGCAACCCCAATGACGCGCAGGCAAAGAACAGCGCCATCGTGGCAAGACGTGGCATCACGCTCCAGAGTCCTCCCATCTGGCCCATGTCCCTCGTCTGATACCGCTCCTCAAGTGCACCGGCCAGCAGGAAGAGGCCAGCAGTACTCAGCCCATGCGCTACCATCTGCATCATCACCCCCTGCAACGCCAGCTCCGTGCCGGCGAAGGCGCCGAGCAGGATGAACCCCATGTGGCTGATGCTGCTGTAGGCCACCAGTCGTTTGATATCGGTTTGGGCACAGGCCAATACCGCTGCATAGAGAATCCCAACCACACCGAGTCCCATGGCGATGGGCGCGAACTCGCTCAGGGCTTCGGGAAACAATGGAAGCGTGAATCGCAACAAACCATAGGCGCCCGTCTTCGCTAAGATCCCGGCGAGGATGATCGTGGCCCCGGTGGGAGCTTCTGCGTAGGTATCGGGTAGCCACGTATGAAAGGGAGGGGCCGGCAGTTTCACGAGAAACCCGATGAGAAATGCCAGCATGAGCCACCGAGCCGTCTCACTGCTCAGAGTCAGTCCCATCAGGTCGCCATAGTCGAAACTCGGTCGCCCAGTGGCCTGTTGATGCAGGAGTGCGAGCGCCACAATCGCAACGAGCAGCACCAAGCTCCCGGCCTGCGTAAAGAGAAAGAACTTGAACGAGGCATGCCGGCGCTGTGCATGGCCCCAGATGACGATCAGGAGATACATGGGGATGAGCATGAGCTCCCAAAAGAAGAAAAACAGAAACAGGTCGATGGCCAAGAACACCCCGATGACACCGCCCAGGGCCAGCAGGACGTGACAGTGAAACAATCCGACGCGACTCTGGATGTCTGTCCAGGAGGCGATCGTGGCCACGATCCCGACGAAGACCGTCAAGAGAATAAGGACGACGCTCAGTCCATCGAGGCCAAGATGGAGACTGATGCCCCAACGGGGAATCCAACTGGTGTGATGTTCCACAAGCCATGCCCCATGTCCTGAGGCCTGTACTGCGGAATGTTGTCCTCCGAGCAGAATCGACAGCATGAAATCAATCGCTAACGCTCCGAGGACGATCCAACGAGGGGCGTGACGAGACCATTGCTGTCCCATCCATGCTATGGGTGCCGCGAGAATTGGGATGAGTATGAGTAGCCAGAGAGCCATAGCCGTCACATCGCAAACAGACCAAGTAACATCAGCGTTCCGACTGCAATGGTGGCGGCATACCACCGGACCTGCCCCGTCTGGGTGTAACTCAACCAGCCATGACAGGACTCGGCGCAGACGGCCAGCCACTCGTACCCGCGATCGACCATATCACTAGAATTTTTGGTTACAGCAAACCAGGGCTGCACGAACAGACGATCATAGAGTCGATCGAACCCCCACCCTCCTTGCAGCAAGGTTACCGAAGGGTGAGACGTGGATTGATCTGTCCCTCGCGCACCAAAGAGGGAGCCGGGCAGGAACAGGAGCGCGGCCAGGCCGATCCCGAGCAGTGCCGCGACGGTGACAGCCAACTGTTCGCGGGCCTCGCTCGATTCATCCATCCCAGGAAGGAGCTCTATTGTTGGGAGCGCATGGGACAGGTACTGGCTAAACAGAGTGACATGCCCAAGTGTATGGGGCATCTCCAGAAAACCGACGGTGAGCGCCAAGAACGCCAGCACCACCAGAGGCAGGCGCATGGCCAGACCTGATTCGCCGGTCGGTTGTGTACGAACCTCTCCGAAAAAGACCCGAAAGATCAGCCGGAAACTATAGAGCCCGGTCAGCATGGTCCCGAGTAGCGCACCAAACCAGATCCACCGATGACTGAGGGGTGAAGACCAGACCGACCATAGGATCCAATCTTTGCTGTAAAACCCGGATGTGATGAGGGGAACACCGGACATTGCGGCGGCTCCGATTAAGAATGTCCAAAAGGTCCAGGGCAAATGCCGCCGGAGTCCACCCATCTTGAAGATGTTCTGCTCATGGTGGAGGCTGTGAATGACCGATCCAGCCGCCAGGAAGAGTAAGGCTTTGAAGCAGGAATGAGTGAAAAAATGAAAGAGCGCAGCAGACCAGGCTCCCACGCCGAGTGCCAGAAACATGTAGCCGATCTGGCTCATCGTCGAATAGGCGAGCACCCGCTTAATATCGTGCTGCACCAAGGCGCTGGTGGCTGCCAGCAGCAACGTCACGAGGCCAAGCACTGCAATACCCTCTTGCACCATCGGCGCGAGCTCAAACAGATGATGCATGCGGGCAATGAGGTAGACCCCTGCTGTCACCATCGTGGCCGCATGGATCAGCGCACTGACCGGAGTGGGGCCTGCCATCGCGTCGGGCAACCACACTTGAAGAGGCAACTGCGCCGACTTGCCGACCGCACCGATCAAAAAGAGCGCCGCGACGATCATGGCCAGATTTGCACCCACTGGCCAGGCCTCCATCGCCAAACTCTGGACCTGTTGAATCGATAAGGTTTGGAATTGCGTGAAGAGGATAAACAGCCCGATGGCAAACGCCGTATCTCCGATGCGAGTCACAATGAAGGCCTTCTGCGCGGCTGTGCCGTATTCGGGTTCGCGATACCAAAATCCGATCAACAGATAGCTGCAGAGCCCGACCCCTTCCCAGCCCAGATAGAGCAGAAGGAGATTGTCGGCCAACACCAGCGTCAGCATGGCGGCCACAAACAGATTCATGTAGGCAAAAAATCTGGCGTAATCATCATCGTGAGCCATGTATTCAGCGGAGTACAGATGGATCAAGAAACCGATGCCGGTGATCACCGCCACCATCAAGAGTGAGAGCGCATCCAGATACCAGGAGATGCCGACCGTCATTCCAGACGTGTCGATCCAATCCCACAATGTTTGCTGATAGGACTCGCGGGCGGGAAAGAGGCTGAAAAAGTCTGTGGCGACCAGCGCGGTCGTCACGGCGGCTGCCCCAACCGATCCGCACCCAACCCACGCGATCTGCTGTCGGCTCAACCGTGCGCCACAGAGGACCAACAGCAGAAATCCTGCGAGCGGGAGAACGGGAATGAGCCACAGTACGCTAATCATCTCGTCTCTCGTTCTTCGTGAAACCAACCAGAACACGTTTCGCGTGACAAGTTTCATGTTTCAAGCCGGACAAATCGCACCATGAAACCAGAAACGCGAAACAAGAAGCGCTTTCGTTCTTCACTTGATCGCTCACATTGGTTACCCTTTCATTTCGCAGAATGCATCAGCGTCCAATGTCCGGAACCGGTAGGACAGCTGCAGTACGATCCCCAGTGCCACGGACACTTCAGCTGCTGCCAGCGTGAGGATGAACAGGAACATAATCTCCCCATCGACTTGTCCCCAACGAGCCCCTCCGGCAATGAACGCAAGCGCGGCAGCATTCAACATGATTTCGAGCGAGAGGAGCATGTACAGGATGTTTCGCCGACTCAATAAGCCGATCAATCCGAGACCAAACAACATGATGGCCAATACCAGTGCAGGCGTACTCAACATGAACGGGCCTCACTTGAGAGACGGCGCCCTAAGTGATAGGCGCCGATCAACCCTGGCAACAACAGCATGGACGCCAATTCCACCCCAATGATATAGGGTCCGTAGAGGGCGATAGAGATCGCTTTCTGCGTCGGTTCTGCGACTGCCATCGTGGGATGGTCCCCGGAAGCAATGAGATATCCCACTTCTCCCAGAAGGACTAGGGCTAGGATACTAGGCCCTACCCATGCGGTGGGTGAGAACCACGTCCGTTCCTGTTCAACCGCGAGTGGCCCTAGGAGCATCACGACAAAAATGAACAGCACCATGATGGCACCACCGTAAATGATGATTTCCAGCGCGGCGGCAAACTGTGCACCAAGTAAATAGAAAATCAGGGATAACGCGATCAGTGCCACGACCAGATAGAGCAGCGCGTGGACCGCATGCACATGCGTGATCACGCGTAGCGTCGCCAAGACAGTCACCGCGGCAGCGATATAGAATAAAACTTCCATGGCTTACCTACCTCGACGTGTGTCTCTCTTGAAAGAACTGTTTCCGGTTGTTTCGTGCTCTTAGACGAGAAACCGAAACCGAAACGGCATCAGTTTCAGATCGACGCGTCACATCCCTCTCATGGCATCAAACTCTTCACATCCACCGGTGGAAGTTCGTGTTCACCTTGTCCCTTGTCTTTGTCGCGAGTCCTGACGCCGGCCATTCGATAAAAATTGTAGTCGTGATACTTACCGGTCCCGCTGATAAGGAGGTCTTCTTTCTCATACACCAGGTTCCGCCGTGCATATTCACTCTGTTCAAAATCCGGAATCAGCTGGATCGCATTGGTCGGACAGGCTTCCTCGCACATGCCACAGTAAATGCAGCGCGAAAAGTTGATCCGGAAGAACGCCGGATAGCGACGGTCGTGCGCTTCTGGATTGTCCGCAGCCTGAAGCGAAATACAATCGACAGGACAGGCGGCTGAGCAGAGGTAACAGGCCACACACCGCTCTTCACCGTCGGGATCTCTGGTGAGGACGATGCGTCCACGCCAACGCGGCGGCAAATAGGGTTGCTCTTCCGGATACTGAACCGTCACCGGCTTCGTGAAGGTCCGTTTAAAGACGATCCATAGCCCCACGATGAGATTCCGGGCGTATAACCATGTGTTCATCATACGTACAGCCGTTCTGCAGGGATGATTCCCCTTTGCATCACATCCGATCCGAGCTCACTGCCGCATTGTGCATCCCTGCTATCCTGCTCTCCACAACACCACCCCGCCCGTCACCAACAGATTGATCAACGCGAGTGGCATTACGACCTTCCACCCGAATGACAGAAGCTGATCAAAACGGAATCGAGGCCAGGCCGCACGAATCAGGATGATCAAGGCGATGAAGCCGAACATCTTCACGGCAAACCACACCACCGGCGGCAGCCAGGGGCCGTGCCAGCCACCGAAGAATAGAATGACCGTCATCGCTGAAAGGAGGAGGATGCTCAGGTATTCACCGACAAAGAACATCCCAAATTTCATCCCGCTGTACTCGGAGTGGTAGCCGGCCACGAGCTCTGCTTCCGCCTCAGGCATATCGAACGGGGTGCGGTGTGCTTCAGCCAGTCCCGCCATGAAAAACCCAAGAAACCCCAAGAACTGAGGGATCACAAACCATTGATGCCGTTGCGCCTCCACAATGTCACTGAGGTTGAAGGATCCTGCCAACAGCACCGCGCCCATCAGCGACAATCCCATGAAGACTTCGTAGCTCAACAATTGCGCGATCGCCCGAAGGCTGCCGAGAAACGCGAATTTGTTGTTGGACGCCCATCCCCCGATGATGACACTGTAGGCGGCAAGGCTCGACATGGCCAAAAAGAACAGGACGCCCACATTGAGATCGGCGACCACGAAGGTAGGCGCAATCGGTATCACGGCGAACGACATAAGTGCCGTGATCACGACGATGGCCGGCGTAATAACAAATACCGCCTTATCAGCGAAGGGCGGAATCCAGTCTTCTTTCGTAAAGATCTTGATCATATCCGCCAGTGATTGCAGGCACCCGCCTGGCCCCAGACGGTTGGGGCCGTATCGTTCTTGCCATACTCCGAGCAGTCGCCGTTCGACCCAGATCAGCATCCCGGCCAAGGTCAGGCAGCTGCCAAGCATGACGGCGATAGTGAGGGCGGTGTGGCTCCAATCGATCATGCAGCCCTCCGCTTGTGTTCAGTCTGGATTGCCTTTAACAGATCAACCCAAGCCGGCACGCTGACGCCAGATACCTCTGGCACAAGGGAGAGACCTGCCGTCCCCACAGGTATGGAAGGATCGAGGTGCACAACAAGGCGGTACGTCATGTCCTGCAGCACCAGATCGATCGTGCTGTGGTCTTCAAGGGTCAACCGCGCACCATCTGATGGATGCAAGGAGAGGAACGGCTTGCCGATCCGTTCGGCAATCGCCGGAGATCGGTTGCTGAGTTCGTCGCTTCCAAAGACGGCGGATAGAGGCAGCAGCAACCATTGATGAGCGGGTGCCTGAAACGCGAGTGGAATGGTGGTGAACCAACCAGAGGTCTTCGTGGCAACTGGTTCGATGAGCCGGACTCCAGGCATTTCATCGCGCAATGGCCCACCGACTTCGTCTTGATACGTATTCACAGCCTGGATAGAATTCCAGCCAGGCGCCCAGAATTGGGAAATCAGCGGTGAAGGAAGCGGTCCTCGATATCCCTCCATCGTAAATCCAAGCGGCGAATCATGATCAACGGGAGGAGGCGGTTCGTGCATGGTCAGATGAGAAATCAGTGACGTACGTCCACTGCATCGCTCAGATTGTCTGGGAGCTTTTTGACCCACCAAACGAAAACTCGCTGACGGGGCGACCTCTCCGATGCGTGCTAGCTCGGGAGCCGCTATCGCCGTTGCAGAGACTGCATCGTCGAAGTTGCGCCAGGTCTCCACTCCGGATTCACTCTCACCCTCCTGTGACGTTGCACGGCCAAGCTCACTCAGCCACCGCCAGCTCTCTTTGACGTCACCGTCCGGGACAAACACTTGGTAGAATCGTTGGGCTCGGCCTTCCTGATTGACAAATGTCCCATCGGATTCCGGACCTGTGGCAGCCGGAAGCAGCACATCGGCATGCGCCGTCGTGCGATTCTCAACCGAATCGATGGCAATAACTGTGTGCGCCGTCTCAAAGAAGGCATCGACGTGTGCCTGATCCGCGCGCCGATACAAGTCGTTCTCCAGCACGATCACGGTATCGGCTTTCCCCCGACGGATCGCATCGAACGCGTCATTCAAGCTTCCGCCACCGAGTAAGGCGAGGCCTGCGCTATTGCACTCTGGAAGCACAAAGCTGAGTCGTGGCTGTTTTCCTTGTTGATGCAGAGCCCAGGCCACATTGGCTGCTGCCTCTATCGTCGCGTGGGAGCCGCTTTCCGTTCCGGCAATGATCAGTGGGCGTTGGGCATGGGTGAGGGCCTCAGCAATACGCTGTGTGAGATCCTTGACCTCTGGACTGAGATCCGGAACGGAGGGTGCCTCTTGACTGATCGACCCAGCCACGGCAAATCCCAACCTAGCAAGATCATCCGGCGCGGCGAAGTAGGTGTCAGTGGCATACTCATGAAACCACGTACGCTGATACCCAGCGAGGAACAGAGGGCCTCGTCGGTTTTGCACCGCATTGCGCACTGCCGCCTCATCCCATCGAGGAATCTTCAATGCATCGACCTGTTCCATCGGCTGTTGCCGAATGGACTGGAGAAGAGCCAGCGCCAAGCGTGGCGCCTCGTTCAAGAGATCCGCTCCAAGAACGAAGACGGCATCCGACTGTTCGGCATCGTGAATCGACGCCGACGGCACCGGTCCAGTCTGAAGGACCTTGAGTATCGTCGAGAGAAGTCGGCGTTCCTGCTCATCGATCCCCTGATAAAAGTGCTGCGGGCCAACCAAAGATCGCAGGGCCACATTGGCCTCGAGCGACGCGCGAGGCGACCCAATGCCCACAATCCCACGAGCCTGTCGTACAGAGTCCGCCGCGAACTCGAGAGGCTGCGGTACTCCTTCCGTCGTTCCTAACTGGGATGGGCGACGTTCCGGCCTCACCACGGCCCGCTTGATGCGATGCGAGCTATTGACATACTCATACCCAAACCGCCCCCGATCACACAAAAAGTAGCCGTTCACCTGACTGTTGAACCGATTGGTGATCCGACGCAGAGTCCCAGATCGTTCACCGGCGGTGGTATTGCACCCAAGGCTACAATGTGGACAGATCGATTGGGCGGCTTGTAGATCCCATTTCCTCGTGTAGTGATGAAAGAAAGTTTTGTCCGTGAAGACTCCGGTCGGACAGACCTCCACTAGATTTCCGCTGAATTCGTTCTCCAGCGTGCCATCCTGTTCCCGGCCGAAGTAGACGGCGTCATGCGAACCAAACACGTTGAGGTCACGTCCACCGGCATAGTCTCGGTAGTATCGGACGCAGCGGTAACATTGAATGCACCGATTCATCTCGTGCCGAATAAATGGGCCGAGAGTCTGATTACGATGGGTCCGTTTTTGATAGCGGTAGCGCCGGTAGACATGCCCGGTCATGACCGTCATGTCTTGTAAATGACACTCCCCTCCTTCATCACAGACTGGGCAGTCGTGTGGATGGTTCACCATCAGCCATTCGATGACTGCTGCGCGAAAGGCCTTGGCCTCCGGATCATCGATCGAGATCCGCGTGCCGTTCGTCGCGGGTGTCATGCAGGACATCACCAGTCGACCAGACTGATCTCGATCGTCTTTGAACTGTTTGACCGCACACTGGCGGCAGGCTCCGACCGATCCCATGGCCGGATGCCAGCAGAAATAGGGCACGTTCAGCCCATGTCCCAGACAGGCGGCGAGCACATTCTGTTGTTCATCCACCGTATACGACTTGTTATCGACGATAATGGTTGCCATGGGCTAGACCACGATCCTGTGTTGTGACGACTTCTTGCTCCAGGGACATCCACCGGTCGTGATGTGGCGCTCGAAGTCGTCGTGAAAATATTTTAAAGCCGACTGCAACGGCGCCATGGCTCCTGGTGCAAGACCACAGAAGGTATGTCCGGGAGCAAGCCACTTGGTATGCATCTCAAGCAACGACAGATCCTCCTTGGTCGCGCGACCGTCCTCGAAGGACATTAAGATTCTCGCGACCCACGGCAACCCTTCCCGACAAGGCGTACACCAGCCGCAAGATTCTCGGGCAAAGAACTTTTCGAGATTCAACACAAACCCCACGGGACAGGTGTGATCGTCTAATACGATCATCGTGGCGGTGCCAAGACGACCGACCTCTGGCGGGATCGACGAGAAATCTAAGGGGAGATCCAAGTGTTCTTCAGTCATAAATGCCGTGGAGATACCCCCTGGCAACAAGCCTCGAAAGCGTACGCCATCAGCCATCCCTCCGGCATATCGTTCGAGGACCTCGCGCACAGTGGTGCCGAGCGGCAATTCCCACCATCCCGGATTGGCGACGCGGCCGCTGATACCGTAGATCTTCGTGCCACCGTCTTGAGTCCGACTCAATCGGTGATACCAGTCAGATCCTTGATTGACGATATGTGGGATGTTGTAGAGGGTCTCGACGTTCTGCACGACCGTCGGTTTCCCCCATAAGCCGACCGTCTGCGGAAAGGGAGGCTTTGCGCGGGGCACTGCTCGTTTGCCTTCCAGCGCATTAATCAACGCAGTTTCTTCGCCACAAATATACCGGCCGGCGCTGGCATGAAGGTGGAGGTCAAAGCGAAATGGCGTTCCAGGAAGAGGTTTACCCAAATACCCGGCTGCGTAGGCCTCCGCAATGGCTTCGGTCAGTCGTTGGGCCGGCAGATGGTATTCCCCACGCAGAAAGATGTAGCCAACCTCCGCGTCAATGGCATAGCCGGCGAGGATCATGCCTTCGACCAGGCCATGAGGATCGCCCTCCATCAGGACACGATCCTTAAATGTCCCCGGTTCCATCTCATCGCCATTGGCAACGAGATACTTGGGTTTCGGCGCGTCGACACCCATCGGTACGAAGCTCCACTTCGTACCAGTCAGAAACCCACCCCCGCCCCTGCCGCGCAATCCGGCATCGGTCACCAGCCGCTGCAGGTCCTTGGGAGCCAGCTCGCTGGAGAGCCGTTGAACGCTGCGATACCCACCCGTTGTGACGTACTCACGCAATGTGCGCGTCGTCCCATCCGGATGAATATGTTGAGTAAGTGGTCGTTCCATGGTGAAACCGGTTTGAGGTTCGAGGCAGAGAGTTAAGTGAACAGCCTCACCTTCTAATCTCCAGCCTCCAACCTCAGGCCTTCTCTATTTGTATTTCTCCACGATCTGTTCAATCTTTTCAGGCGTGACGTCGCCGTATACATCCTGATCGATCATCAGGGCTGGTGCCCGTTCGCAGTGTCCCAAGCAGGCGATCGGCAAGACGGTGAAACGTCCGTCTGGTGATGTCTGTCCGAGATCCGCTTGATAGAGTGTTTTGATCTGCTCCTGAACTTGTTCACACCCCTTGATCCAACAACTAATACTGTCGCACACGAAAGCGACATGCCGACCGACAGGTTTGCGAAAGACGAGGTTGTAGAACGTGGCCACGCTATCCACATCCTCGACCGTGATCTCAAGAAATTGGGCAATCTCGAGAAGCGTGTCATCCGAGATCCAGCCACGTCGTCGTTGGATGGTCAGCAGCGCATCGATGGTAGCCCCTCGTTTATCAGGATAATGCTTCACAGCATCTTCAAGCTCGCGGCGTTCAATCTCACTCAGCATGACGTTCCTCGTATTTCGCAAAGCATTTGTTTCACGTTTGAAGTTGAAGGTTTCATGTCATGTTGAAACTCGAAACCAGAAACTTGAAACATGACTGCTTATCGATCCACATCCGAGAGCACATAATCCACACTACCCAACACGGCCAAGAGATCCGAGAGCAGTTCACCACGCGCCATCAGCGGCACCATCTGGATATGGGCAAACGAGGGGGTTCGAATTCTCGTGCGGTACGAAAGCTGTGACCCATCACTCGTCAAGTAATAACTGGTCTGCCCTTTCGACGATTCAGTGGGAACTTCCGCTTCACCGGGTGGAAGCACGGGGCCCCAACTCACTCCGACAAAATGATTGATGAGCGTGTCGATGTCCTGCAGCGTGTGTGTTTTGAGCGGTGGAGTCGCAAGAGGATCGAGTGACGTGTAGGGACCGGATGGCATGGAATCGAGACACTGCCGAATGATGCGCAGCGACTGACGCAACTCCAAGACATGCACCAGCGCTCGGTCATAACAATCGCCGTGTGAAGCAACCGGGACCTCAAAGTCGAACTGCTCATAGCCGGAGTACGGACGGGTTTTGCGTAAATCCCACGGCAAGCCGCAGGCACGCAACATGGGACCAGTGGCGCCCCACGCGATGGCGTCATCGAGAGACAAGACTCCGATCCCGACGGTCCGCTGTTTGAGAATCGGATTGTCCATCACCAGGCGCTCATAGTCATCGAGTCGGCTGGGAAACCAATCGATGAACTGGCGAACCAGTGTGTCCCACCCAATCGGAAGATCTCGTGCGACCCCACCGATCCGGAGCCAATTCGGATGCATACGGCCGCCACAAATGGCTTCGGTGATCGAGAGGATGCGTTCTCGATCGTTGAACATGTAAAAGACCGGCGACAAGGCACCAATGTCACCCGCAAAGGTCCCGTACCAGACGAGATGACTGGCGATCCGGTAGAATTCAGACATCATGACTCGAATGACTTGTGCCCGTGGTGGCACGGTGATGCCGGCCAATCGTTCGACTGAGAGACAGTACGGCATTTCGTTCAACACACCCTGAAGGTAGTCCACACGATCGGTGTACGGAATGAACGAATGCCAGGTTTGCCGCTCCGCGATCTTTTCCTGAGAACGATGGTGGAAGCCGATATCCGGGACGATATGGATGATTTCCTCGCCCGCCAGTTGCGCCACGAGTCGAAGCACCCCGTGCGTACCGGTATGGGCTGGACCAAGGTTGATGAACATATAGTCGAAATCTGAATCTTGATCGTGGTGGGTGCGGGCTAACCCCCAATCCTCGGGTTTGAATTGCAGCGCGTCCTGTGCCATGACCAGTTTCTCCGGCGGCATTTGGAACTGCCCGACTTCTGTCGCGCGCGAGGGATGATCTTTCCGAAGCGGATATCCCTCCCACCACGAAGGCATGAGCAGGCGGCGGAGAAAGGGGTGCCCGTCGAAACGAATTCCGAACATGTCGAATATTTCTCGTTCATACCAATCGGCGTTTGGCCATAGATCAATGCTCGACGGCAGAGACGGTGTCTCACTCTCCAGCGCCACCTTGATGCGGAGTGATTGGTTCCGATCAAAGGAAAAGAGATGATAGAACACGGTAAATCTTCCGATCGGTAATCCGTCGTGATGGCGACGAAGCCGTTCGTCGGTCGCACTCAGGTCAAACAGCATGGGAAACGGGCGAGGAAGCTCAGATTTGACATAGCGCAGAATGTCATGCAGTCGATGTGTCTCAACCCAGAGGGTTGGAATCTCATCCTTGGTGGATTGCACGGCGGTCAGATATCCGTCGGAGCCGAAGTGGGCCGCGATCTCCGCCACGAGTCCAGTCTGCTCCCCGATTGAGGAATCTCGTACAGCCGACAGTCGTGGAGTCATGACTTGCCTTTCGGGCGACCGTCCGGCTGCCCTGCAAAATGGGGCGAGAGAAGGTCGGTCCGCGGAAGCACATCGATGCCGGGATATTCACGTTGACTCATCCGCTCGGCTCGTTTGGCATCACGCAGCGAGGGCATCATGGGTCGCTGAACCTCCTGTGGACCGAAGTGCCAGCTCAAGGGACGGCGTTCTGACCCCACCATGTTCTGGAGGAGCAGCAAACATTCCATAAAGGCATGGGGTGGCGGTGGGCAGCCTGGCATGTACACATCCACGGGAATGAACTTATCGACGCCTTGTACGACAGAATAGGCGTCGAACATTCCGCCGGAATTTGAACAGGACCCCATCGAAATTACCCACCGTGGTTCTAGCATCTGCTCGTACAGCTGCTTGATGACAGGGGCCACCTTCAGAAACACCGTCCCGGATACGACCAACACGTCGGCCTGCCGTGGTGAGCCACGGACGACTTCTGCGCCAAATCGAGAGACGTCATAGACACTGGTCAAACTCGTCGCCATTTCAACGAAACAGCAGGACAGACCAAAATTCAACGGCCACAATGAATTCTTCCGTCCCCATGCTAAGAGATCTTGAAGCTTCGCAAAGAGGACCGAGTCGCCGACGACAGAGGTCAACGAACCATCGCCACCATCGGTGATCCGTACCCCCTCCAGTCGTCCGTTACGCCACTCGGTCATCGTAGAGCTCCTTTGACTCCCCCCGGGTGGAGTTCTGGCGGTGACGGACTCGTGGACGTTGAGACTGTGCATGCCAGTCCAGCGCTCCGGTGAGCCATAAATACGCAAGAGATGCCAACAAAATGGCCACAAAGATTGTCACTTCAATAAAACCAAGCCAGCCTGTTTCGGGCACCGCGACGGCCCAGGCATAGAGGTATGCCGCCTCCACATCGAAAATGACGAAGAACATGGCGATCAAATAATATTGCACCGGTGGGCGGACTTGACCGTTGCCGGTTGGCCGAATCCCACATTCATAGGGAACGCCGGTTGCACTTTCAGATCGACGCTCAGTCTTTTTCCAGTGACGCTCGCCAAGCAAAGGTGGAAGTCCCAGCATGACGGCAATCACCACGCCGACACACAACCCATAGATACAGATCTGCCAAATCGCGTCATCTACCATGACAATAACTAACCATCTGTAATAACTAACTATCGGCACTAACTAGCTATATATTGAGGGCAATGAGGGTCTTCCCAACCCTTCGAGATCATGCTGAGTAGGGCGTGGCTCTAAAAAAGCACAACTTTACGGTTGTTTACAGGGAGAACTGCTGCGAACGGTGGAGTGAGAGAATAATTGTGGGGAGACTATTCCGGCGAGTGCGCGACGATGTCTGCAGGTCAGTCACTGAGGCTGTTGAACAGATTGTTTACACATGGCATCCCATCCGCATGTGTGTCCAATCCTTCACACACCTCTCTTGGGATCTTGAACCAACTGATGAAGGAACTGCCGTTCCTCGGCTTCAGTTTCTACGTCGCCGTTCAGACGTGCAGTTAGCAATCGGTCGAGGAGTTTTTTGAACTGCGGGCCTGGTTTCAACCCCATGGCTTTCAGGTCAGTGCCCGTCAGAATTGGCTTCACATGCTGATAGCTCATGAGGAACGCTGAGACCTGGCGCTTGACTGTTTCTCCTTTGCTCTTTGCCATGAGGATCAAGAGTGTTTCATCGGATAGTCCCGATAAGAGATGGTACACGTCGGCCGGCGAGAGCGGTCGTTTCGACGCGAGTCGGCGAATCACATTGTGACAACTCACGCGAGCCATTTTGAGCCTGGTGGCTTCCGGTTCGGATATGGGAAAGCGTTTGAGCAGGTCTTTCACAGCACGCTCGGGCAATACCTCGATCAGTCCCATCATGTAGACCACCCAGACGTCCATCTTCCGATCTAAGTAGAGGAGCCGGTACCAATCAACGGCTTCTTCGATCGCGGCCAACAGTTGGTCCAATCGGGTGGAGCAACTTAATTTCGGATGGATGAACTTCAAAAGATTGAGCTCCGCCAATCGTTTGATCACCTGTTTCGGTTCCCGTTCGCCCAACAGGAGTTTCAGTTCTTCCAGGAGACGGTGGCCGGATACGCGCTGAAACAGGTTCATCTTCACGGCGCCGGCGATCAACGCCGCCGTGTCCTTGCCCAAATGAAATCCGAACCGGGATTCAAATCGGATCGCCCGAAACACGCGGGTTGGATCTTCAACGAAACTCAGTCCGTGCAAGACTCGGATCACCTTCTCATTGAGATCCCGTTGACCTCCATAAAAGTCCAGAATGTCTCCGAAGCCCTTCCCGTTCAAGCGGACAGCCAGGGCATTGATCGTGAAATCGCGGCGATACAGATCTTTCTTGATTGAGCTTTGCTCTACCGTCGGGAGAGCCGTCGGGAATTCGTAATACTCCGTTCTGGCCGTGGCGATATCCAGCTTGAATCCATCCGGCAGCAAGACGATGGCCGTACCGAATCGTTCGTGGACCTTGACCCGCGCATGTAGTACATCGCCCAGTTTTCGTGCGAAGGCGATTCCATCGCCTTCGACCACGAGATCCAAATCCAAGTTCTTGATGCCCAGCAACAGATCTCGCACGCACCCACCGACGACGAAGAGGGAGACCTCGCAACGGTCGGCCAACTGCCCGCCTTGCTCCAGCAATGCCACAAGGCGATGGGGCAACCGACTCCGGAGTAACCCCTTCACGTTACGGTGCGGCCCTCCGATCGAAGCCTCACCTTCGCCTGGCCGTTGAGCCCGAATTCGAGCGCCCTTCAAGACGTCGTCATGCAGGGTACGTAGCAGATCCGTTCTGGTAATGACGCCCACCACGTTGGCTTCCTCGATGATCGGAACAAACCGTTGGTTCCGCTCGATCATGGCCGTTTCGATATCATGAAACGGTGTTTCCATCTGAGCGGCATAGGCATCAGTCTGCATAATATCCCGTACGGCCATTTTACCCAACCGATGAAACAAGGCCTTTTGAATCAACTCTCGACTGACCAGTCCAGCATACCGGCCATTGTCATCCAGAACCGGGAACACATTGAGTCCATAGGCGGTCATCCGTTGCCCGGCCTCAGTGACTGTCGTGCCGCCCTCGATGGCCTTTACCGGGCGGGTCATGACATCTTGTGCCAGCAAGGTCGGGCGATACTGTGTGGTCAGTAGTCCCACAAGCTTCTCTTTGACTTCCGCGAGCGTGTGACCTTTGACTGTTGCGGCAGCGGCCACGGCATGTCCTCCGCCACCGAACTCCCGTGCGATCCATCCGACATCGATCTCGGATCGGCGGCTTCTGCCGATCACTTGGACTCGATCTTCCATCATGACCGCCACAACAACGGCATCAATGCCCTGCATTTCTGCAAGCAGATGGACCACGCCGGCTGCTTCTCCACGACGACGATCAATCGTGCTGGTGGCCACCAATACCTTTCGGCCTTCCAAGTAGTGCAACTCGCTGTGCTCCATCAGATCGTTGAGGAGAGCGACCGTATCGGGATCCAACGGACGACGAAGGACATCCATCACCATAGTCAGATCAGCGCCGGATTCAAGAAGAAATGCCCCGGCGTGGATGTCCCGCACGGTCGTGGAGGTAAACCCAAACGAACCGGTTTCTTCATAGAGTCCCAACGCCAAGACCGTGGCTTCGAAGGGTGTCACAGTGATCTGCCGTTGGCGAAGCAGTTCAATCAGCAATGTCGTCGTTGCGCCGACAGGTTGCACAAGTGACAAGGGCGACCGACCAGCACAGGGAGAGGCTTCGTCCACATGATGATCAAACACGACGATTTCAACTGAGAGATTGTCGACACACGTTTTGAGCGATCCGATTCGATCGAGGTCTTGAGTGTCGACGAGGATCAGTTTGGTGATCTGTGAAAGATCGATCCCTTTGAGCTTGCTGATACCCAGGTCATGATCGGCGAGAAAATTGCGAACTGTTTCTTGCCCTCCGGCCGGAAGAACCAGCATGGCGTCGGGAAAGAGTTTCCGTGCCGCCACCATGGAGGCCAAACCGTCGAAATCCGCATTGCTGTGAGTGGCAATAACTTCCATACGGGCATTCTAGCAGGCTCCACTCGTTCGTAAAACGCCTGCGATGGTTACGGACAGGGCCTCCATAAAGAATGCCTGGCGGGTGCTCAGACTGTGGTATACATCGGCTTGGCCTGGGAGAGTTTCGCATTGAGAGCGAGAGTGTGAAGAGCTCGATCATGATGAAAGGCAGAATAATAGCTGCTGCATTCCTCATTCTTTGCACTTCACCGTCATGCCAGACGCACACCGATGTTGTCGTTCATCAGTCAGAGAATCTCTCGGTAGTGCTTCGTGAGTTGCCGAGCGGATACCCCGCACTCGCACCCTATCATCACTCCTATCCTATACCATCCAAGAAAGTATTCATTATTCTTGACTCTGTCAAATATGATGCAGGTTCTATTCTGCCGTTTTCATCAGGACCACCCCGTCGGGTATTTTCTGGGCACCAGGCGCAGTCGCTGGCACCTGAAATATCGAAGGCGTTCAGCCAAGCGACACCAGACACAGTGGTGGCATTCACTATCGCTGATGAAGTAAAACCCAATCGGCGCACGAAGGGCTTCGTCTTTGTCGTAGGAGGCGAATTCCATCTGATCATCGAGGAAATACGAAAACCGCTCTATGAAGGAGAACGGAAGCCCTATCAGCAACAAGTCTCGCGATGGGAGTTGCTGCAAAGCGATACACAACGACACTATGCAAGTCGTCTCGGAGGAAAAGGGAGCATCACAAATTGGATCATTACTCCACTTCATTGAGGCAGCGTTGATTATGTCCAAGTCTCGATCCTGGTGTCATGGCGGCATTGATGGACGAAGGCACTATTTGTTTCGCATCGGTGTGTTGACTCTTCTCCTATCTCTGCCTCTGGCGAGTACGCCGTTGGCTCAAACCATCGACCACCCTAGTCAGATCCATCGGGAAAATGCCATCGATGAATTGAAAGAGCGGCTTCGGCTGGTTGAAGAACAGCACCGGAGAGAGTTGTCCGACCTAAAAGACCGGCTTGGGGTGATGGAACAACAACAAAGCAGCTTGTCGGATGAATTTGCTCAACGCGTCAGAATCGGTGCGTACGGCGCCGTGGCATTCGAAAGTTTTCGTGACCGTCGTACAAACTATAGCGGGAACTTCGAACTCTTGCTGTCCGCGCATCTCCATGATCGGATTCGAGCGTATGCGGAACTCGATCTCGGGGCTCGGGGAGAAGGCGTGGGTGCCGAACAGGCCTATGTTGATCTCTTACTGACCCAAGCATTCAACGTCCGTGCCGGTGTGTTATTGATTGCGTTCGGAAAGTTTAACCTTGATCACTTCGATCCTCGCCGAGACTTGACTCGCCCTCCAAATGTGGCGCGACTCGTGACCCCCACGAACTGGTCCGACTTAGGACTCAGCGTGTTTGGTGTCTTGCCGATCTCGGAGAACGTCAAAGCTACCTATGAAATTCAGGCAGTGAACGGGCTGACCGATCGATTCATCGCGACCCCTGGAAACAGCCCGGACGTAGGACTGCGCAGCGCACGATCAGAACTACGGGCCGACAATAACGGTGATAAGGCCATAGTCGGCCGTGGGACGTTGAAATTCTTCGATCAGTACGAAGTAGGGCTTTCTGGATATCGAGGAGACTACAAGACGGGGTCCCAGGACCTGATTACCGGTATCGCCGTTGATACCGAATTCCGGCCTCGAAACATAAGGATCTTGGAAGATTTCGTGTTAAGAAGCGAATTTGCGCGATTTGACATCCAAGGTACGACCACCCCCTCCAGCTTATGGGGGTACTATATCCAGCTGACCTATCGTTTCTGGCCTTCCGCCTTAAACTCAACCGTCCTCGGACGCCATTTCAACAACCCGACGTTCGCGCTGGTCGGACTCTACGGCCGCACCAAGATCAATACCACGGCGAGTCCAACCGGGAATCAGACCGGAGAGCAGTATATTATCGGCTTCAATTATCGCCCGGTCGAAGACTACGTGTTCAAGATGGAGTATCACTTGAACAGCGGTCAGTTCAATCAGTTCCCGTCTGACGGATTTCTCTCCTCCATCGCATGGATTTTTTAATGGCTACCCCATGAACCCCTCTGTCCGTACAGGTACACGCTGGCTCACAGCGCTGACCATCGCCTTCGCGTTGTGGGCAACTACCCCTCGCGCCTACGCCGAATCACTGGCTGTCATCGTCAACCGGAACAACCCCATTACGTCGTTGACGAATCCAGCTGTCGCGGACATGTATCGAGGAGAGATTCTCCATTGGCCGAATGGTGATCGAGTGAAACTGGTCAACCGTGATATTTCAGCCGAGACGAGAAGGGTATTTTACCTCCGTGTGCTAAACGCAAGACCCGACCAGGTATTTTATCGCGAAGGCACCCCCATTCCCATACAAAGCGTAATCGAACGGACGGAGGACGCCGTCGTGCGTTTCGTCGGGGTCATCGAGGGGGCGATCGGTTATGTCACCCTTACAAAGCTCAAAACCATGAGAGATGACCAGGTCAAGGTCGTCCTCATCGTCGAAGATCCCTAAAGACGCCGCTATGCTGACCCTACGGTCGTTAAGACACTCTCTCACCCATAAAATGATGGCTCTGTTTTTCGCCGTATTTTTCAGTGCTGTCTGCGGCTTGAGTTATTTCGCCTATACATCCAGTCGCAAGGCCATGTTCCAGGAATTCGAGATTCGGGGAAGAATGCTTGCCAAGACCATCGCTTCGCAATCAAAGGGCTATTTTCAGATGCGCGACGTCGATCGACTGACATCGCTCCTCCATTCTCTGGGTGAGGGTGAAGATGTGGTAGCCGTTCTTGCCTATCACCCCTCGAAAAGCATCTGGGTCGAGTTTTCCAGCATTCAACTCACCCTCGACGACCTGAATCTTCCAGCACCAACGACCGTGTGGCAACGGGATATCAGTCTCAAAAAAGGCTATCGAATCTCGGAATTCGGACGCGCGGTGAGTGACTCGCCACACCAGATTGACGGGAATGGCAGCGAGTCCGTGATCCCAGTCGGATGGGTGAGAGTTTTTCTGGATCGGAACGCGATTGAGCAACGCCTCACCAGTCTGTTGGTTCAAACCCTGCTGACCGGTCTCTTGACGACCATGATCGGCGGGACGGCGTTTATCCTCCTGCTCAGACGATCCCTTCACGTCATCGGACCTCTCACGGAAGCAACCAAGAAGGTTGCAGGCGGCGACCTTCAGGTCACGATTCCAGTATCAACCAAGGATGAATTAGGCGAATTGGCAACATGCTTTAACAGCATGACCGAGCAGTTGCTCCAAACGACCGTATCAAAGAACTATGTCGATCATGTCATTCGTTCAATGACTGATCTCTTGATCGTCTTTAATCCGGATCGCACCATCCGAAGCGTCAATCACGCCGCACTGCATCTCCTTGGCTACGAAGAGCGTGAATTGATGGGCCAAGATGTGGCCATACTGTTTCCGGAGGGAGACAACCCCCTCAGCGGAAGGAAATATGGCGAACTCCTGACCCATGGCTCAATCCATCCGATTGCCACGACGTATGTCGCAAAAGACGACCGTCCCATCCCCGTAGTCCTCTCCGCCGCCACCATGCCCGACGAAGCTGGCGCTGTCCAGGGTATCGCATGTGTCGCCAAAGACATGACCGTGATGCGGCAGGAAGAGGAGCAGCTCCGCTTGCAAGGCACCGCGCTGGAGTCGGCGGCCAATGCAGTCATGATCATAGCCAAATCAGGGCGTATTACCTGGGTCAATCCCGCGTTTACCACATTGACCGGTTACTCGTCTAACGACGTGATCGATCAGAATATCCGTACGTTGAGATCTGAACGGAAAGAGCAGGCCTTCTATGAGAATCAGTGGAAGACGATCATAACCGGCAGAGTATGGCACGGTGAGGTCACCAATCGAAGGAAAGATGGGAGCATCTACACGGCGGAGGAGACTATCACTCCCGTCCGTAATCAGGACGGCACCATCAGCCACTTTATCAGCATCAAGCAGGATGTCACGAAACGCAAACAAGCGGTCGAGTCGGTCCAGGATGCCCATCAAAAGCTCAAGGCTCTCGATCACTTGCGATCACAGTTTTTTGCCGATATCAGTCATGAGCTTCGAACACCCTTAACGGTCATTCGGGGTGAGGCCGAGGTCACGTTGAGAGGAAAAGAGAAGCCACTCTCAGAATACCGGACCACATTGCAACGAATCGTGCAACTATCAAATCAAATGAACAAGCTGGTCGGCGATATTCTATTTCTGGCGCGTTCGGAATCAGGCGCATTGCAAATGGACTTGAAACCGACATCACTATTGGACATTCTTGACGAAGTGTGTCGCGAGACCAATGTCCTTGCACAATCACGAGGCATGACAGCTACATTGGAGGAGGAATCATCCGATGTTATCATTCACGCAGACGGTGAACGACTCAAACAACTGCTCATGATTCTCACAGACAATGCCATCAAATACGGACGACCACGCGGATCCATTGCGATTCGCATGACGGCAACACCGGTTGAGACGACGCTGACCGTGGTTGATGACGGGCTGGGCATTCCCGCGGAAGATCTTCCTCATGTCTTTGAACGAGCCTATCGAGTCTGGCGGGGCCGGCCTTCGTCGGTCGGTGGTGCAGGGCTGGGCCTCCCGATTGCCAAGTGGATTGCCGAGGCACACCACGGAACAATTTCCATTACAAGCCTTGTTAATCGTGGAACTACGGTGACCGTGCGGCTTCCGCTTCATCAATCCGTAGAGTCACAATCCGGCGACGACCAGAGCCACCCCCCGATCTTTTCAGGAAGAAGGTAACCCATGGCGACCATGCACATCCTGGTGATCGAAGATGACGAACGGATTACTCGCTTTATTGGACGCGGACTGGAGGCCGAGGGGTACCGCGTCGATCTCGCTCACGACGGTCAAGAGGGACTGCAACGAGGCATAGAGATCGATTACGACCTCATCATCCTCGACCTCATGCTGCCCGACACAAGCGGATACGAGATCTGCCGGACCTTTCGTCGGAAACACATTCATACCCCCATTTTGGTCCTGACCGCCAAAGACGGGCTGAAGGACAAGCTCAGCGGCTTTGACCATGGGGCCGATGACTATCTCACGAAACCGTTTGCATTTGAGGAACTTCTCGCTCGAATCAAAGCGCTGCTTCGACGGAGGCCCACGTATGAAGAGGCGCCGGCGGTGCTGCAGGTCGCTGATCTTACACTGGACCGAACCTCCCGCGAGGTCCACCGCGGGACCAAGACGATTGCATTAACCAGGAAGGAATTTGAGCTCTTGGAGTATTTGATGGCACACCCCAACAAAGCGTTGAGTCGCACGTCGATATTGGACCAGGTCTGGGGCTATCATCACGATACGATGACCAATACGATTGATGTCTACATCGGGTACCTGCGGAAGAAAATTGATGGTGGTTCGAACACGAAGCTGATTCAGACCGTACGGGACTTCGGATACAAAATTTCTGACGCTCGACCCTCGTAACTCTGTCGTATCACGGCCTCTTCTCCTCTTCACATTCTGTTTGTGCCGATTTCCCATAGCGCACTCATGCCTCTGTTTGGACGGCAGTGTCCGCACCTATTTACAAAATCCACCTGCCTTCGTCTCACTCTATGTCAGGAGCGTGGCGTAAGACGTCATCACGATGCGTCCCCTTTGACAGGGAGGATGAAATGATCGACAGAAACAGGCCCATAGCCAGGAACGCGGCACTCGCCGCCTCGTTCCTTCTGTGTATCGCAAGCGCACTATCCTGCAAGACACAGTCACACCTTGAGATCCATCAATCCGAGACACTCACCATGGTTCTTCGCGAACTCCCCGCAGGGTACCCTTCGCTTGCCCCTTTCCACTACGCACATGTGATAGACCCGAGGGATACCTTTGTGCTCCTCGAGTCTCTGACGTATGAGAGCCGCTCAGGAGTGCCGTTGGCACACAGGCAACAACACCACGTCTTTACCAGAACCCAGGCGGAAACGCTGGCACCGGAACTTTCAAAGGCGCTGAACCTTGCCCTTCCACATGAGGTGGCAGCCTTCAGCGTGTCTGATGCCGAGCACCCAAGGGGACAGACTAAAGGTCTAGCGTTTGTACACGGTGACGACTTGCACTTGATTATCGAAGAACTGCCGCGATCTTGGCACGACCGCGCGAAGAATTCTGATCCGCAGCAGATTGCCCGATGGGCGCTACTTCCGCGCGACGGCGAGCGTCACTATGTCTCTCATCAAGGAGCGACTGGAACAATCACGAATTGGATTATCGTTCCCATTCGATGAGCACTCGCACATCGTGAGACTTCTCGGATCTGTCGATTGGAGACTTCCTTCTCTAGCTGCATCTTATTTCTTATGGATTTCTCATCTCCTGCTCAGTCCCTTCTCATATGTTCTGAGTAGGATGATCCCTCACGTCCCTTTAACAAATGTTTTCTGTCCTCTGGACCGGTGAGAGCATGCGCATCCTTGTTGTAGAAGATGATGAGCGAATCGTCGCGTTCATGAAACGCGGACTAGAAGCGGAGGACTTTACCGTCGATGTGGCTTTGGGAACGTCTCAGGCTCTTGATCTCATCAATTCACAAGGCTACGACCTGCTGATCATCGATATTTATCTCGGACCGGATGATGGTCTCGAGTTTTGTGAAACCCTGCGCCAGCACCACACGCATCTCCCGATCGTCATCATGACAGCGAAAGGAACATTGGAGACGGATAGGACGAGCAAAGCAGCAGGTGCGAATGCTTACTTGGCAAAACCCTTTGCGTTTCAGGATCTGATTGAGACCATTGCCCGTCTTGGCCCGGAGAGGGAGCCTCATGATTCTGTCCTAGAATTGCGATCACACCCACCATCCACCCCCAAAACGAACTAGGAGGCGTTTACTAAATGTCAGGCCGTTCGTCCAAGACACATGATCGTTTATACGGAAACCATTCTGTCCGCTCTGCCACGGGTGGCACAACCGTGACCCGGCGCCTCCATCTGGGTCTTCACAAGCCTGACGTGGTTTCAGACCTCGAGCATTGTTGGGAGATACGTCCATGCTGATCATGCTCTATTCACACGACAGTTACGGGCTCGGCCACATTCGCCGCAGTCTCGAAATCGCGAAGCATCTGTCCGAACATATTCCTCACGCGTCACTGGTCATGCTGACCGGCTCGATGCAAGCCCATACCTACCCACTCCCCGATCGTATGGAATACATCAAGCTGCCGGCGCTCACGAAAGACGCAGATGGACAATATTGTTCACGACTGCTTCCACATGCCATCGATATCACCTTGAAGCTCCGCGAAAAAATCATTCTGGAAAGTATTCGGAATCTGAAACCCGACATTCTCTTGGTGGATAAAGCACCGGCCGGCATACGTGGCGAATTATTGCCCGCCCTAAACTATCTGAAAGCAAAGTCGCCCTCGACCAGAATCGTTTTGGGTATGCGCGATATCGAGGATCATCCCGACCATGTTCATGCCGAATGGGCGAAGTCCGGAATCATCCCGTTGCTGAAGAACACCTATCATGCGATTTTCCTGTATGGGTCGCTGTCGATCTATGATCCGGTCAAGGAATATGGATTGTCGCCGATCATCCAGAACAAACTCGTGTCCTGCGGCTATGTCGGCCGATATCAGCCCAGTCTTTCGCGGGAGCGGATTCGAGAAGAATTACAGCTACAGACTGATCGGTTGGTGGTCGTCACCCCAGGGGGAGGAGATGATGGGTATCCCTTGCTCACAACCTATCTCCGAATGTTGAAGGATCAGTTTGGCTCACAAGCTCCGACATTCGATACGTTTCTCGTAACCGGTCCCATGATGAACTCGGACCAGCGCCGTCGCCTCCAGGAAGCCGCCGATGCGGCGCTGGCTTTGACGGTCACTGAATTCACTCCGCGTCTCTACGACTATTTGGCCGCGGCTGATCTCGTCGTCTCGATGGGCGGCTATAACACTGTCGTCGAAATTCTGGGGGCAAACCAACGCGGGATCATTATCCCACGCGTTCGACCGAGGCTTGAACAAAGTATTCGAGCAGAGCGCTTTGCGGCAAAAGGTCTTCTCGACATGATTCACCCAAGTCAGTTGACTCCTGCCAGCCTCTTCCAAGCCATCACGCATTCGTTGCAGCATCCACGGCCACCTCGTCCCCAAGAGCTCGGGATCGCCATGGATGGTGCCGCGAATGTCACGAAAGCCATGAAGCAATTGTTCACGGACCTACAACGCATCCAGAAAAGCGAGAGTCCATCCATTCTTCCTGCGGGTATTCGGGTATCTCAAGCGCAGTTCATCGCAGAATCAAGAGTGTAATCGTGACGGCTCAGCCCACACCTAAAAAAATCGCCTACCTCGTCAAGATCTTTCCGAAGGTTTCGGAGACGTTCATTCTTCAAGAGGTTCTGGACCTTGAAGCATTGGGACTTGATCTCACGATCTACGCCTTGCAGCGCCCCACCAATGCTATGGTCCATGGTTTGGCGCGTCATGTCCATGCATCCGTGACCTATCTGCCCGAGACCCCTTTGAGCGTGCATCATAATCCCCTCCTGGCCCATCTCCGTCTTTTTCTTTCATCTCCATGGAGATATCTATCGACGTTGCGATTCTGGTTGCAGACTCCAGAAAGGCCCTCATTTTCTAAGTTCCTACAGGCCGGTTCTCTTGCTCGAGCAATGCAAGATGCCCAGATCGATCACCTCCACGCCCATTTCGCGAATGCCCCCACCAGTATTGCGGAGCTGGTCTATCGATTGATCGGAATCCCCTACAGCATGACGTGCCACGCGAAGGATCTATTCCTGACAACTCCTTCCAGCCTTCGGAGGAAAATACGTCATGCGGCATTTGTGGTGACCTGTACGGAACATAATCGATCGTATCTTCAACACCTGTCGGAACACGGCACTCCGCTCCATCGTCTCTATCATGGCCTCAATCTGAATCGATTCGACCATCTACGGGCGAGTCGCCGTGGGTTGCCGACCACGAGCGCCACCATCATGAGTGTCGGACGGTTTCGTGAAAAAAAAGGATTTCTCACCCTCATCCGAGCCTGTCACGTCTTGACCAAACGTGGGTACCGATTTCACTGCTGCATCGTGGGGTACGGTCCGCTTCAACCCCAGATGGAGACGTTGATACGAGAACTCAACCTCCAAGACATCATCGCATTGGTCGGCAAAAGACCGCTTGAAGAGGTCGTGGGGTTGTATCAAGCCGCAGACATATTTGCGTTGCCGTGCCAGGTCGCCCAGGACGGTGATCGCGATGGAATTCCGAATGTACTCATGGAGGCGATGGCTTGTCACTTGCCTGTCGTCACCACTGCTGTGTCCGGTATTCCTGAACTCGTCCGCCATGACCACAATGGCATCCTCGTCCCTCCGGAAGACCCCGAAACCTTGGCACTGGTCCTTGGCCACTTGCTTGAAAACCCTGCACTCCGGCAGCGTCTAGGGAAAGCCGGGCGCGAGACGATCGTTCAGCAATTCGCTTCTCTGCACACGAGTAGTCGCCTCAAGGCGCTCCTCCTGGAAGAAACCTCTTCGGATGACTCAGGACTCTCTAATGGTGAAACGTCTGAAGCCCGGGGTCGAGAGCACGACAACGCCGAGAGCAGAGCGTCGGACAGCGCGGCTGCTCCCAGCATCGGTTATGTTGTAAAAGGATTTCCGCGCCGGTCGGAAGCGTTCATTACCAATGAAATCACTCTCTTAGAACAGATGGGTCTCCGGCTCCATCTGTTTTCTGCCTTTCAGGGCGAGACAGATGCTAGAAGAGCTCAGGCCTATACTCTGCCATCAACCCTGACCTATCTTCCAGAAGATCATGAGAACACCGACAGCGGATTTGCCTTCTGGCTCATTGCCAATCTGCCCCGTTATCTTCCGAGCCACCTGCAACTGTTTCGCACGACTCCAGGTCGATATCTCCGTACTGTGGGTGAAACCATCACATTGAGTTGGCGATGCCGTACCGGATTCTTTGCGTTACCGAAAAAAGTGTTTTACAAAGACTTCTTGCGAGCCGGGTTCATCGCTGCCTCTATCGTCGAAACGAACACGATCCGCCATCTGCATGCGCACTTTTGTCATGGCGCGACGACCATGGCGATGTTCGCCGGCATCTTGACAGAACTCCCCTTCAGCTTCACTGCCCATGCCAAAGATATCTATTTACCGAATCTCAATCCCGGCGATCTCCTACGGATCAAGTTGAGTCGGGCCAAGTTTGTGGTGACCTGTACTGAAGCCAATCAACAGCACTTGGAAGCTATCTGTCCACAAGGAGCGCCCATCCATGCCATCTATCATGGAGTCAACCTCGCTCGATTTTCACCGATGCCCCATCGCCAACCTTCCGCAACCCCCACGATTCTTTCGGTCGGCCGCTTCGTGGAAAAGAAAGGGTTCCCCTATTTGATCGAAGCCTGTCGGATCCTCAAAGGGCAAGGGGTCGCGTTTCACTGTCGGATAGTCGGTGAACCGGACGAACAGACGGACCTGGTTCAGAACCTGATTCGTGAATATGAACTTGAGAAGGACATATCTATCGAGCCGGGAGTATCGCAAGAGGAACTTCGCGCCATCTATCAAAGCGCCAGCGTCTTCGTGTTGCCCTGCCGCATCGTTGACAATGGGGATCGAGACGGTATTCCCAACGTTTTAGCGGAGGCGATGGCTTCCGGCCTCCCGGTGATCTCAACGACAGTGTCCGGGATTCCAGAACTGATCGAGCATCGACTGACCGGTCTCCTTGTTGCTCAGCGCGACGCGGCAGCCCTCGCCGACGCCATCGGGGAATTGCTGCGTGACTCCCGGCTTCGCAATGGTTTAGCAGAAGCAGGACGCGCGACAATTCATCGGATCTTTGACTCGACCACCACGACGAGACAGTTGTTCGACCTCTTTCAGACGGAAGTCTTCGGATCCTCCACACCACATCAGGAGGCCTATGTTTCTTGCTCCTAGTCGAACTCAGCCGACTCCGAGAATAGCGCGGCGACATATCTTCGCCTCGCCATTTCGTGAATTCACAGCGGAGGATCTGTTCCGGCATTTCCACACGCGTACGTCGGTCCACTATTTCCCGGTGCCCGACGTGGTAGAGACCGCACGTCCCAAGATCGACAATATCCTGAACAACCTATTCGAGTTCAACAACGAACGTCATATGTTTCCCTCGTCGCCCCTCTGGCTCACCAATCTCAGCAGCGATCAGGAATGGTTGATCCTGCTTCATAAGTTCTATTACGCCGTCGGACTTGGCATTGCCTATCATGAGACGAATGATTCGCAGTACGCCAAGAAATGGGTTGAGCTCACCAGTTCTTGGATTCGTACTGTTCCCCACGACTTCCTCCCGAGCGACGTCGCTGGGCGACGCATCCAGAATTGGATCTTTGCACATTATTATTTTGTGAGCACACGACAGCCTCCCTGCGTCACGCCGGACTTCTATGGTTCCTTCCTGGACTCGATTCATAGTCAGGTCTCGTACCTCCGAGACCACGTGAGCCCGGCTCGAAACCACCGAACTCTGGAACTCTGCGCGATTTTCTTGGCAGCCGTTGTGTTTCCTGAGTTTATTGAATCGACCGAATGGCTGAGATGGTCGATGGACGAACTGCTGAAGAACATTCAATCTGATCTCCAGCCCGATGGCGTCCATTGTGAACAATCCACGGACTACCACCACCTCGTCCTCAAGAACTACCTCTGGGTGAAGAGACTGGCAGTCCTCAATCAGATCGATATGCCTGTGGAGTTCGATGTACTCGTGAAGAACGCCTTGGAATTTTCACTCTACTGCCACAGGCCAGATGGCATGATCCCTGCCCTCAGCGACGGAGATAGTCGGTCCTTTCTCGATCTCTTGCAAAGTGGCTACGAGCTCTACGGCGGAGACGATTTGCTTTATGTGGCCACTGGTGGGACGCAAGGCGCGCCTCCGGCGGTCCGTTCAAAAGGATTTCCCCATGGCGGTTACTACATTTTGCGAAGCGGTTGGGGTGAGGCCGAAGAGGCCTATCAGGATGAGCGTCAGTTGATCTTTGATTGCGGCCCCCTAGGGGCAGGCAATCATGGGCACTTGGACCTGCTCAGTTTCGAAGCCTCGGCCTACGGCGCGCCTCTTATCGTCGATCCGGGTCGCTACACGTACGATGAATCGGGACCGATCAATTGGCGTATCCTCTTCCGAGGCACGGCTTCCCATAATACGGTGCTAGTGGACGAGCAGAATCAAACGCGATATCTCCCAGGGAAACGCCGATACAAGATTCAGGGGCCTGAGCCGGAACATGAATTGAGAACATTCGTGAGTACCACGGGGCTGGACTATCTGCACGGGATAGCGAAGAGCCACGAGTATCCGGTCGTTCATGAACGAAAGGTCCTGTTCATCGGTGGGGAGTATTGGGTCATTGTTGATCTCCTGAGAGCGCAAGAATCCCATCGATATGATCTCCGATTCCATCTCACACCTGCTGCACTAGGGAATGTTTCTCTTTCCCTCTCGGACGATACATTGTCCGTCCATGCTCCACAGCTTGTTTTGGCTCAGCCGCTTGTCCCCGCTGCGTTTCCACGAATCGACGAGGGTTTTGTCTCGCAATCATATGGGGTAAAACACCTGGCTCCGATCGTGCAGTTCACGCAACAGGCGTCGTGCACGGGTTTCGTAACCGTGGTGTATCCGTACAAGGCTGATGCGCCTGCGATCTCCGTGGGCATGTTGAACACCAACGGCGACCTCCAGGGACTGCTCGACAATACACAGGCAACGCTGCATATCGTCATCGCACAGAACGGACGGCAGTATCGCGATGACGTGGTATTCGCGCCTGCCGAATCGGGATTGTCTGAAAAGGGCTCATCAACGAAGGTGTCTGTATCAAGGACTGATCAGGACGACCGACTCCTATTTCAGTACCAGGCCTAACTCATGATGGACCATGCTGTGATTGACCGAGCCTTCACACCTCGCGTATCCAACCGTAGATTGCTTGCCGACATTCCTACAGATGCACGGCTTCCGCAGCTTTGTATCATCTTGGACCAGGAAGCGATGAGCGAGATTCTGCAGCAGCAACTCCAGGACTCGATCGGTACCCGAGAGCGGCTCGCAGTCCGACAATGCGAGATCCTGCAAGTGCGCTACAAACCGGAATCCTCTTGTATGGTGAGTTACCGTCTCGACATCGAGAAGGAGACCACGGGTGAGCGTGTAGAACAGATTTTGTGTGGGCGGGCACTTCCACAAGGCTCCTCACGATCACAATGGGAAAAGGCCTGTCAACGAGCTCTCGTTCAGCCACGTTTTGGGAAACCGCTCCTCCATGTACCCGAAGTGGAGATGGTCTTGTGGACGTTTCCCAACGACCGCAAGATTCACACACTCCCGGCGATGATCCAGCTGACCCACAACACTTCCGAATCCTTGCCTCAGTGGCTCGTCGCACATGTAGGCGAAGAGTGGCGTGTCACCGACACAAACTCTCGCGTCATGCATTATGTCGGTGAGCACACCTGCACCGTTCGGACAACACTGGAGGTGCAGCACCGTACCGGAGACACCCACCGTCGCATATCCATCTACGGGAAGACCTACTACGACAACGAAGGTGCTCACACCGATCATGTGATGCGAGAACTTTGGAGCAGTGAAGCGAGGCGCAGCGGCCGGCTTTGCATGGCCGAACCCCTGTGGTATGACGCCCGACTCAAAACACTGTGGCAACTCGGCATACACGGCACCACGCTGGAGCGTGATGCCATGGAAGGCTCGAACTCTTCCCTGTTGTTCGTTGAAGCGGGTCATGCCGTCGCTGCACTCCATGCGACCTCCGTGTCCCAGCTTCAAGCGATCACCGTACCGAATCTCGTCAAGAAGCTTGCCGTCGTCGGTTCTCTGTTGGCGCAACATCAGCCATTCAGCCGCCCGATTCTTGTTCCTCTCCTCAGTCGGTTAACGGCTCAAGCGGCGATGATTCCAATTCACCCGACCGCGACCCTCCATGGCGATCTTCACCTCAAAAACCTTTTCCTGACCGACGGCACAATCGCATTAATCGATCTCGACAACGTGTGCCAAGGACCCCCAGGTTGGGATATCGGTAGTTTCGTCGCAGGACTTCTCACAGGCACCTTAGCAAACCATGGATCATCTTCTCGCACAGTCAGCCATGTGCAATTATTTCTCGACCACTACCATCGGTCTGTTGCGTGGACGATTGATACTCCGACCATTGCCTGGTTCACCGCCGTGGCGCTGGTGGCCGAGCGTTCATACCGATGCATAACCCGCCTGAAAGATAATCAAAGAGGACTCCTGAACGGTTTGCTGAGACTCGCTGATGAGATCTCCAAGGGTCAGTCGTTGGGCGTAGTGACCAGCGAAAACTCCGATGCGATCATGCGGAGCGTGAAGCCGTGATTATTCATCCCGGACCTCGCCCAACTCTTGTGTATCTTGTTCGTCACGGGGAAAGCCAGTTCAATCTGGAAAAGCGAATGTCCGGCCAGCTCGATCCCCCGCTCTCCTCAGAGGGAGTTGATCAGAGCCAGGCCTTGGCGGATCGTCTTCGTGCGGTGCCCCTGACGGGAATCTATACCAGCGCCCTCAGACGAACGGTGGAGACCGCCGAGCCTACCGCTGCGATCCACGGCCTCCCCATTCACCCCACTACCGCACTGAATGAGATGCACTTGGGAGTTCTTGAAGGGCGCTACCGAGACGCACGCGATCCTGAGGCCAAGGTTCTCTGGGAGGAGCGCAAACGGGACAAGCGACACTATCGCATTCCCGAAGGAGAAAGCTTTCTCGATCTCGCGGAACGGGTGAAAGAGTCGCTGAAGAAGATCCTGACCGCGCAGCGTGGCGGCATAATTCTGATCGTCGGACATCGCAATACGAATCGAGTTCTGTTCGGCATGCTGATGCAACGTCCTGAAGAAGAATGGCCGCATTTAGATCTGAAAAGACGATACGTCTATGAAATTGCGGTTCACGACCGGCCGGAGCTAGCTCTTATTCATCTCACCGCAAATCGGGCTGGCTTAAGATCTGTAAGTATTACGGCATCATGAGCGATCGACTATGGACGCCTACAAAGATTGTGCACTGCGACAGTGCTATCGAAGCCGGGGCTGACAATATGGTGCAAGACCGAAACAGCACACATCTTGAGCCCAACGTACCCATCGCGAATTTCGCACGATTCGCCGACGCAGAGGCCATGGGAAACCTCCTGTGGCAACGGCTTGCTGCCGGCTTCGACAGCCAGGAGCTTCCGATCGCCTGCACCATCGTCTATGCGCGGTATAAGCATTTGAAGGCGCAGTCGCAGTCCAAATCATCACTGTCCGTCTGTTATCGGCTCGACGTGGCCGGCCGTCGCGAGCGCCGGCACGATACTCTCTTCTACGTCAAGGCCTATCTCGGAGGTCGCAGCCGGAACGAATGGGAGAAGCTGGCCGACTCGAGCCGCACCGGCCTAGGCACGGGAACCTTCGTCGTTCACGTCCCGGAGCTCGACGCCATCGTTTGGAGGTTCCCACACGACCCGGTGCTTACGCATCTGCCAAAGGTGATTGATGCGGACCGAGTCCGGTCTTACCTGCCCTGGGAGCTTCTTCCGAACAGCGTGCCAGCACCAGACGGTCTCACTAATCTCACCAACAGAGTGGCTCACTACCTGCCGGAGAAAAGTTGCACCACACGCTATGACTTACAATGGCAAGTGGCCGGAACTCCGCACGAGCTCACCCTCTACGGCAAAACCTTCAAGGGCGAGGAAGGCAAAGAGATTTACGAGCGGATGATACACTTCTGGCGCACATCGTGCCAGGATCCCGGAAGCATCACGGTGGCTCAGCCGCTCGCCTACACGGAAACCGTCAAGACCATCTGGCAACGGGCCATTGACGGCGCCCCGTTGTCTCGTGTCATCGACGAAACCAATTACGAACGCTATCTCCTCAAGGTGGCGACGGGTCTCGCGACGCTCCACAAAAGCCGTCTGGGCAGCTCTCGTGCCGTGACCATTGATGATCATCTCGTTGAGTCCCGCAAGAAATCACTCAAGCTTGGACAGGCCCTCCCTCTAGTGATGACGCCGCTCCAGGTCTTGCTCCGGCATCTCGAGACTGACGCACCCTCAATCGCATCTGCCGACCACACGCTCATCCACGGAGATTGTCAGTTTGGCAACCTGTTGGCCCAAGATGACCAGGTGGTGTTCTTGGATTTCGACGACTGTGTGCAAGGGGATCCGGCACGGGACGTGGCTAATTTCATTGTCTATCTGCATTTCTACGACTTCTCTCCGACACTCCGAGACGCGATGAGTTCCACTTTTCTCGCGTCATACCAGCGCTCGGTCGAGTGGGAAATGTCGGCCGAGCGCCTGGCTTGGCATTTGCGCGTCCAGTTCCTCAACAAGGCCTATCGGGCTTACTTCCAACAGGCGGCTGGGACCGAACAGGAGGTCCTCCGAATCTTGGATCTGGCCGGCAATGCAACGAGGCTCGCCTCAAAGTGCGCGCTGAACGGGATCGAGCCTCCGACTGCCCCGTGGAGGCAAGACTCATGTTGAAGCAGGTCCATCTGATCAATCCGATGGGGAACGCATCGGGCGGCAGTGAATGGCGGACCCTGAGGCTGTTCGAAGAACTCTCCAAGCGCTGCGATGTCCAGCTCTGGAGCTCTTTGGAGCCGAATTCCCGCTTCTCGGACTATCCGATACGCAGAATCGATTTCTCGAGCAAGTCTTTTCCGATCACCGGCACGTTCATCATCGTCGGCGTCTATCACGAGCTTGGGCCCTGGATTGACCTGGCTCGGCCGACGCGCACCATTCTCATCTACAACACATCGCGACTCGACCAGCTCCAAGACCGCCTGCATACACTACAGAGCTTCGGGAAGCCGAAGGTGGAGATCGTCTTCGCGGCGCAGTGGCTGATGGATGCCTGCCGTCTCTCGGGCCCTGTCGAGATGTCTCCGATAGATCTGCAACGGTTCGCACCGGCCGAATGCGAGTCCGACAATGGGTCGGACAGGCGCTTCACAATCGGCCGGCTGAGCAGGGACCACTCCAAGAAGCACCACCCCAACGACATCGGGATCTACGACCACCTTATCTCTGAAGGCGGCACCGTGAAGATCATGGGGGGCCGATGCCTGGCCGGCGAGCTCGACAACGTACCAGAGGTCACCCTGCTTCCGGCAGGCGCGCAGGAGCCGGAAGTCTTCTTGAAGGGCCTGGATTGTTTCTTCTACCGCACGTCGGAGAAGTACTTCGAGCCCAGCGGCAGGGTCGTCTCTGAGGCCATGGCCTGCGGACTGCCCGTCGTCTGCCACAGGAGAGGCGGCTACCGCGAGTACATCAACGACCGAGTTGACGGCTTCCTCTTCGATACCGACGAGGAGGCTGTCGAGATCCTCTTGACCCTCAAAGCCGACCCGGCGTTGCGGAAGCGTGTAGGCCAGGCCGCGAGGAAGAAACTGGAAGCATCCCTCGCACCGGCAGTTCGGGACAAATTCCTGCACTTCTACACGCGATGAGGATCGGCAGTTCAGTGTGCGAGGAACAAGTCGAGAACAGTGTGCACGTAGTCCGCTGATACGACTATCCGATGTGCGCGAACGGAACACTGATGACATGCTGATCATCTGTACGGGGAAAATCGCCAATGCCACTGCTGGTCATATCGACAGCATCATGGCCTACCCGGTTGGCCTGCAACGACTCGGCCATGAGGTGTACGTGATGGAGCGCGTCGGTTCAAATCGATGCGTCGATGCATCCGGCAAGAAGGTTCCATTCGAACAATGGGAGGGTCGACGACATTTCGAATCGGTAATGAAGACCTATGGAATCTGGCCACGATGTTGCCTGATTTACAAGAATGGAGAAGCCACGCACGGCATACCGTTCGCCGAAGCCGTCAACGTCGCCAAGCGGTGTGACCTGTTGATGACGAGAAGCGGAGAAATCCATAAGGTTCAAGACATTTTTGCGAATCCGAGATATCGGCTCTACATCGATGGCAATCCTGGTAATACGCAGGTCTTTCTTCAACAACATGGCGGTGACTACGAGGCATTGGATCACTACGATTATCTGTTCACTTTGGGTCTCAATATCGGGACGGACGCCTGTCGCATCCCGACAGGAAATCGCCACTGGCATCCGATACTCCGTCCCGTGGTTCTCCCAATATGGCCGACGGGTCCGGATCATGCGAGCACTCGATTCACGACCATCTCCAGTTGGAAGGGGCGAACCACCTTCCGGTGGCAAGGAACGGAGTCGGGTGAAAAATCTGATAGCTGGCTCAAGTTCATCGAGATCCCGAAGAGAACCGCACAGGAACTGGAAATCGCTCTGCGTGTTGAACCTCGCGATGAAGTCGATGGGGAGATATTTCGACAGAACGGCTGGCGGCTGACGGATCCCCGGAGGCTTCGCACGATGACGGATTACAGAGAATATATCTCTCACTCCCGCGCAGAGTTCAGCGTGGCACATCATCGCGTCGTCGAATTTGCGGTCGGCTGGTTCAGCGACCGGAGTGCCCTCTACTTAGCATCCGGGAGGCCGGTGCTTGTTCAATCAACCGGCATCGAACCGCACCTACCGACAGGCAAGGGGCTGCTCACGTTCAGCACGATGGAAGAAGCCCTGGCAGGCATCGAAGATATTAACGGAGACTATCTTGGTCATTGTCGTGCGGCGCGAGACATCGCTGAAACCCATTTCGATTCCGATCGCATACTCACGAACATTCTGGCTCACGTGGGGTATGGATGATGTCGACCACCCACAGCCCGTTCAATATCGGTCCTGTTTCTGAATCCATGATAACACCAGATTGGGGGACTATACGCCGAACCTTTCAGCGGTTCGCAACCCTCGTGAACGCTGTTCCCATCCTTCGATCATGTGTTCCAGAACTTTCCACAGGCTCTTTTGAAATCAGGGACTGCGTCATTCTAGACGCAAAACTGAAGACGTACCTCAAGCCGACCAGCAAGAATAAGTCCACGTTGTCCGCCTGCTATCAGCTCACACTGAGAGAAGGAGCAACTGGCCGATCCTTCCAGCGTATCGTTTATCTGAAAGTGTTTCTTAGCGGTCGCAGTAGAGAGGACTTTCGCCTACTTGTTCAGAACGGAATATCTGACTCGGAGTTTCAGAATTCTGTGAGCCATGTACCGGAATACGATCTGATCCTCTGGAGATTTCCTCACGACCCTGCCCTTCCTCATTTACGCCAACTTGTTAATCTTCTAGCCGTCCAGCAACACCTCCCTGCAGAGGGTCTGAGAAAGATCGGCATACAGGGAACCGCTCAGGTCTTGGCGCATCAAGTAGTGAATTATCGACCAGAGATTCGCTGCACCAACCGGTACAACCTTTACGATTCAACTCACGATCGAACCTATCAATTGTTTGGAAAAACGTTCGGTGACTCACAGGGGCAAACCCTCTATGAACGTCTGCAATACTTCTGGGAGCGCTGCCTTGCCGACCAGGAGGCGATGACCATTGCGCAACCTCTCGGCTACAGCGCTGCAATTAATACAGTGTGGCAGCGTGGGGCGCCCGGCACTCCACTGCTCCACGTGCTCAACACATCCAATTACAAACCCTATATCGCCACCGTTGCAAAGGGCTTGGCCTCACTACACGCCAGTGACATACGCGACCTTGCCGTCCATTCCCCAGCAAGCCATCTTGTTGAGACCCACAAGAAGTTGAGTAAACTCTCTGATGCGATCCCACGGCTCTCAGAGGCATGTGGGGATGTGGCTGATGAGGTTGAGCGGACTGCGCCGCATTCATCAACCATCCCATTTCGTCCAATCCATTGGGATTTTCATGTTGATCAACTGCTTGCCGACAACGGGAGACTCGTCTTTTGTGATCTCGATGAACTTGTCATCGGCGATCCCGTACAGGATCTGGCAAACTTCGTGGTGGATCTTCAATTCCGCCATGGAGATCATGAATTTGTGCACCTCATCACAACCGAAGGATGGCATCAATACCAGAGGTTGGTGGACTGGCCGGTCTCGATTGAGCGGTTTGCTTGGCATGTTCGTCTCCAATTGGTGAACAAGGCCTACCGACAATACTTACGGTTTGCGCCAGGCTTCGAGGAGACAGTCGAGCGGATTATCAGATCGGCCCAGAGAGGTTTACTTCAATGAACGATGAATTACCCGATAAGACAGCGGTGACAGAGAAACCTCGAGTCCTTATCTATTGTCAGCATGTCCTGGGGATGGGCCATCTCATCCGAAGCATGGCCATCGCCCGATCATTGAAGAACTGCACCGTCGTCTTTGTGAATGGAGGTGAATCCATCTCCGACATAGACATTCCGTCGTGGGTTACGATCGTCAATCTACCACCGATCACGTCCGACAGTGAATTCCAAGGGTTGAACATTCATAGCGAAGACACCACCCTTGAACAGGTTCAGCGAGCCAGAAAGAACATGCTGCTCGAGCTTGTTGGCCATTTTCGTCCCGACGTTGTCATCATTGAGCTCTTCCCCTTTGGGAGAAAGCGATTTGCCTTCGAGTTGCTGCCCCTATTGGCGCATATCCGTCTCTCCACTTCTTCGACACAAGTCGTCTGCAGCCTGCGGGATATTCTAGTCACCAAACCGGATCAGGTTCGCCACGAGGATTGGGTGGTCAGCCTCATGAACCGATACTTCGACCTGTTGCTGATCCATTCGGATCCGACGTTCCAGACCTTGGACGAAACATTTTCACGCTGCCGGGATCTCCGGTGCGAGGTTCAGTACACCGGCTTCGTGACGCAGGACTCCGATGTGTCGGCGGATGTTCAGGCATTGGACGGCCAACTAGCTTCCGATGGCGGGCCGTCGATTCTTGCCAGCATCGGGGGAGGACGCGTGGGATACGAGCTACTCGACAGTAGTATTCGTGCCTCCGTTCTGCTGATTCGGAGCGTCCCTCATCGGATGCTACTGTTCACGGGTCCTTATATGCCCGAGCACCAGTATGCTCAACTCCGCCATCTTGCGGCTCAGTACTCACATATCGATGTCCGGCGTTTTACCTCGTCCTTCGAATCACTGATGCATCAGGCCGCTCTCTCCATCTCAATGGCCGGCTACAACACCTGTATGAATCTCTTGAATACCGGTGCACGCGCACTGGTGTGGCCTTTTACCGGCCACAAGAATGATGAGCAAACCATTCGCGCCCGAAAGCTGGAACAATTGGGGCTCCTCACTGTATTGCAACCCACTGATCTCAGCCCAGAGCATTTGGCAGAGAAGATCGCGGTATCCTTGGATGGCTCTTCGGTTCACACTGGTCATTCCATCAATACTAATGGTGGACGAGAGACCGCCCTGGTGATTGAACGACTCGCATCACAGGCACACGGTCGAGCTCTCAACGAGCGAGCGGCCTCGACCTCAGCACTCATCCATCAACCTGCCCCATGGCTCACCGAGCTCAAGCACTTTCTTGATGCAAAAGAGACCGAAGGCCGGGACCTCCACCTTTTTCTCCGTGATGATGATGTCGATGACGATGACGACTCGCTCAAGCATCTGCTCGACCTTGCACTGGCCCGAAGTGTGCCGATGAATTTGGAAATTATCCCGGGTCGTCTCACGCCAACCTGCACGGCGATCCTTAAAAATGCCCTTCGAGCCGATCACGCTCTCTTGAGCCTCGACCAACATGGCTGGATGCACAGCAATCACGAGGTCAAGGGACGAAAATGCGAATTCGGCTCTTCCCGCTCGTTCACCTAGCAACTGAACGACATCGCACAGGGGAAAGCCATTCTTGAATCCACATTTGAGGAGCAGTTTTATCCGGCTTTCACGCCGCCCTGGAACCGCTGCACAACGGACACCTATCGAGCCCTTGAGGAACTCGGGTTTCAGATCTTGTCAAAGGATAGAGGTCAGGAGCGGATCACCGAATACCGCTTCACGGAGATTTCGACCACGCTGGATCTCTACTCTTGGAAAGAGGGAGCCAGAATGAAGTCCCCGGATGATATCGTCCATGCATTGCTTGAGCAGTTGGAAGCATTTCCCCTCGTCGGGTTATTACTCCATCATAAGGTTATGACCAAAGATGCCTTCAAGTTTCTCGATCAGTTGCTCTGCGAGTTGGCCAGCCACTCGGCAGTGCGATTCCATACGTTTCGTACGCTACTTCCGCTCTCACAGGAATCACAGGTGACGCAACAATGATGCAGAACGAGACCTACTTACGAGGGCGAGCACGATTTCGAACGATCATCGCCTCGCATCTACGTTCAGCCAAGAGACACCTGGCTTTGGCCGGAGGCTGTCTGTTCGGTGTGACCCTTATGCAACTGGTGGTGCCATGGCCGCTCAAACTCATTCTTGACTATATCTTGCTGCAGAAGCCGACTCCCCCGTCACTCGCTTTCCTCAGTGCTCTATATGACACCTGGCCATTGACCGTGTTGGGCGGCCTTGCCGCATCGATTGCCGTGATTGCGATCATGAGCGGGGCCCTCTCCTACGCTCAATCGTTCGTGACGAGCAAAATCGGCCACCACTTGGTGTTTACGATCCGGCAGCATCTTTTCGCCCATGTTCAAGGGCTTTCGCTGTCGTTCCATTCACAAACTCGGTCCGGGGAACTCTTGACGAAATTGGCAGGCGATACGCAGACCTTGAAGAATGCCTTCACCGATATTCCGTTGGCCGTCTCCGGCCATGTTTTCACGTTCATGGGTATGTTTACGGTCATGTTCGTCGTCAACTGGGAGCTCAGTCTCATCATTCTCGCCACCATGCCGATCCTTATCAGCGGTCTCTTTATCCTGAATCGGAAAATCTTGGCCACGACGCGTGAGCAGCGAGAGCAGGAGAGTCGCATCGCCTCACAGCTCAGCGAATCCCTCTCCTCCATCTCCGTCGTCCAAACGTTCGGCCGAGAGCGGTTTGAACAAGATCGCTTCAAGCAGGAAAGCACAAAACACTTACATACGGGGCTTCAAACAGCCAGGACCACTGCTGCGGTGACACGAGTCGTCTCGATCATCGGTGCGATCAGTACGGCCATCACCGTGTTCTTCGGAGCCTGGCAGGTGCTCAAAGCCCGTATGACACCGGGCGACCTGCTCATCTTTGTCAGCTATATGAAGAACCTCTATAGCCCTATCAAGGACCTGTCGAAGCTGTCGGCTCAATTTTCTAAAGCGACGGTGAGCGCCGATCGTATTGCCGATTTACTGGGTGTCGAACCGGACATTGAAGACCGCCCTGATGCCGTCAAGGCAACACAGCTCCGAGGCGAGATCCGATTTGAACACGTCTCGTTTGGATATCTCAAAGGCTGTCCGGTCCTCGCGGATTTGTGTTTCCGGATATTGCCGGGCCAGCGGGTCGCCATAGTCGGCCCTTCCGGATCCGGAAAGTCCACATTGGTCAACTTGTTGCTCAGACTCTATCAGCCTTCAAGTGGGTCGATCATGCTTGATGGGCGAGATCTTGCAGAGTACCAACGTGAATCACTTCGCCGTGAAATTGGTGTGGTGTTGCAAGATACCCTGTTGTGTCGAGCCGGTATTGCGGACAACATTTCGTACGGGGCGGAACATGCTACCCTCGAACAGATTATCGACGCGGCTCGGGAGGCCAATGCACATGATTTTATATCCAGGCTGCCGCACGGGTACGAGACCGTGATCGGAGAACGTGGTAGCACGTTGTCCGGCGGACAGCGGCAACGGATCTGCCTTGCGCGGGCACTTGTAAAACAACCGTCTATTTTAGTCTTGGACGAACCAACGGCCTCCCTCGACCAGGGATCGGCCACCTATGTTCGAGAAGCCATCACCCGCATCCAAGCAGACCGAACGACCATTGTCATCACCCATCAATTTGTCGGAATGGAGCTATTCGACCACATCCTTGTCCTAGACCAAGGTGAATTGGTCGAACAGGGTACGCATCGACAGTTGCTGGAACGCCAGGGGCTCTATGCCGGCCTCTATACGCAACAATCCGATAATCTGCTCGGCCTTCAATCGAAGAACCTGACGTAACGCCAACATATGTGCGAATGATGTCTACAAACTGGGTAACGCCAGCTCGTGCTTTGCGTCTAAAGAGCATGACCTGCGAGGCGACAATTCGACTCATGCTCATGACGTCAGCTTGTACGTTATTGCTGACCACCGCTCCGTATGCGGCAGAGGAATCTTCAGATAGGGCGATGCAATCCTCAGCAGCGTCATCAAGCGGGCCTTCAGTACACAATGGTCCGATTCTTCCGACGTACAGTCAGACCAATGGTCTGCCCCCTGGTCAGGCCGTTGAGCCATTTGATCAGACCGCACCCCCAAGGGCGACCATCCCGATCGGCCCCAATTTGACGTTCGGTGGGTACGTCTCGTTAGAGGGAGAAAGCAATCGTAACTATAGCCTCTCCTCAGACCTGGGCAAGGCCGACAGCATTCTGGCACCGATTCTCTCCCCTGCATTTGCCTATACTCCAAACCAATACCTACAGTTCTATGCCAATCCTGTTCTAGAGGTACCGATTTCAGTGGAGGAAATCGAGGATACGTCTCAGCCGACGGAACTCAAGATGAACCTGGCCTTCCTTACGCTGCGGAACGTCGTGCCCGGCGCCAGGCTGCAGGTCGGAAGACAGCGGTTCATCGACTCCAGGCGATGGCTGTTCAACGACAATATGGACGCCATCAGGCTCGGATACCAGTACGATAACTTCTCCGTTGAGCTTTCGGTCAGCCAATTGAACGTGGTTCAGCGGAATCTCTTACGGACGGAAGAAGGGGACGACGAAGAAACGTTCGTCAATTATTACCTGTACGCCGACTACAAATTCGGCAAGAAAAATCATATCGGGCTGTTTGCTCTTTATCAGGATCAACAGCGCCTTGGTTCGGCACAACCGATCTATGTCGGCCTCCAAACAAGCGGACGACTCT